>JBHJIV010000137.1:0-38248 GCA_050043105.1 Leptolyngbyaceae cyanobacterium | reverse complement strand
ACGATTGGCTGATGGCGTGGGCCGCCCAGCCCAGGGTTCAAAACCCAGGGCTAATTGAATTAAAACCCGCTAAAGGGGTTCGGAGTTTTGTCGCTTGAGCGACAGCCAACGAAGAGCGACCGGTTTGGACCGTGCGTGGATGAATGGCACCTGCCAGAGATGCATGAATACGGGCATAACGATTGGCTAATGGCGTGGGCCGCCCAGGGTTCAAAACCCAGGGCTAATTGAATTAAAACCCGCTAAAGGGGTTGGTGGTTTTGTCGCTTGAGCGACAGCCTTCGATGAGCGCCCGGTTTTGAACCGTGCGTGGATGAATGGCACCTGCCCGAGATGCCTGGATACGGGCATAACGATTGGCTGATGGCGTGGGCCGCCCAGGGTTCAAAACACAGGGCTAATTGAATCAAAACCCGCTAAAGGGGTTGGTGGTTTTGTCGCTTGAGCGACAGCCATCGATGAGCGCCCGGTTTTGAACCGTGCGTGGATGAATAGCCCCCAGCCAGGATTATCTGTGCGATCGCATCAGCATAATCACAAACCATTATTGACCCTTTGTTTGCTCAAGTATCTCAATCACAGAACCTGTTGCATGATGTTCTTTTTGATTTTGGACATACCGAATGGCTCTGTCGAGTTGTCTACGACCTAAAGAAAAAACACCATATTCCTTTTGCCAGTAAAATTTACTCATTGTGGGTAATCGCTGGTTTAAGGTGTAGGAGCTGCCACCCTTCAGCTGCTTGACTACCTCAGACACTGATCGATGTGGTGGAATAGATAAAATCAAATGAATATGATTTTCAGTGCCGTTAATTGCATGGGGAATGCATCCAAGGCGATCAGCTCTACTGCGAATATCTGGATAAAGTAGCTGCTCGTGGGTCTCTGTAATTAAGGACTCACGATTTTTAGTAGACCATACAAAATGGTAGTAAAGCTGCCAAAGCGACATGGAATAGGCGTTTAGGAGGTAAATATTTCTTGAGTATGCCCTAAACCGTTTTTGCTAGTACCAGCCTTTGCTCCAGGCAGAGTCCAGGAGCTAGTTAGGAGTAGCCCTCAAAACCATGAGCTTGACACGGTACTTAAGACCCCATTAATTTGCTCAGTAATCAATGAACCACCGCCCTGAGCATCCCTATGAAACTGGCCCCCGCTGACGTACAGCTATTCTTTGATTTGATGCTGCCATTGCAATGGTACGTTAGCCAGCAAGCAAAATTATTACCAGACGTCAAGGACGTTAAAGCCTACACAGACAGTTCAATGGATGAAAAAATCATCGTCAGAGATTATCTCTTTGACCATCCTGAGCTAATTGATCAATTCATCCAAGACAATCCAGACAATCTAGAGACCGAAAAACTCAGCATCATCGCTACATGGAAAAACTTTGTTCAGGGTGACTTTTTTATTGAACGACTCCTCAAAAAATACAGCATTTTTATAGACGACAAAGAGAACACCTATGCTGTGCTGGGTCTCATGGAAGGTTTGGATGCCTTTATGGACAAACGAGATTTGCCAGTGCGAGTACAAACTATTCTGTTGCCCTTTAAAGGAAAGATCGTCTATGACGGCTTCTTTCGCTGGTACAACATTTTCTTTGGTAGTGGCATCAAATCATCCCTCAAACAGGCCTACCTCATCGCCAAAGACAACAACGCCATTATTGACACCCTCGAATCAGACGTAGCACCCGCCAAGACTAAGCGCAAAAAGGCTCAATCAAGTGCTGCTCAAGATTGGGAACCGCTTTTGGATGAACTGGCCGAAAAAGCTAAAAAGCTACGGGGTGGTGGTGGTCAACCCGCTGTCTATAGCCCTATCTTTAGCTTGGTGCGAGCCAGTATTGAAATGGCACAGATGGCTACGACTGATTCACCAGATATCGATCAGCTATTCAAAAAGGGAGCCCGTCTCGATACGCTGCTACAACAAGTGGAGAAGGCTCTACTGAGAAATATGTAACTGATTTTTTTTGCAAAGCCTTGAGAGTTGGAGTAGCTGCGGTTAATCTGCCTTGATTGCAGCTAGGATCATTGGTCTGATACATCTTCAGTAAAGTCTGAAGAGACGCCTTGGGTTTCGGCACCTCGCTCTAAAACAGTTTGCCAAACCTCAATGCGGCTTAGGGCTGTATCGTAGGCACTAGACTGAGAAGGAACTTGCTCGGCCAGACGAATAGCACGGGGCAGGCTGTTACGAGCTTCGCTATCGGCCAGGTCTAATAAGTCCCAACTCCAGCTGTTGATTTGCTCTAGCGCGTTGTTGTACTGACGGCTGCTAGATGAGATTTGGTTGGCTGTTGCAATCGCTCTGGCTAAATCATTGGCACTACCTGACCGGGCAATACTGTTGGCCTCTTGCATGAGGGTCTGGCCTTGTTGCTGGTCACGCCAGTTTTCTAAATCGTTTTGAATTTCACTGTAGAGCGAACGTCCTGGAGAAATGCGTGATGCGGTTGCGATCGCACCCGATAAGTTCCCTGATGCGGCTAGCCGACGAGCCTGATCCACCAGCGGTCGATCTTCAATCGCTTCAATCCGGCCCTGCCAACCATCAATCCGTTTGTCTACTTCATCGCCTAGAGCCCGCTCAGAGCTAATTGTGCGTGCTTCTTGAATCGCCTGTCGCAGGGCGTCGGGGGTGCCCACAGCCGCGAGCTGATCGGCTCGATTGAGAATTGGCAAATCTTCTGTTGTCTCAACCCGATCTTGCCACTGATCGATTTGGGTGGAGACTTCTTGCCACCGTGGGTTTTCACGGTTAACCTGGTTTGCCTCATTAATGGCCAGCCGCAGATCGTTGACATTCCCTGGGGCAGCAATCTGACGGGCAATGTCGAGCTGTGCCAGGGCTCTAATTTCAGACCGCCACTGACCAATCAACAGCTGAGCCCGCTCATAGAGAGGACGCTCGCGCCCCATGCTTTGCAATCGAGTAATGGCAGAGTCTAAACCCAGAGCATCACCACTCCAGGCCCGACGATAGGCTTCGATAAAGACTTGAAAATCAGCGATTTCTTCGTCTAGTCCTTCATTGCGCGGAATAGCTGCCAACACCTCTTCTGCCTGGGGCAGCTGCTTGCGGGCCAAAAAGGTCTCAGCTACTTCTAGCATGTCTGTGGCTAGTGTCTTTTTGAGGGTCTTTGCTTCATCGTAGAGAACACTCTCAGACTGAATAGAACCGATGAGCTTAAGTGCTTCCTTAAAGCTGCTAACCGTACCGTTGTCTGCCAGTTGTTTAATCTTGTTAATTTTGCGACTATCCTCACGGGCCATGGCGATGAGCCTGGTCAGCTCGGCATACTTTGTTTCTGACCAATAGTCATTGCTAACATCCAGCAGCAGCACCGATAGTCTAAAGGTTTCCTTAAAGTTGCCGTCAATCAGTTCCTCTTTAGCTTTTGCAAATAGCTCGGACCCTTCACCCCACACCCGCTGCCAACGACGAACATAGGTTTCTACTTTGTCAGCTGCTGCCGTATTTTCTGGAATTTTTTGAGCATTTGCGATCGCAACTTCCAGTTCGCCTTGATGAAATAAATCATCAGCTCTGTCTAGAATTTCGCTGGACCAGCCCTCAACTTTGGCATCAATTTCGGCGCGTAGGGGATGATCGTCGGGTAGCTTTTCGACCAGTGCGATCGCTTCTAGTAAAAAATCAACGCTCCCCTGGTCGGCATAGGATTCGGCACACTGTAACCGCATTGCCGCTGAAGCCGTTGGCCAAAAAATTGCCCGACAGTTGGGCAGGTTTGGCATCCGAAATAAGCTAGTAACCGCAAACGCAACAGAACCAGTCAAAAGTACTGCGGTCGTCAGCAGTAAAAACTGCCAGCTACCAATCCATCGCAGCAGCACCGCTCCCCTAAATCCCGAGCGCTGTGGTTCATCATCACTGTGAGTCGGAGCGGGTACATCAGCCGTCATCCCAGCATAAGACGGCGACGGACGCGGCGGCACTCTTTTGGGTATCGAGCGACTGCGCGGAATTGAAACAGGCTTAGACGGACGGCGACGATTGCGTTTGGGGCTCATAAAACTATCAGCCAGAGAAAATTTGTGCTGAATATGGCGCTACTTTAACGTAATGAACCCATAGTGTATACAGTCATTCGCTAAAGTAACCCTAATGGTTAAGGGCAAGGACAAAAATTATCGTCCATCTTAGCCCTTTCTACACTGTTCGTCCCAGAAGCATACTATTGCATCTGTCAGGTTAGTTAGGACAATCGATATCCCTGAAAGCCCCAAATTACAACAGCTAACCTGACTCGCAATCAACGTATGCATCCGTCGATTGCTATATCAATGTCCTAGAAATTTATAGCTCTGTCGCTAAAACCTTGACGCGACTGCCAGCTTTAATCAGCGTTTCCCCCAGCGGTACTCTGGCCAACCCATTGGTACAGCTAAGGTTGACTAAGTTTCCAGAACTGTGGCCTCCGCGCGCAAAAGTAAATTGATACACACTTTCAACAAACGATAGATGAAACAAAAGATAGGTCTCACGCTTGCCAGCCGCCGTTAGGTCGCTCTGGGTGGTGGCCCAAACAAATGTCGGTGACCAGTCTGGCTTGACGCCTGCAAGCTTACGTAGGGCAGGCTGGACAAAGCGCCAAAAACTGACCAGTGAAGAAACCGGATTGCCGGGCAGTCCAAAATAAAGCTGCTGGCCCTTACTTTTGTCAAAGGTGGCAACCGTCAGGGGTTTACCCGGTTTTACCGCCACCGAACGAATGTGGATAGTCGCCCCTAGCTCCGCCAGAATCTGATCCACATAGTCATAGTCCCCGACCGATACCCCGCCCGACGAAATCACCATATCGGCCTGGTCGAGGGCCTCGGCAATGGCCTGTCGTGTGGCCGCCCGCTGGTCTGGCACAATACCCATGGGCAGTGGTATTGCCCCTGTTTGAGCGATCAGCGCTGCCAGGGCATAGCGGTTAGAGTCCACAATCTGGCCAGGTCCTAGGGGCTGATTGATATCTACCAGCTCATCCCCCGTTGATAAAATTGCGACTCGGGGACGGCGATACACCGGTACAGATACACACTGGGCTGCTGCCAATACGGCAATTTCAGCCGCGCCAATGCGGGTTCTCGCCCCTAGCAGCTCTGCTCCGGCTTGATAAAAGCTAGCTTTTTTACGAACAAATGCCTCAGGTGTAGGGGCAGCTGACACGTTGACCAGGTCACCCTCTCGTTGGGTATTTTCTTGAATCACAATGGTATCTGCTCCAGTTGGCAGCATCCCCCCAGTAAAAATACGAGCCGCCTCCCCTGGTTGAATAGAGCGCTGGGGTACCTGGCCGGTGGGTATCTCTTCTACGACCGTTAGTGCTGCTGGGGCCTGAGCGACATCGTCATACCGCACGGCATAGCCATCCATCGCCGAATTATCCCAGTGGGGAAAGTCTAGCTGACTGCTAACGGGTTGCCCTAAAACCCGACCTAGACTGTCGCTTAACGCCACCGCCTCTATCTCTGCAACCGGGGTGACCAGGTCTAAGATTAGTTTTTCCGCATCATTTGCAGGCACCATAGGTTTTAACTTTGACTCAACTCGGTATCAGCCACACCTAACCATATCAAAGGCCCCGGTTACGATATTGGGTAGTTCTCCATTTTGAGTCAACGCTCTCACCTGGATTCGAATCTGTCAAAGCAGTTCGACCAGATGGCTCAAAATTTAAATTTCCCTCTAAAAATGACCCTCGCCAAAACTCTCAAAAAGCGCCGTCGGCGGTTAGCCAAACAGCTCGACAATCCAGTTTTACTCTGGTCGGGTCAGGCCACCCCTCGCAATTTCCCAGCAAATACCCATCCATTTCGACCTAGTAGTCACTTTCTTTATTTTGCGGGGCTATCGCTGGACAATGCTGTGATTCATCTAGCAGACGGCCATCTTACGTTGTTTATGGATGAAGCCACACCGGCCCAGACATTGTGGCACGGTCCCAGCCCTAGCCGTGCGGAGTTAGCGAATAAAATTGGTGCGGGTAAAGCATTACCGTTAGAAGATTTAAAGCATTTTACAAATGATCAAGTAGCTACCCTCAAAGTGCAAGATAGCGCCACGGCGTTACAGCAAGAACAGCTGCTAGACCGCTCGATTCCCATGGCAAAACAATCTCAAGAACAGGATTTGGCGTTGCTTGAGGCGATTGTTCAACTGCGCATGTGTCACGACGACCATGCTCTAGGTGAAATGCGTCGTGCGGCTCAGGTGTCTGTGAGTGCCCACAAAGCGGGTATGGCGGCGACAGCGTCTGAAAAAAATCTCACAGAGGCCCATATTCGGGCAGTGATGGAGCAGGTAATTATGGCAAACGCTATGACCTGTGCCTACAACAGTATTGTTACCGTTCATGGTGAGGTACTGCACAACAACCATTATCACCACCCCCTAGGAGAAAACGATCTCATATTGGCGGATGTGGGTGCAGAGACTGAGACGGGTTGGGCCTCCGATATTACCCGGACCTGGCCTGTCAGCGGCAAGTTTTCAGCAACTCAGCGTGATCTCTACGATGTCGTACTGGCAGCTCATAACGCGTGTATTGCAGCGGCAAAACCGGGTGTGGAATATCGAGAGCTACATCTGTTGGCCTGCCGCACTCTGGCAGCGGGGCTAGTAGATCTAGGCATTCTTATCGGTCAGCCAGATGATTTGGTCGAACAAGATGCCCATGCGCTGTTTTTTCCCCACGGTGTTGGTCATTTGCTGGGTCTGGATGTGCATGATATGGAGGATCTTGGGGATTTGGCAGGGTACGTGCCAGGCCGAAAGCGCAGCGAGCGGTTTGGTCTTGGGTTTCTACGTCTGGATCGACCGTTGCAGGCTGGCATGGCAGTAACCATTGAGCCTGGGTTTTATCAGGTGCCGGGCATTTTAGAAGACAAGGGTAATCAAGAGCGCTACGCCAACATCGTCAACTGGGAGCGTCTGGCCGAGTTTGCAGATGTCAGAGGTATCCGTATTGAGAATGATGTGCTGGTTACCGAAGACGGCTGTGAGGTGCTGACTGCAGGGTTACCCACGGATGCAGAGGGAATCGAGAGTCTTGTTGGTCAAAGTGTTGGTTAGCGGAGCGGCTTGGGATTAGCGTTGGTATGGAGTTGCGAGATCGCATCACTCCCCATTTGTAATTACCCCTAACCTGGCTTTTCCTCGTCACTAACGAGCCACGACGACAACGTCTATGATACCCCTGCTGGTCCACCGCGAGATATTCCTAAAATAGAGTGCCGCGAACGAAAAAATGATCATAGACCATGAAGCTCTTGCCCTAATTTGGCTCGTCCTGCCTTTATTCGTAGGATTCAGCATTTATCTGCTGCCCAAATTAGATCGCATTTTAGCGATCGCAATTTCATTTATTTCGTTCGCTTATGGCCTGTGGCATGTGCTCAACCCCGCACCCATCAGTTTTCAACTATTAGATAATTTTGGCGTCAGTATACTGATTGACGGTCTGAGCGGTTTCTTTATTTTGACCAATGCCGTTGTCACCACAGCGGTCATTCTTTACTGCTGGCAAAGTGGAAAGGGGGCGTTCTTCTATACCCAGGCCATTATTTTGCTTGGCAGCGTGAATGCGGTTTTTGTCAGTGCAGATTTGATCAGTGTTTATGTGGCCCTAGAAGTTATCAGTATTGCTGTATTCTTGCTGATTGCCTACCCTCGAACCGATCGCTCCATTTGGGTGGGGCTCCGGTATCTATTTGTAAGTAATACAGCCATGTTGTTTTACTTGCTCGGTGCGGTGCTGGTGTATCAAACGAGCAATTCGTTTGCTTTTGAAGGATTAGCAAACGCATCAACAGAGGCCATTGCCCTCATTTTTGTTGGCCTTTTGACCAAAGGCGGCATTTTTGTTTCAGGGCTGTGGCTGCCGCTCACCCATTCTGAAACAGAAACCCCCATATCCGCTCTGCTATCGGGTGTGGTGGTCAAAGCGGGTATCTATCCCCTCGTGCGGTTTGCCCTGATGGCACCTGAAATTGACACTATCGTTCGCTTTTTTGGTGTGGCCACCGCGCTGTTTGGTGTCAGTTATGCTGTATTTTCTAACGATACTAAGCGCATTCTTGCATTTCACACCGTGTCTCAGCTTGGGTTTATCCTGGCAGCCCCGGCTGTAGGTGGCTTTTATGCGCTCACCCATGGTCTGGTGAAATCGGCTCTTTTTTTGATTTCAGGCCATTTGCCCAGTCGCAATATCAAAGTGCTAAAGCAAAATCCTATCCCCAGATCTATTTGGATAGCATTAGCGATCGCAAGTTTTTCCATCTCAGGCTTTCCGTTACTGGCCGGGTTTGGCGCTAAGGTACTCACCTCAAAAAATCTAGTCCCCTGGCAGGTTATTGGCATGAACGTTGCGGCATTTGGCACGGCAGTTTCATTTGCCAAATTTATTTTTCTGCCCTCAGAGCCGACTGCAGACCCTGTAAAACCAGGTTTTTGGCCAGCTTTGGTACTGTTACTGAGCGGCTTAGTTTTGGCCAATGGTCTCTATTACGAAGCCTACAGCTTGAGCAACGTTGTAAAACCACTCTTGACCATTGCAGCCGGCTGGCTGGCCTATGTTCTAGTTTTTCAAAAGCTATCGATCAAACTACCGCGTGCGGCTGAGCAATTTGACCATGTGATTGGTGCCATGAGCCTAATGTTGAATTTCTTGTTTTGGATGGTGCTCACATAAATGCACGGTCAGCCAAGGGCATTCGTGCGACTCTCGAAAGCTGTAGCCGCGCGCTAAATCGAATGCCCCCTTGACTCAATAACCCCTTGTCTCAAGATGCGCAGAAAGGTAAGCGTCGCTATTTGGACCTCAGATTGAGGAACAGTGAGCTGACCGCTTAAAAACTGTTCAAACAAGGTCAACATGCCCCCAACATAAAAAGTTGCCAGTATTTGTATCTCTTTCTCATCTAGCTCTGTTTCGCGTTGCGAATAGGTTTCTAAGAATGATGCGAGCACCAGCTTACGGACAGCTGCCCCAATGTGTTGCAATGCCACACCAATCAGTCGTACCTGACTTGGGTCAGCTAAATCCATCTGACGTGTCGACTTGAGTGCGTTCATATCACCCGTCTCAAGATATCGATCAAGCGCATCTTGATTGACTGTCTGATGCAGGTTTGCAAAGAAATCAGCAACACTCGCCAGCAGCAATGCTTCTTTACTGTCGTAATGCTGGTAAAAAGTAACGCGAGCAATATCAGCTTGTTTACAAATGTCGGTAATTGAGACAGAGCCAAACGATTTCTTTTCTAAAAGTGTGCTGAGAGAGTCTTGCAACAGCCGCCGCGTTCGCCGCACACGCGGGTCTTTTGGAGTATCTGCCAAATGTTCACTCATATCGCTCGCCCTTAGGGTGGGTCTATTATCGCACAAATATACAGTTGACATTTAACTTACACCTGTTAGATTTATAGCTAACAGGTGTAAGTTAAGTCGGCCACATGAAACTCTTTATGGACATTTCGGCTTCGGCAATAGATACCGATGCGCAAGCCAGACCACCAGTGATTGCTCTGGCGTTTAAGGCGATTCAGATAGTTGCGATCGCTGCTCTTGATCTCGTTTTATGGCCGCTTTATGCAGCTGCCTGTCTAATCTGGCATCGACCGCCCATGGGGCCACACACAGCACAAGTCAAACGCTACCTGCGGCTGACGTGGTCTGTAGAACCCATCAACCCAGGCATGTCTCGCCAAGCAAGGATTTGGCTCACGCTTAGCATTGTTCGTAAGCTACTAATGACGCCGATTCAGGGGTTAGCGTGGCTGCTTGATGAGCTGCTATATGGGCAAGCGTTAAACGCAACACAGGTTGTTGCGCCGCTGTTTGTGATTAGCGGCGGACGTAGTGGCAGTACCCAAATGACCCGCTACATCGAAGCTGATCCTGCCGTGACGGCGCCCAACTTGCTGCAGTGCATGTTTCCCTATCTGTGGCTGTGGAAGCTGGTACCCAACACGATTGGCCGCATCCTAACTCCCGAAAAATTGCGCACCATGTTCGAGTCAATGATGTCAGCCGAGCTGCTCGAACGACACGAATTAGATCCGTTCAAAGCAGATACGTTTGATGGGGCAATGTTCTCGTCGCATCTAAACCCTCTTGCTGTTTATCTGGGGCCTGGGGCTGCAGCGCGCGAGTTTAACTTTGCTGCTTTTCCCCCACAAGATCGGGCCCAATTAGAACATGACGCTGTACAGCTTATTGACCGCATTGGACGCAAGCATCTGCTGTTTATCGGTGATGCAGCCACAGAAAAGTCTTGTCGTCTCTTTATCAAAGGTCACTTTCTCTGCGCCGCCGCTGCCTTGGAGCGTCAATATCCAGACGCGGCTTTCTTAACGCTGGTGCGCGATCCGGCTAAACGCTTGCAAAGCGGCATCAATTATCTGCGGATCAATCCTAGCGATCCGGCCATGGGTCCCCCACCCTGGGCATGGTTGTCCGCGTGGCTGCTACATACAGAGAGTGACTACTGTCGAATTGAACAAGCCTGGTATTCGCAGAGCGGTGCACGCCGCTGCGTAGTGCGCTTTGCAGATTTTGTGTCTGATCTTGAGGGCACGATGCAGCGTGTCTATCGAGAATGTCTACACCAAGATCAGCTGCCGCTTCATGTACCGCGCACCCATCCCCCACGTGAACGCAAGCACTACACCGTTAATCACTCCCTAGCGGAGCTAGGCATAGATGAAACCGAACTCCGTAGGAAGCTAGCTGACTATGTTGCCTGGTGCCGGTCTGAGGAGGAGCAATCATGACTGAGTTAATGCGGGCGTTACGCTATCCGTGGCAGGGCCGGCGCATGCTGCCGCTGGCCCTCTGGCAGCTCATCCCCATCGTTGGACAAATCATACTCGTTGGCTACGGCCAAGCCATTGTCCGGGCTATCTACCTTCAGCAGAGCGGCTTACCCAGATTTAAACTACGACAGTCGCTTATAGACGGATTGCGATTGGTGGCTGTCGGATTCATCTACTGTTTTCCGGTCATTCTCATGGTGCTACTAACGTTTAGTGCCAGCGATGCTACCGAAGCCGAGACAACGGGTGGCATATCTCCCATTTTCTTCACTGCTGTGATGTTTATTTATCTGCGCATTAGTGGTGAGATTATCAAACGGCAACCGGCCCTCAGGTCAATTGTCTCCATAGTTAACCGAGCGTTGAGTGCTGTTTTTGTCGTATTTATTGCTGTGCGCTTATATGGCCTGTTTACATCGCTGCTCACTGGGCTACAGTTCAGCGCAATGCTGACAGGAGGCGACTTGACAATGTTGTTTGTAGCGTTGTTGCTTTTAGCTGTTGTTGTTGTAGCCCTACTCGTATCTGGAGCACGATTTGTGGTGTCAGGCAGCAGTTTGCTAAAACCGACTACTACGCTACAGTTAATGGCCGCAAACCGCGGCCTGAGCCTACGTTTAATCGTCTCCGTTTGGGTGTTAGCAGCGGGTACGCTATTGGTTACGGTAGTCGGCGCGGTATTTATGCTCCTGCCAGGTCTTCTACTGCTGGTTGCTGGCAATGCATCCATCTGGTACCTGGTGGCGCAGTATGTTGTTGAAATCGGAGATGTTAATAAGTACTTACAGTCTTGATGCAGATACTAACTGACATGCCCTGCGTGAGTCAAAGAGCTGAGATTAGCTCAGTAGCTCACCTCTTTATATATTGCGATAATGCTCACAACATAAGGTAGTAGGCTTATGTCTGTAAACAACCAAGCATCGGTTGCTCTTGGATTTCCAAGCACAAATGCTCTAGCGAAAATTGCTGACATTCATTCAAGCACTCTTGTTGATGTCTACAGCGGTACAAGACCATTGAGCGATGAAAATGCTGATAAATTAACCAAGGCTATACTCTATCAAAACGGTTGGAATTACCTAGATTCAGCATTTCAGCTTGCTGGAGTTCTCAATTTTCTACAGCATCATCGTGCATACCTTCACCAAACGCCAGTGCGAGAGATTTCTGATAGTGATGTTAAAAGGTGGCATCGGAACTATCTTCAGGAAATAGCGCAATCACGGAATAGTAGTTCAAAAGCATTGGATCTTGAAAGCCTTCAACTATCAACCCCGGAACTATTAAAGAAAGTGCTTGACTATCTTGTGACTTGGGATATGAAGCACGATTTCGATCACCTTGATAAAATGCAGGAAAGCTTTTGTGAAAAGTATTCACAGCTCATTGTTCCTGCTATCAAACGAGGAATTCAGGAAATCGATTGCTACAATCTACTAAAACGGATCTATTCCGAAATTAGATACATTGCACATCTTAGTGAAAAAATCGATTTTGTTACGGAACTATCTAAATGGTTTCTGAAAAAATCTCAACGCAATGGTGACATTCAAGTAAGAGTTAGCGCACTTGGAACTCTTGCCTGGGAGCTGACTAAGCAAAATACAAAAGGCAACCTTGAGCACGCTAAAAAGAATGTGGATGAAGCATGGAAACTTGTTAACTCTCGTTTATTTCTAGAGCAGCTCTGTCCTGAAGATATGGACATTATGGCGCTGTTGACTGAAGTTCGACTACGATTGGTGATTTGTCTCAACAAAGAAAGCGATTTTTCGTTGAAAAGAGTCGACTTTGAAGAACTTGTCCGCGAATCGAGAGCATTACTTCGGAAAGCAAAAAGTTGGGATGTAGTATCTCCTCGACTAAAGTTACGATATGAATTACCTCTTGATTATCAGCATGGCGTTTATCTGCACTACCTTGGAGAATACGATCAGTCGCGCCGCAAGTTTGAAAACCTTGTAGAGAAAACGAATGTAATGGGATGGATTCGTGTTGAGCAAGCTGCTTATAGTTGGATAGCCACAATACATGAAGCTCAAGACAATAGGATTGAGCTTTCCTCGGTTTTGGAAAAAATTAATGTGCTCTATCTAGCCAATAGACAAGCGATTCGCGAAGAGATTATTGGGAGAATGGGAGAGAAATTTGTTTGATTCTTTCTTTTTATTACAATCTCGCCAACATTGTACCAAGGACACGAAAGGTATTCAGGTGATCATGATGAGTAATAATGAACCTTGGAGAGAAGAGATTTCGCTACTCAATAAAGAGAAAATCCAGAAACGTGCACATATATTCATCCCTCAATTGTGCAACGCTAGGACTGTCATCGCATTGTGACAAACTCTTCTGCTGAGCTGGGGTGAATGCCCACAGTGGCATCAAAGTCAGCCTTAGTTGCACCCATTTTTACCGCAACAGCGACTCCTTGAATAATTTCAGCGGCAGCATCACCCACCATATGTGCTCCTAAAACCTTGTCGGTTTGCAGGTGCACAATCAGCTTCATCAGGGTTTTTTCTTCCAGCTTGGGCAATGTGTAATACATCGGTCTAAACCGAGAGCGATAAACTCGGATGGCAACTTCACCGTACTTTTCCATTGCCTCAGTTTCGGTCATGCCTACTGTGGCTACCTCGGGTGTGGTAAACACCGCTGAGGGAACATTTTCATGGCTCATAACTCGACGCTTGCCACCGTAGTGGGTGTCGGCAAATACGCGTCCTTCATTGATGGCAACTGGGGTGAGGTTAATCCGGTCGGTGCAGTCTCCTACCGCAAAGATATTAGATTCTGCAGTCTGACTGTGGGCATCGCCAACAATTGCCTCATTATGAACTTCGACACGGGTATTTTCTAACCCCAGGTTCTCAAGCCGAGGGATACGCCCCAGGGCAGATAAACCCACCACATCAGTGAATATCAGGTTGTTATTTTTTAGATTGACCTGCAGTCCTTCATCAGTTTTTTCAAGACTGACTAGCTCGTCATTGACAATGCGAATACCGTGACGCAGCATGGCATCTTGCACTTCAGTGCGAATATCTTCATCAAAGCCGCGCAAAATCTTGTCGCGACGAATAACCTGGGTGACTTCCGTCCCCAGCGCGTTTAATACGCAGGCAAACTCGCAGCCGATGTACCCACCCCCAAAAATCACCATGCGCTTGGGTTGCTGAGCTAGATGAAAAATCTCATCGGAAGTAATCGCCAGCTCAATTCCTGGAATATCAGGTCTGCTGGGTTTACCACCAACGGCAATCAAAATCTTCTCAGCCGTCACTGTCTGACCTGCCACCTCAATAGTGTGTGGGTCAACAATGCGGGCATGCCCCTGGTATAAAGTCACCTCAGCGTTGTCGATCATGCGCTGATAGATGGCATTTAACCGGCTGACTTCGTCGTTGACAGCCTTGAGCATAGTGGGCCAGTCAAATTTGCCCGGCTCAAAGGTCCAACCATAGCCTGCAGACTCTTGCACATGACTGGCGAAGTGAGAGGCATAAACCATGAGCTTTTTGGGTACACACCCCCGGTTTACACAGGTCCCGCCTAAGCGATCAAATTCTGCCACAGCGACCTTTGCACCATATTGGGCGGCGCGTCTGGCAGTGGCAATACCGCCAGACCCCGCACCAATTGCAAACAGGTCAAAATCGTAGGCCATTTTAGGGTTTCCTTTGTAGATTACCGGGTAACAAGTTTTTTGATTTGAGCGAGTTTAGAGGGCTTGTAGGGGGCATAGCGCCAATCTAAATCGAACCAAAATGTTTTTTTGAGCACGCTCTTGTAGTGGGAAAAGGGATCGAATGTAGCCTTGCCATGGTAGCTGCCCATACCACTTTGCCCCACGCCCCCAAAAGGGAGAGCGGGGACGCCAATGTGCAATACCGTATCGTTGAGACACACTCCACCCGATGAGGTGCCTGTTAACACCTGTTGCTGTTTGGCTCGATCTCGAGTGAAGAGATATAGCGCCAGAGGCGTGGGGCGGGCATTGATTTGGGCCAAGGCCTGGTCAAACCGGTCATAGGTGAGTACGGGCAAAATTGGACCAAAAATCTCGTCCTGCATTACTGGAGATTCCCAGGTGACATTGTCTAAAACAGTGGGAGCAATGTAGCGAGTGCCAGCATCGGTTTCGCCGCCAATGATGGGGGTGCCACTGTTGAGCAAACCAATTAATCGGTCGAACTGTCTTGGGTTGATAATGCGGCTGAGGGCGGAGCTTTGGGATGGATCATCACCAAAGAACTCACGAACAGCAGCGGTGAGCTTTTCTAAAAAGGTATCTTTAATGGTGCGATCAACCAGCAGATAATCGGGGGCAATACAGGTCTGTCCTGCGTTGATAAACTTACCCCAGGCGATGCGTTTTGCGGCGTGGTCAAGGTTAATGTCAGCATCGACAATGCAGGGGCTTTTGCCGCCTAGCTCCAAGGTGACTGGGGTGAGGTGTTTGGCGGCGGCGGCCATCACAATGCGGCCAATGGCGGTACCACCGGTAAAAAAGATGTGGTCAAACTTTTCGGCCAGTAGCTGCTGACTGACGCTGGCGTCTCCTTCAAAGAGGGTGATGTAGCTGGGGTCAAAGGTATCCGCAATTAGCTTAGTAACAACCTTGGCGGTGTGGGGGGCATGTTCCGACGGTTTGAGGATGGCACAGTTTCCGGCTGCGATCGCACCCACCAATGGGGATACCATCAGCTGGAACGGGTAGTTCCAGGGGCCAATAATGAGCACGACACCCAGTGGGTCAGGCTGTATCCATGCCGACGATGGAAAGTTCTCTAGTGTGGACTTCACCCGTTTGGGTTTCATCCAAGTTTTGAGCCTTTTGAGTGCCAGATTAATCTCTGAAAGGGTGGCGATTTCAAAATAGGCTTCAAACTCAGGGCGACCCAAATCAGCTTTAGCCGCCGCTACAATATCGGCCTGTCGCTCAATGATGGCCTGTTTTAACTTGGCTAGCTGAGTAAGTCGAAATTTTAACGGTTTGGTTTTACCCGAAGCAAAGAACCTTCGCTGCTGCTCAAGGGCGGTGGAAATGGGAGACGATTTTGTCAGCTGAGCTGTCATAGTTCAATGCGCCAGGGTTAAATTGAGCAAGGGTTACACCATCTATGATGTCGTGAACTCACCTATCTGACCAGCATCTGTTAAGCATGTTTTCCGTCAGACTGGGGGAAGATCGTATCCAGCTTCCCAGATTCACCTTTTGTGTTGAGGCTTTTTAGTTGATCCAATCGCCCATGTTCCAAACCACGCGCCGACGTTTGGCCTTGTGGTACACCACCATCACCGGCATTTTGCTGATTATCTTTGCCAGTGGAGTGTATTTTTATGTGCGAAATACGCTGGTGGAGCGAGTGGATGACACCTTAAATCACGTGGTAGAAGTTGTCCAGCGTTCGTTGGTGATTGAGGCGGCAGCACCATCGTCGGGGCGGGTTTTGACGGCTGCAGGTGTGAAAGGTCAGGCTCCACTGCAGGTGAATGTGGAAGATAGCTTTCGCGACAATGCCCAAACCCTAGAAGATGATCGCATTGATATCGAATGGTTTGATCCCAACGGGCAGCTACAGTGGAGTACCCTATCCGTACCTAGCAATCTACCGCTGCAGGTGAATGCGGCTGGAAAAACAGTACACCTCAGCTATGGTGCAGATGCTGAACAAGAGAATAGCGATCAGGTGCTCCGCCAAATTTGCCGCCGTGTTCAGGTAAACAATCAAATCTTGGGCTATCTCCGCGTCAGTCATCCGTGGTTTGAGGTGAGCAAACCCAGCCGTCAGCTGGTGATCGATCTCAGTATTTGGTCTGGGCTAATTATTTTAGTGACAGGCACTGTCGGCTGGCTGCTGTCAGGGCTGGCCATGGCTCCGGTGCGACAGTCCTATCAACAGCTTAAGCAGTTTACGGCCGATGCATCCCACGAGCTGCGTAATCCCATTGCTGTGATTCAAACCAATGATCAAGTAGCCCTGCCTGACACAGACGTTGACTTTCAGCACACTCAGCTACAGGTGGTTGAACGACTGACTCGGCGGCTGGGGCGGCTGGTGGATAACTTGCTGTTTCTGGCGCGGCAGGATGGTGGGTTGATTCCGATGCAGTGGGAAGAGTTGGATTTGCATAAGCTGCTGTCGGAAGTGATTGAAGAACAGCAGCTAGTGGCCCAAAGCCAGGGGCTGACTCTGGTGTATAAACCCATGGTTGACCCATTTTCTCGTCGATTGTCGGGCGATCGCGATCAGCTAATTCGTCTGTTTACTAATCTGATTAGCAATGCCATTCAGTACACCCCTGAGGGGACGGTGACGGTCACCACTAAACAGACTCACTGGCAAGGGCAAGAGGCGTATCACGTCGCTGTCTGTGATACCGGCATCGGGATTTCCAAAGAGCTGCAGTCCCAGGTATTTGACCGGTTTTATCGAGTGGATAAGGCCCGCAGGCGTCGCGATGGGGCAGGCTCAGGTCTGGGGCTGGCGATCGCAAAAGCCATCATCACCAATCACCAAGGCCACATACAGCTCAACAGCGAGATAGGCCAAGGCACCACGGTAATCTCCACGCTGTTGGCGAGCCGTCTGTATTAAGTCAGAAAAAGATTAAGTCAGAAAAAAGGGCGCTATGGAGCTAGGCTAGCAAGCTCGTCTGATGTACTGGGGGTAAACGTCTGCTCGACCACAGTGCCGGGTTTACCCATGGGCTTGGCTTGACCCTGGTTGTAGGCAAGCACCACCCCACCCGCATTACCCGCTCGAATCGTCAGTGATTCTTGAGCCGTCCAGGAGCGCTCTGTTCCTTCCTGGAGGATGCCTTCATAGGCTTCATCCCCATCCGCCGTTACCCGCACCCAGGACTGCTGAACAAATTCAACATTGACCACAATGGGTTCTTCGAGCACAGGCTCACTGGTCTCAACAGACTGAGATGTTTCAGTGGGTGTGGCTGGCGCTACCTGTCGTGGTGCCAGCTGTTCGGCGGTTTCAGAATCTACAATCGGTTCTGCCACATTCTGGGGAATCGCCCGCTGCATCAAGTACGATAACCCAGTGACTGAAACCGCAATTAGAACTACGTAGGCGGCATATAGATGATAAGGCCGCAGCTGAACAGCTTCTTTGGACCAGTTTCGCCCCGAGCCCTTGGGCACAGGAACAGCCTCATACTGCTTAGATAAGGCTTGACCATCTAGACCGAGTACGTCTCCGTAGCGTCGAATCAGACCCCGTACATAGACTGGTTCGGGTAGCTCATTTGCCTGAGCTTCTTCTAGGGCTAACAGCAGCCTGGGGCGTACCAAAACTCTGCTAGCAACCTCATCCAATGTTTGACCGCTTGCTATACGAGCATCGTGCAGCACTTTACCTAGAGCCAGTAACTGCTCCTGCTGCTGATTACCTGTGTAGCCTTGCCGTTTCATAGAAAAAAATGTTTCTTAGTAATTTAAGCACATCGCTGGTTTGATTCCAGCATACGAAGTTTGAAAGCATTAGTCAGAGGAGATTTAAGAGTTTCTCAAGCTCCTGAAGGCTTAATTCGCGACAGTGTCCACGGGGGAGATCTCCTAAGCTGATGCTGCCAATGGCACTGCGATGCAAACTAATCACTGGATGTCCCAGTTTCTCAGCCACTCGACGAATCTGACGATTGCGCCCCTCTCGCAACACAATTTCCAACAGAGCAGGGGGTTTAGGATGTAGCACTTTAACCTGGGCCGGTGCGGTTAGTTTTTCACCTAGCGTCACCCCCTGACGCCATTTGTCTAAACAACTGCTGGTGGGTGACCCCTGGACCCGAACAAGATAAGTCTTAGCAATGTGATGACTTGGATGGGTCAGGGTCTGGGTGAGTTGACCATGATTAGTTAACAACAATGCTCCAGTAGAGTCTGTATCTAAACGACCCACAGGGTGTAAACGAACCTTGCCTAGCTCATCGGGCAATAGGTTAATAACGGTCTTGCGACCCTGGGGGTCATCACAGGTGGAGACAACGCCGCGGGGTTTATTGAGGAGCACGTAACGTTTATCTGGGCGATTGTCTACATTCAGCCGCTGACCGTCAATCCGAATATCATCGATGGCAGGGTTAGCCCGTTGACCAATGTGAGCCTTGGCACCGTTGACCGTAATCCGACCATTGGTAATTAGCTGCTCTGCCTGTCGCCGCGAAGCAACTCCCCACTGGGACAGTAGCTTCTGTAGTTTTTCGTCGGCTGACGATGGTTGAGATAGTGACTGCTTAGACAAGACTTGGTAAATCTACGCACTCTACAAATGTAGCTTCTTGATGACAAACCTCGGTTGAATATTACAGTAATTCCTAAAAAATGTTCACTGATGCTGGCCAGTTTATGATGTGTTCCTTAGTTTGTTCAGTAATTTTACGGATTGCAGCGGTTACTTAGATATTGAATATTGATCATTTGCTTTGATGGGTGCTTTGGGTAGCCAAACCTGAAGCCAGGCTCCTTTGGTTTCAGGATGGTTTTGAGCTTGGACTGTTCCCTGGTGAAACTCGAGTATTTTTTGCACGATTGAGAGGCCTAGACCGGTACCATTTGCGATCGCATCGCTGCTGGATCGAGTTCGAGACACATCAGACCGATAAAAGCGATCAAACACATAGGGCAAGTCTTTTTCTAAAAACCCTTCACCCCAGTCAAAAATATCCAGCAATAGCCCAGGGTCATCTCCCTGTTCCACCGATTGCAGATGGACATGAATCGTCTGGTTGGGGGGGCTGTATTTTAGGGCGTTATCCAACAGGTTTAGCAACATGCGGTACACCAGACCGCTATTGACAGATGCGATCGCACATTCAGGCCCTTGATAGTCAAACCCCTTATCTTGGAGCTTTGCCTGAGGCTCTAGGCTTTGCCATGCCTGGTACAGCAGCTTAACTAAGTCAGTATCCTCCACCTCTAAACGTTCTTGCTGTCTCTGTTCCAAATGGCTGAGGCTCAACATGTCGTCCACCAGGGCACTCAGTCGATTCACCTCCCGCAGCAATCGATCAGCCCAGCTCACTAAGCTGGGGTCAATTCGATTACGCAGCGTTTCTCCCACCAAGCGAATGGATGTGAGCGGTGTTTTTAACTCGTGGACAACGTCTGAGGTCCAGCGATCGCGCTGCTGTGCCAGTGTGACCGCTTCCTGTCGGTTTTCTAGAAAAACCCCCACGTGCCTACGGCTTAGGGGAATGCCATAGCCGCTTAATGGATAGGCCGGTCCCTCTAAAACATTTGCCGGGTCAGGGGAAATAGAGCGAATAGTCCACTCTTTTTTGCATTCAGTCTGATGGGTTCGGGTTTGATCTATTAGCTGGTCTAACTCATAGGAGCGGGCAATCGCCAGCAGCAATTTTGGTACTGTGTAATCAGTCTGCTCACTTCCTAAAAGCTGTTTAGCCTTGGCATTGCACCACAACAGTCGGTTCTCTTCATCAACTTTTAGATAGCCGATAGGTGAACATTGCAGAACACGGTTAATCTCTTCAATCTCAGTTTGTAGATCGTCGACTACGGTACTTTGCTGAGCAACAGCACTGGCAATCTGAGCTTCGTAAGAAAAAAACTGCGCCGCTGGCTCAATCTTGATACGCTCAAACAGCGCCTTGCGTCTGGCCCCAGAACGCAGACGGGTAACCAACAGACACAGCAATCCTATTGATAAACCTGCCAGAAAAGAGAGCACAGCTGAGTAAAATCCACCGCTCTCAGCATCATACCCTAGGGGGAGTCAGCAGCAGGCCAACAGAACTAACCGTGGCATGGAAGGTGAGTGCGCACAAATACAAATTTACACAAAAAAAGGCCCCCTCTTTGCAGAAGGAGCCCCAATATTGAAATGAGTAAATCAGTCAAACTAAACTGTCGAACCCTTGTAGCTGAAGGGAAACGTCAGTTAGCGGACCTGAGCACCGCGATACTTTAGACCGTGTACATGACCCTGTAGATGACCTACAGCCTTTTTCACACGATAAGATACGCCACGATAACGGGCAATATCGCCATCTTCAACAGCGACGTTGCGCTCAGGAACAGTATATTTAACTCCACGGTAAGACAGTTGCATGGATTTCGCCTCCTTAATAATCAGCGTAGAGAGTTAAGACGAGGCGCGTTCCTTCGGTGGAATAGAGTTACTATTCTTTCCTACTTCCGTTCCTTACAGGACCGACAACAACTGGTAGATGCAATCAATCTGAGAGGAATGAACGTTTCACTACTGTATTCAAATATACAGAATGTGAAATTGAATTGTCAATACTTTTTCCTTTTTTTTCAGATACCTACGTATTTAGGCTTAGAACCCACAATTAATTAGGCTCTAATTCCTGGATAAACACGCAATGTCTCTACAACCCCGCCCATGATGAACCAAACTATCCCAGCCCATCGTTTTTACCCTTACCTTACCTGGCAAGACATAGACACCATGGCCGATAAAGACCAGGTGGTCATTATTCAGCCGGTGGGGGCGATTGAGCAGCACGGTCCGCATCTGCCAATTGCGGTCGATACAGCTTTAGGACTGGCCATTATCGGTCGCGCACTAGATCGGTTAGCTCCATCGATTCCGGCCTATTGTTTACCGCCTTTGTGCTATGGAAAATCTAATGAACACTGGGGGTTCCCTGGCACGGTCAGTCTGTCAGCGTCAACGCTAATGGCCGTTCTCACCGATGTCGCCGACAGCATCTATCGTGCCGGATTTCGCAAGCTTGTACTGCTCAATTCCCACGGTGGACAGCCCCAAGTGCTTGACATTGTGGCCCGTGATATCCACCAGCGTCAATCAGATTTCTGGGTGTTTCCCCTGTTTGTTTGGCAGGTGCCACATCAGGTAGGTGAACTGCTCAGCCCGAGAGAACGACGTGAAGGTATCCATGCCGGAGATGCCGAAACAAGTTTGATGCTGGCTATTTTGCCCGACCAGGTAAAAATGGAGCGAGCCGTTACCGAATATCCCCCCCAACAAGAAGGTCTTTTAAGTTTAGAAGGAGCATTACCCTTTAGCTGGATCACCCGCGATATTTCTAAAAGCGGCGTAGTGGGTGATGCCACTGCCGCCACCGCCGACAAAGGTGAGAAAATTTTGGCCGATGTGGCAGCTGGTTGGGTAACAGTTTTGGAAGAAATCTATCGGTTCGAACCACCTCAGCGTTGGTGTGATTGATTGAGGGGCAGAATAGAAACCATTAATTGATTTGGCAGGGCTGATCCTCGGGATAATTGTTAGTTATGAGAGGCTGTCAAATAAACGCTCGAGATCGATTTATCCCTTAAATCAGCAATCGCATTGAGTTAACCCACGCTCCTAAAGGAAGTTTTATGGTAACTACTAATCAGTCGGCTCAGCCAGCCGCAGCTAATGCAGCCGCTGCAATAACCCTAGCCATTGATATTGGCGGCAGCGGTACCAAGGTAATTTTATTAGACTCGTCGGGACAGCCTTTGGGGGAAAGGGCTAGGCTCAAAACCCCCTCGCCCGCCACCCCTGATGCGGTGATGGCCACGATTGAAAAGCTGGTCGCCGAGCAGTCGCCCTTTGACCGTGTTTCGGTCGGATTTCCAGGGGTGGTGCGTCGCGGTGTGGTCTACACCGCTATTAACCTAACCAAAGCCTGGGTGGGCTATCCTTTGGCCGATCAGCTGAGTCAGCGGCTCAATCGCCCGGTCAAGGTTGCCAACGATGCCGATATTCAGGGGCTTGGTGCTATCTCAGGTGATGGTGTGGAGCTGGTCATTACCTTAGGGACTGGATTTGGTGCTGCTCTATTTGTAGACGGTCATTTGGTACCCAATTTAGAAATGGCCCACCATCGTTTTCGGAAATCAGAGACCTACGAAGAACAGCTAGGTCGAGCTGCCCTTGAAAAAATCGGTAAGGAAAAGTGGAATCGTCGCTTGCAAAAAGCGATTGAGTCCCTTGAGCACCTGTTTAACTATGATCGGCTCTACATCGGGGGTGGTGAAGCTAAAAACATTACCTTTGAGCTGCCAGACAACGCTACGACGGTGCCCAATGTTTTAGGGCTGCTGGGCGGTATTGCCCTGTGGCAAGACTGACTGTTAATCCGAGCTAACGCAGCAGCCAGCAACCTCATTTATTCGATTTAATGGAATTGGGGCATGTGTCTGCTGTCTCAGTAGGAGTCAGCGGGCAATATATTGGAAAGTTTTGAATCTTTGATTGCGACTCACTCAAAGCTTTGAGCTGACAGTATTCTCATTACACCAACTAGTTAATCAAATTTCAATATGACTGGTCAGGTAAAGGACCCATCGGGAGAACATCATGAGCTTTTCGGGTGCCCGACTATCGCTCTGTTTATTGCTATTTGTCTGATTTATTTAGCCTTTCTCAAGCCAGGTATTTGGGGTGTAGACGGTAATGACATGCTGCACATGTCCCAATCCTTGATTCAAAAGGGTGATTTTTCTGTTCCTGCTGGTACTGGGGGCATCGAGGGATCGGATGGGCAGTTCTACTCTATTCGTTATCCGATGCTGCCGATTGTGGCGATACCGTTTGTGTGGACGGGGATGATCATTGGTGAAATGCTGAGTTTGCCAGTGCGCTATACCTCTGCGACATTGGGGTTAGTGCTTAATATCTTGCTGACAGCGGCAACGGCTGGTCTGGTCTATGGGTTAACCCTGCGGTTGGGGGGGCAGCGCCGAGGGGCGTTTATTGCGGTTATCGGCTATGCCTTTGGGACAACGGCGATGGTTTATGCTCGTGAGTTCTTTGCTGAGCCATTGCTGGCCTTCATCATTACGCTGGCGCTATATTTGGCCTTTGGGCAGTCTCGCTGGGAGCATTGGCCAGCCGGCTTACTAGTGGCTTTGGCCGTTGCGACTAAACCCGCTGGCGTACTGCTGGGGCCTGTGCTGGCCGTTTACTTTTTGCTCCGACGCTGCAGCTGGGACCGTATTTTAGCCCCCTGTATCGGTACTGTTGCTGGTGTTGGGCTTTATCTGGGCTACAACTACATCCGCTTTGGTAGCTTTCTCAAGTCGGGGCAAGATACCTCACAGCTGGGTACCGATGGCTTTTTGATGCGAGCGTTAGGGCAGCTGATTAGCCCTGGCAGCGGGGGTGGTCTGTTTTGGTATTGCCCACCGACAATTTTGGCCATAGTTGGGCTGTGGGTGCTGTGGCAAAAACGCAAACTGGAGTTTGTGGCCATTTTTGGCATTGTGGCGAGCTTTTGGTTGTTGCACAGCGGTTGGGACTTTAATGGCTGGAACTGGGGACCGCGATTTTTGGTGCCGATTATTCCAGCGTTGATGGTCACCGTTGGTCTGTTGGATAAACGCTGGCGACTGCCGTTGATTGGGCTGATTACGCTGGGGTTTTTGGCCAATGCACCGATACTGCTGACCTACTACCAGCGCTACTTTGCTGAGGTATCGGACCAAAGTATGGCTCTGCTCATGCAGACCGTATCGCTGTGGAGTGAGCCATCCCAGGCACCCATCTTTAATGTTTGGGCAGCGGCTGGACGACAGCTAAGCGATGCGTTTAATACGCCGGTTCAAGACATTATTAGCAATGTGGGGGAGCCACCGCCGCCGGGAGAGTTTACCAAGGCTGAATTACTCAGAATTGTGGCGGTATGGTGGTGGTTTTTACCGGCTGTTGGTATTCCTATTTGGGTTGGAGTTGCGATCGCACTAACTATGGTTGGCATTGGCATATGGCTATTTCGTTTCAGCTGGTTGCGCGGTTTAAGGTCTCCCGTTCGACTAAAATCAAGCCAAATTCCCTTCTAAGGTAGTTTTTAATTTTGAGTTATTACTAAGACCTTAAAACTGAGACACCAAAGGCATCTTCCGATGAAACTGATTATTCAAATTCCCTGTTATAACGAAGAAAATACCTTGGGAGTGACCCTGTCGGAGCTACCAAGGCATGTGCAGGGTGTGGACAAAGTAGAGTGGTTAATCATCAATGACGGTAGCGTAGACCGCACCGTAGACGTCGCCAAAGAATGGGGCGTAGACCACATTGTTAACTTTGACCATAACCACGGCCTTGCCCGTGGGTTTATGGCTGGGTTAGATGCCTGTCTCAAGGCCGGGGCTGACATTATCGTCAATACTGATGCTGACAACCAGTACTGCGCAGCGGATATTCCTAAACTGATTGAACCGATTGTCCATGGTGAGGCAGAAATTGTGGTCGGCGCGCGACCCATTATGGAAATCCAGCATTTTTCGCCAGTTAAAAAGCTGCTGCAGCGGCTTGGTAGCTGGGCTGTACGGGTTGCCAGTAACACCTCTGTTGCCGATGCCCCCAGCGGTTTTCGCGCCATTAGTCGTAATGCCGCAATGCAGCTCAATGTCTTTAACGAATACACCTACACCCTAGAAACCATCATTCAAGCCGGACAAAAGGGGATGGCGGTGGTGTCAGTGCCTATTCGCACCAATGGCTATCTGCGTCCGTCGCGGTTGGTGAAAAGTATTACGTCCTACGTGCAGCGCTCGCTGTTTACGATTCTGCGCATCTTTATTACCTATCGGCCTCTATCGTTTTTTACGATTTTGGGGGCGATTCCCTTTAGTTTGGGCTTTTTGCTAAGTGTCCGTTGGATCTGGTTGTTTGTGACAGCGTTTGAGCAAACGGGTCGCAGCCATGTTCCCAGCCTGATTTTCTCAGCCATCCTGATTTTGATTGGGGTACAGTGCTGGATCTTCGGCCTAATTGCGGACCTGATGTCAGCTAATCGAAAACTATTAGAAGACATTCAGCTGCGTCTGCGACGCTCGGAAATTGAGGAGCATATGACAAAAAGTCGACAGAAGGAGTTGAGATAAAACAAATTTTGAGTTTTGAAGTTCTTAGTTTTGAGTTGACATCCTTTATTTAGCTAGAAGGAGTCAAATGCTTATTAGCGCAAAACTCAAAACTACCCATTCCGCAACCCTGTCAATGCCCATTCCCGTTTTTATATGAAAGACTTATTTGCCCAAGCGGCTCTTGCCGAAATTCCTAAAATTCTGACGTTACAGGACCGTAATCCCCACAGTCCTCACTATGGTTGCTTTGATCGCAATTACTGGCTATACAAGATTATTGATTTCCCCAGTGGAATGTCTCAGGAATTTGTCTGGCCCTTGGCGCTGGTATATGACATGCCGCTACCGGATAACCCTTATTACCAGCAGCCCAACCTTAAAACCTGGGTGGAGGCGGGCATTTTGTTTGCGGCAAAGAGCGCCCATCCAGATGGGTCCTGTGATGATTATTTCCCATTTGAGCGAGCGGGTGGGGCTGCGGCATTTTCATTGCTGGCCTGTTTGGAAAGCTATCGTTTACTGAAGCTCGAAAATCAGCAGGCGCTTAAGTTTTTTGAAACTCGCGCCGACTGGCTAGCGCACCATCAAGAGAGCGGACGTTTAACCAATCACCAGGCGCTGATTGTACTGTGCTTAGAGCTAGCGTCGCGGGTGCTGAATACACAAAAGTGGCAAGGGGCCATTCAGCAGCGGTTAGAGCAGGTGTTTTCCTGGCAAGATTCGGAAGGCTGGTTTCAGGAATATGAGGGGTGCGATCCGGGGTATCACACGCTGACGATTTCTTGTTTAGCACGAGTGTATGACCTGGGCGAGCGCAAGGATGACCGGCTGCGGGATGCGATCGCAAGCGGTGTCCGTCTAGCCAGTCACTTTGTGCATCCCGATGGCTCCTACGGCGGTGAATATACCAGTCGCAATACGTACAATTATTTTCCCCATGGGTTTGAGCTAGTCGGTCGCTGGATGCCGGAGGCTCTGAGTCTCAACGACAGATTTCTCAAAGGTCTACAAAATGGCAACGGCTCCTGCTACGCCGATGACCACATTGTTGGGCACCACACCTGGAACTATTTATTGACCTGGAAAGACTTTGTGGATGTTCGTCCTCCAACACAGCCGCCACAGCTAGGGAGAGTGTGGTTCCCCAACGCCCGCATCTTGATTGACCAAAGACAAGACTCAAAACTCTATCTGGCTCTAAATAAAGGAGGAGCTTTTAAGTTCTTCCGTAAGGATCATCTCATTTTGTCAGATACCCAGTTTTCACTCCAGGTAAAAGAGGGCAGCAACGTTAAAAACGCCGTGGGCCATCTGGTGGGTGATTATCAGTACGACATTCAGGATGAGCGCATCTCAATCAAAGGTCCTTTGGGCTGGGCCAAACAAAAACAAATGACCCCATTAAATCTCATGATTTTGCGGGTGGTCATGCTTACCGTAGGGCGATTTTTTCCTAACCTAATTCGCAAGTTGTTGCAAAAGATGCTGATTACTGGCAAAAATGACGCCCCTTTTCAATTTCAGCGAGAGTTTGAGTGGCAGGGCAATCACTGGCTTTTGCGAGATACATTAACACCAGCTAATGGTTGGAACAATGTGTTGACTGCCGGTATTGGCAGCGCCCAAACCTCCATCTATGTGGTTATGAGCCGCACATTTCAGCCCAGTCAGATGCAGCTATGGAAAGATCTAACCCATGAGGTTCATTCTCTCTCCTCTAGTCAGCCTTTAGAGGTAGAACGGCAATTGTAGAGACGCTCCATGGAACGCCTCTACGTCTAAATTATTCATCAAGAGTTCCCCTATATGAAACGTTTTATATCTATTTTTGTTAGCACCCTCATCTTGGTGATTCTGTACAACAGGATTGACTTTCCTGAACTGATTAAGGTTTTCCGAGATTGTGATCCGTTCTGGATGGTGGTGAGTCTGGGAATGGTAATACCCATTACATTTTTTACCGGTTGGCGGCTCAAGCAGCTGATTCCTGTGCAGGCAAAGTTAAGCATCTGGGAAGCCAATAAATTAATTTTGGCGGCCAGCGTCCTCAATATGGGGCTGCCCTCAAAAATGGGCGACATTGCCAAGTCGTATTTTATGAAAGAGAGAGGTCATCTCAGCGGTACTCTGTCTCTGTCTATCGTCATTTTAGAAAAAGCCTGCGACATGTTGTCGCTGTTGCTGTGGTGTGCCTTTGGCCTCATACTTTATCCGCAAAAAGATGCATTCTTTTGGACCATGACGGCGGGGATTCTCGGCGGTTTGGTTTTTGGTCTCTTGATGCTGGGGTCTAAAGGTTTTGCCAGAACCGGGTTTGGCATAATGCGCCGTATTGCCCCTAAAAAAATTGCTGCAAAGCTGGCTTCGTTTCAAGACTCCTGGGATGAAATGCATGATTATTTTTGGGGTAATCCAGCTCAGCTGACCCGCATTGCCAGCATGTCGATTTTTGTCTGGTTTTTGCATCTGTTACAGATTTGGCTCTTTATCCTGGCATTAAATGCCTGGGCACCGCCCGTGAGCAGCTTTGCTCTCTCACCTCTCGCTATTTTGGCCGGTCTGTTGCCCCTCACCTTTGCCGGTGTTGGTACCCGTGATGCGGCCCTAGTCGCCCTTTATGCCCCCTACTTTAGCGCGGCTACCGGAGCAGCACTGGGGGTTCTGTGTACTTCACGTTACTTCTTACCGGCTATCGGTGGGTTGCCCTTTCTCAATCAATATCTAAGCACCGTCAAACAATTTAAAAAAGCTTAGAGCCGGGGCGGCATGGAATCAACTTTACAGCAATGGCAATCAGAGAGTTGTCGGGATATCGTAAATTTGCCACCAAAATGGAGCCTTACAGTTCAGGTAAATAATCGAATTAGTTGTATATCAGTGCTATGACAACGCCGCCTGTTCCATCTGATAATGACCGTCTGATAAAAGCTGAAGAGACTTTGCTCCTTTTGATTCGCACCTATTTACAGCGAGTGTCGTCAAAGCTATCGGCGGCAGAGTTTGTTGAATTAACCAAGGGTGCGATCGCACTGCTCCACACTGAACAAAAACTAAGCCTGCCTGAGAGCAGACGTCTGTTGTACATTGCATTGCAAACCTTTGGTACTCAGCTCTCTCAACCGATCCCTGTTTTGGGTGAAAAGATTCCAAAACGCATCGCCAGATTAGTTGCTCGGTTGGTCCGATATCAAAAGAGTATGCGTACTCATGGCCTCAGAGCTGCCTTGCTCGCTCTGGCTAGCCAAACCTTAGAAGATCCGACTCGACTAACCCCTGATGTTATTCGCGATGTACTAAAGCGTAGCCACATTGCCCTTGCTTCTAAATTCAACACCCAGGAGAGTCTGGAAGATTTGGCCAACGTACTGCCGTTTACCCTGCAGCTGCAAACCGCGCCCCCTAGGGGCACCAAATCTGAGCAGGAAATTGCTGAGCAGATAGATCAAGCAGTTACTGAATTCAAAGCTAAGTATCGGCCTGTGACCCAGCCCAGATGGGATAGCGAACTATCGGTCAGTAGCCCACTGTTTACCCCCAGCAATTTTGAGGTAGCCAGTGGAGATTTCGAATGGCTACCCCAGCCTGATGAAACTTCAAAAGACGAAACAAATCCTTAGCATTCTGTTTTATTTCTCTTCAAGTAAAACATTCTTAACAATATTCTGAGCGGTAGCTCTGTCAAATCAGGGTCGAAAGGCTGAGAACCATGGATTAATTCCACCTGTGAATAGGATAATGACCGATTTTTGATGGATATCCCTGTAAGGGCTGTGCTTTGTGCCAGCTCTCAGAAAACCCTCTCTCGATTCCAGTTTCAGAGCACCCATAAGACTATCCTCTACAGGGATAAATTAGCTCTGGACCCTAAACCCATTCAAATGGCACATCTAAAAAGGTGAAATCTTTTATTTGCAATAGATAGAGGCGATTAAATAAATTTGTCTTTTGACCCATATTTTATTAGATCAGATTATAAAAACTAATAAAACGGCTAAAAAAAGCTCATTCGAGAATTAAGAAATCTAAGGTTGATATTCTGAGTCGAATAATACTTTAGAAGGTATTTTTGATGCCTATCCATTTTATGGTGCCCTATCCAATCGCCTACTTATTGCCCACAATGACCGACAGACATGGTCGTTGAGACCACTCATAAAAAGGAGGCAACGAGCGTGAAACTCTCGGTCTATGGAAAAGGCGGCATTGGCAAATCCACCACTAGCTGCAATATCTCCGTCGCGCTTGCCAAACGCGGCAAGAAGGTCCTTCAAATCGGCTGTGACCCTAAACACGACAGCACGTTTACCCTGACAGGCTTTTTAATTCCAACCATTATCGATACGCTACAGGAACGGGACTATCACTACGAAGACATTTGGCCCGAAGATGTGATCTACCAGGGGTATGGCGGTGTTAGCTGTGTGGAAGCCGGTGGCCCCCCGGCAGGTGCAGGCTGTGGCGGCTACGTGGTGGGTGAAACCGTCAAGCTGCTTAAAGAGCTAAATGCGTTTGATGAATACGATGTCATCTTATTTGATGTGCTAGGTGATGTGGTGTGTGGCGGATTTGCTGCACCGCTCAACTATTCTGACTATTGCATGATCGTCACTGACAATGGCTTTGACGCGCTGTTTGCCGCTAACCGGATTGCCGCATCAGTCAGAGAAAAAGCCCGCACCCACCCGCTCAAACTGGCGGGACTCATCGGCAACCGAACATCTAAGCGTGACCTGATTGATAAGTACATTGAAGCAGTACCTATGCCGGTTCTAGAAATTTTGCCTCTGATTGAAGATATTCGTGTCTCACGGGTTAAGGGTAAAACCATGTTTGAGATGGCTGAATCTGATCCGTCCCTGGAGCCGGTGTGCCAATACTATTTGAATATTGCCGATCAGCTGATTGCTCAACCTGAGGGTGTGGTACCTAACGATTCCCCTGATCGTGAACTCTTCTCGCTGCTGTCGGACTTCTATCTCAATCCGCCTGCTGCTGCAGCTACCCAACAAAATGAAGTGGACCTGATGTTGGTGTAAGCAAGCGTTTTCGGGTTAATCCGATCGGTTGACAGGCTTGAATGGGGTTGATTTTCTCAAAAGACTGGTCATTCTGACGCTGAGGTGCTAAATTGCTGCGTGCCAGCCAAGTTAGAAACAGTCTCAAGATATGGCCTTTTTTGAGAATTTCACTACCTCCATCCGCGAAAAGTGGTTGAACTATGTCCAAGATAATCGCGCCTGGTTAGAGCTACAGATGAGCAACGTCTCCGTTAGGACTCCTGACGGCGGTCGGCGGCCATCTTCGCTTCTGATTTTAGGGGTAATTAACGCCATAGAACCTAAGCTATCAAATTTGATGGTGCCGTTCTATAAGCTCAACTCTGACGAAGATGCACTGGTTGAGGTGCTGGGTCTAAATTTTGATCCTGAGATGGCGTTGGATAGTAATGGTGAAGATGGTCCCACATTGGACGCATCACCCGGTGAAGAACCTCCGCTTTTGGAAGGACTAGACGGTCTCTAACAGGGTGTCAGCCTCGGATTATTGCCCAACGAACAATGGTTAGAGAGGTTTATTCTCTGCATATGACCTCTCTTAGCCAGTATCTGTACTGTTCTGAGGACTCTAATCACGATGACAACAACTGCAAATACTCTCTCGCTTGAATTTGACTGCGACACGGGCAACTATCATACGTTTTGCCCAATTAGCTGTGTTGCCTGGCTATACCAAAAGATTGAGGATAGTTTCTTTTTGGTGATTGGCACCAAGACCTGTGGCTATTTTTTGCAAAACGCCATGGGGGTGATGATTTTTGCTGAGCCTCGCTATGCTATGGCTGAGCTAGAAGAAGGGGATATTTCTGCCAAGCTAAATGATTATGAAGAGCTCAAGCGACTGTGTTTGCAGATTAAGCGCGATCGCAACCCCAGCGTAATCGTTTGGATTGGTACCTGCACCACTGAAATCATCAAAACCGACCTGGAAGGCATCGCTCCCGTTTTAGAAGAGGAAATTGGTGTTCCCATTGTCGTTGCTCGCGCTAACGGCCTTGACTACGCCTTTACCCAGGGTGAAGACACAGTGCTAGCTGCCATGGCCCAGCGGTGCCCCACCGAAGAACCGGCTGCCCCAGCAATCGAGCCTGAGAAGCAAGAGCGCAACGGCTTAGGCAAACTGCTCTCCTTAGGCCGTAAACCCGAAGCCGCTGCCCCAGATGAGGCCCCTGCCGCTGACGAATATTATGATCACACGCCGTTGATTCTCTTTGGTTCGGTTCCAAATCCGGTGGTCACCCAGCTCAACTTAGAACTCAAAAAGCAAGGTATTAAGGTCTCCGGTTGGCTACCTGAGAACCGCTACACCGAACTACCTGTGATTAAAGAAGGCTATTTTGCTTCTGGGGTAAATCCATTTCTATCTCGCACCGCCTCCACCCTAATGCGCCGGAAAAAAGCCAAGGTGATTGGTGCACCGTTCCCCATCGGCCCCGACGGCACCCGCGCCTGGGTCGAAAAAATTTGCTCGGTGTTAGGCGTTGAACCCAAGGGCCTGGCTGAACGAGAAGCCAAAATTTGGGAATCGGTAGAAGACTATGTCAGTTTGATCCGGGGCAAGTCGGTCTATTTTATGGGGGATAACCTGCTGGAAATTGCCATGGCCCGCTTCTTAATTCGCTGTGGCATGACGGTACCGGAAATTGGTATTCCCTACATGGATAAACGCTATCAGGGAGCCGAGCTGCTGCTGCTGGAGCGCACCTGTGAAGAGATGGGTGTGGCAAAACCCAAGATTACAGAAAAGCCCGACAACTATAACCAGATTCAACAGATTCTAGAGATTGACCCGGATTTGGTAATTACGGGGATGGCCCATGCGAACCCGCTGGAGGCTAGGGGCATTAACACCAAGTGGTCGGTGGAGTTTACGTTTGCCCAGATCCATGGGTTTGGCAACACTCGCGACATTCTTGAACTGGTGACTCGTCCGCTGCGACGCAACAGCAACCTAAAAGAGTTGGGGTGGGACAAGCTAATTAAAGAAGACGCTAACGTTTAATCAGCCCACAATACTCTGGCAGTGGCAGGTACAAGACCTGCCACTGCTTTGTTGTAGGTGTGATTTTTTAGCAAGCTCTCAGATTCCGGCTGCCTCAAATCAAAAGAGACAAGCTAACCTTGGGATAGCTCATTGGCATTACCTGCAGCAAACTAATTGGTGAAATAATTATGGTTGTAACCTCGTCGCCTCAATCGATTGCAGATTGGCTTGGTCAAGAGGCCGATGATCTGCTAGGCTACATGGCAAAAATTCCTAAAAGTCAGCTACATCTGCCAGGGTCTGACTGGGTTGATCGTATCTTTACTCAAACTGACCGTAACCCGCAGGTACTGCGCAGCCTACAACAGCTTTACAGCACCGGGCGATTAGCGAATACGGGCTACCTGTCAATTTTGCCCGTAGACCAGGGGATTGAACATTCAGGGGCGGCGTCATTTGCCCCCAATCCAATTTACTTTGACCCGCAAAATATTATTGAACTTGCGATCGCAGGCAGCTGTAATGCTGTCGCCACCACCCTGGGCGTGCTGGGGATGACGTCACGCAAATATGCCCATAAAATTCCTTTTATCGTTAAGCTCAACCACAACGAGCTGCTTACCTACCCTAATCAGTTTGACCAGCTAATGTTTGCCTCTGTTGAACAAGCCTGGAACTTAGGCGCTGTTGCCGTGGGGGCCACCATCTATTTTGGTTCACCTGAGGCTGCACGACAGATTCAAGAAGTCAGCAGAGCCTTTGCCCGCGCCCATGAGCAAGGACTGGCAACAATTTTGTGGTGCTATTTGCGCAACGGTGCCTTTAAGCAAGACCAGGACTATCATGTGTCAGCTGACCTGACGGGGCAGGCCAATCATCTCGGAGTCACCATTGAGGCAGATATTATCAAACAGAAGCTACCGCTCAATAACGGTGGCTATAAAGCTGTTGCCCAAGCCACAGGCGAAAAGTACGGCAAAACTGATGACCTGGTATATTCAAATCTGACAACAGACCATCCCATCGATCTGGCGCGCTATCAGGTGCTTAACTGTTATGCCGGTCGTGCTGGGCTGATCAATTCGGGCGGTGCTTCTGGTGACAACGACTTTGCTGAAGCGGTACGGACCGCAGTCGTCAATAAGCGGGCTGGAGGCTGTGGTTTAATTTCAGGTCGTAAGACGTTTCAGCGAGACTTTAAGGAAGGGATTAAATTGTTCAATCTAATCCAGGATGTATATCTATCTGATGAGGTAACCATCGCCTAATATAGGGGGCGCACGGCGGTGCGCCCCCTATCGTGTGCACCTAGGAATCGGACGTGGCGTCTTTGATTCGCTTCACCAGATATTCTCGCATTTCAATAAACTGCTTAGACAGACGTAGCTCAGAAGGAGGCGTATCTCCAAGACGAGAGGCAAAAGGATTTGGAATATCTTCAACAATACGACCCGGATTGGCATACATCAAAATGATGCGGGTCGATAACAGCATTGCTTCTTCCACATCGTGGGTGATAAAGAAAATACTTTTGTGGGTCTGACTCCAAATATCATGGAGGCTCAGCTGCATCGATTCTCGTGTAAAGGCATCTAGTGCTCCAAAGGGTTCATCCATAAGAATCACTTTGGGATCAGCGGCCAGCGCCCGTGCGATCGCAGCTCGTTGTTTCATCCCACCCGATAGCTGATGGGGTAATTTTTTAGCCGCCGGCAACAGATTTGCCATCTCTAAAAAATAGCTGACTCGCTGGCGTCGTTCGTGGGCCTTAATGCCTTTCATCCTGGGACCAAAGTCAACATTTTTCTCAATGGTTAACCAGGGGAATAAGTTGGGACGCTGAAACACTACACCAACGTCGGCATCAGGTTTGCTATGGGGATGACCATCAACGGTGACGCTGCCATGGGTAGGTGTTTCATACCCGGCCAGCACCCGCAAAAGAGACGTTTTACCACAGCCAGATGGACCAATGGCGCACACAAAGTCACCGCTGTTGAGGTCCAGGTCTATATTTTGTAGAGCGTGGAATGAGTTACCACCATCGACGTTGTATACCAAGTCGATGTCTTGTAAGGAGATTAAGCCACTATTTTCGGCAGTAGCTGTTGCAGTAGCGGTACGGGCTAGGGAGGGGGTCATAACAGTGACCTCGTAAGGGTGAGGAGCAATAGAAGACGTTGAAGATAGTTCTGATACTTTAGTGAGAATGTTTTAACAGCAATGTCCTCTTGTTAAAGGAATCTGTAGAGGGGGTTCGACATATCGTATAAACGACTGAACCCCCTTTGACCAATTACTCCCCTTTTAAGGGAGAAGAACACTTAAACCGCAGTTTTACACGACAGAAACTGCGATGAACGCGATCATTTACTCGCGGTGACATCAGCCACGGCTTTGTTAAAGATGGCCGCTTGATAGGCTTCGAGATCGGGAGCTGATGGAATTGCCCCTTGGGCCACCATAAACTCAGCAGAATCTTTAAGTACCTGGCCCAGGGCCCCTGGCTCCTCTGGAGTGCCTAAATACTGGCTAGAAGCCTGTTCATCAGCACTTACCCAAACCAGCTCATTCATTACGGCCAAACTCTCTTCTGGAGAAAGACCAATTTCTTGAGAGATAGCTTCAGCCGCGGCTTCGGGGTCTTTACGGTAGAACTGTACGGCTTCATCCAGAGATTCTACATAGCCCGTTAACATGTCGGGGTAGGTGGCCGCAAACTCTTTATTTACCACACCTAAATCGGCCGTGATAATTCCTTCTGCAGCCAGTTCTTTAGCCGTAATCAGAACCTTCCCATCCTGCTCGATCATTCTAGAAAGTGTAGGATGCCAAACAAAGCCACCATCAATATCACCGCGCTGCCATGCCGCCAGCATATCCTGAGGCTGCATATCTAGAACTTGGACATCGGCAGCAGGAATTCCTTCTTTATCTAGAGCCGACAAGAGACTAAAGTGAGTGGTTGAACCAAACGGAACTCCAATCTTTTTACCTGATAAATCGGCCATACTGGTAATGCCAGACCCTGCCGTAACAGCCAGAGCCTCGTTGTCGCCAATAACGTCGTGGATAACATAGACCTGGTAGGGGAGATCCTGAGCGATACCGGTAGATGCAGGTACAGAGCCCACTAAACCCACATCAATGCCGCCAGAGACCATGGCAGTATTGACATCTCTTCCAGAATCAAAAGAAAGCCATTTAATCTCAACATCGGGAAATTTTTCTTCAACGATACCCATATTTTTCATTAACACTTCAGCGTTAGGAATGACCTGATAGCCGATGCGAAACTCGCTGGGCATTGACGTCGCTGCAGCAACATCTTCTGTCGTTGTTGCTTCTGGTGTTGGCTGGGCACAGGCAGCAAAAAAGACTACTAGCGATAAACTGAGCAACGCTAAAAGCGCATTAAATTTTCGTCGAAACAGCCTTCGAAATTTAAACATGATAATTGCACACTCCAATTAATAGAAAATAAGCGGATAGCCAGCGTGGGAACACCTTTCTAAGTTCGAATCTTTTAATGGTTCCTGGGCTCACTCGCGCCCGACCCAGGGGATGCAGCGAGTTTGCAACCAGCGCAGACCTAGATCAATTGCAATTGCAATGACACCCATGATAATAATGCCGACAAAAATAATGTCGCTGCGCAGGAATTTACTAGCATCTAACACCATCCAACCGATGCCGGAAACAGCTGCAACCATTTCAGCTGCAACCAGTGTGGTGTACATAAACCCTAAAGCCGTCCGCAGACCCGTAAATAGCTCTGGCAAACAGGAAGGAAAAATAATCTCGGTAAATACCTGCCACTGAGAGGCTCCTAGAGATAATGCCGCATGGATGCGATCGCGAGGCACCCGGCGTACCCCAGACACCATGGCAATATAAAGAGGGGCAAATCCACCTAAAAACAACAGTGCGATTTTAGAGGGGTCTTCAATCCCTAGCCAAATCACCAGCAGTGTATAGTATGCCAGCGGGGGCAGTGGACGATAAAATTCAATAAATGGGTCTAAAATTGCTTGCACAGGCTTGAAATAGCCGCTGGCTAACCCCAATGGAATAGCTGTGCAAAATGCCAGCACAAAGGCTATCAACAAGCGCCACATACTGGCTCCAATGTGCTCAACCAGCGACCGACCCTTGTAGCCATTTTGCAAAATGTCCACAAAAGAGGACCACACACTCTGGGGTGTTGGAAAGAACAGCGGATCTACCAGTTCTAAATTAGTCACTGCAAACCAGAGCAGCAGGGCAATAAAAACTGAAACAGCCGACAGGAGACGGGGAGACAGTTTTCTCTTAGCAGCGCGTTTAGATTTGGACTTTCTAGAGCCTATTGCCTGACTCATGGGTGGATCAGTCTGTAGGGACATGGGAGGAGGAAGGAGAGGACAGGTGAGATTTTCAGGAGGTTTGACAAATTGAATAGACCGCTAGCTCCAACAACCTTGAGAATTAACCCACCGGTAATGCTGAAATAGCCGCCTGGAGGGTATCGGCTAGATGATCAATCTCTTGGCGAGTAACAACCAGGGGTGGACAGAGAATTAAAACATTGGTAAAGCCAGGAACTGTGTTGGCGTTGCGGCCAATGATGACCTGGTTGGCCATACAGTATTTAGTGACGGTCGCGACAGCATCGCCATCTAGCGGGGCCTTGCTCAATTTGTTTTGCACCAGCTCAATACCCACTAGCAGCCCCCGACCGCGAATATCCCCCACGTTAGGATGTTCATATAGTGGCTGTAGCTTTTGCTGTAGGTAGTCGCCCATTTCGGCAGCGCGTTCGGCCAAGCGCTCTCGCTCTAGAATTTCAATACTCTTGAGACCCACCGCCGCACACACTGGAGTTCCCCCGTAGGTGGTAATGTGACGAAAGTGCCTGTCGCTGCCAGGTTCATCGAGGAAGGCTTCGAAAATATGTTGCTTTACAACCGTTGCTGACAGAGGCATGTAGCCGCTGGTCAACCCCTTGGCAAAACAGATTATGTCGGGTTTAATGCCCCAGTGGTGATGGCCAAACATACGACCTGTACGGCCAAAGACATTCGCAACTTCGTCGTAGCTCAAAAGAAAGCCGGTGCGATCGCAAAATTCCCGAACACCGCGCAGATACCCCTCTGGCGGTACAATCACTCCTCCCCCAGAGATAATGGGTTCTACAATAATGGCCGCAACAGATTCTGCGCCCTCATATAAGATGGTTTGCTCTAACTCTCGTAAACAGGCCGCATTGTAAACATCTTCCGGCTGATCATCTCCAAATCGATAGTAGTAAGGTGGACTAACATGGAGAAACCCTGGCACTAGCGGACCATACTTTAACTTACGTTCGGCCTGCGCAGTGGCGCTGAGAGCCCCCATGGTATGACCGTGCTAGCCTCGGTAGCGAGAGATTATTTTATAGCGAGGGCCTGCTCCGGCGGGAGCGGTCTGGGTATGGTACTGTCGGGCGATCTTAAAGGCTGTTTCGTTGGCTTCTGAACCGCTGGTGGAGAAAAATACTTTTCCTTCAAACCCTAAC
>JBHJIV010000136.1:0-4991 GCA_050043105.1 Leptolyngbyaceae cyanobacterium | reverse complement strand
CGCCAGCTGCTAGATCTGCAATATTTCCTGTGTAAACAACAGTCACTGTTTCGCGCTTTAGCGCACAAATACGGGCTGCTTCTTAATATCTTATTCCTTGCATAGCATCTCGTAGCTTGAGAAAGATTTCTGGGGCTAGGCGGGTTGCCATTACCACCGGCTTCTCTGGCTCCATTGCGCGAAAGATTTTGATTAGCTGCTCGACTGTTTTGTCTTGACACCAAATAACTTCGGGAAAGCCGGTTCGCATTGCTCGGTGGTGGTCAATTTTGGCAAAGTCACCAACAGATTGATAGTTCAGATTTTTAATCTTGTGAAAAGCGGTATCTGGACTAATCTGTCCTTTAGCAACAGCAGCTAACAAATTACGCAATGCGGCGGGCTGGGTCACGGTGCAAATGAAAGGGGTTGAATGATGTGTATAGGCTAACGTTTTTTGGATGGGTCGGAATACGCGTTATGGGGGCGTTCCATCCCCCTTACAATAATTGGGTGTCATGCGTGTTAATCTGACGATTGCTAGGGCCTTATGGCGTAAATCGATGGCGGTAGATGTCTTAATTTTGACCAATGGACCGGGGGAAGTGGCTACCTGGGTCAAGCCTGTTGTTCAACAGCTGAGAAAGTATGAACTAGATCGTCTGCGTCTGTCGGTGATGCTGTCTCCTTGCCCCCATGCGTCTGGTGGCGAAACGGAATCGCTGATGTCCTACCCGGAGGTGGATCGTGTGCAAGGACCGGAGAGCTTTTTTGGTTTTTTGTTGTCGGGTAAAACGGCTGATGGTTGGGACTGGTATGAGCAGGGGGTTGTTGTTTTTTTGGGGGGCGATCAGCTTTATGCTGTGTGGGCGGCAAAACGCTTGGGGTATCGCACTGTGGTCTATGCGGAATGGGAGCCGCGCTGGCTAAGCTGGGTAGATCGGTTTGGCATGATGCAGGGGGATACGACTGAGAAAATGGCGGCAAAGTATCGCTCTAAGCTAACGGTGGTGGGTGATTTGATGGCGGATGTGGAGTCTGCTGCCAGTGCAGAATTCCCCTTTGCCCCTAAAACTCAGAGAATTGGTCTGCTGCCGGGGTCAAAGCCGGATAAATTACGGCCTGGGGTGCCGCTGTCGCTTGCGAGCGCACAAAACCTCCACACCCAATACCCCCACCTCCAGTTTGTCATCCCTGTCGCCCCCACGGTGACTCCTGCCACCCTGGCCACCTATGCTGACCCTGGTAAAAATGCCACCGTTGAGCTGATGGATGGACCCAGAGCTGATCTGGTCACTCCTGACAACGGTTTAGCCTACTTTCAAATCAAAGACGGACCCAAAGTCTGGCTGTGGACCGAGTTCCCGGCCCATGGTTTGCTTAAACGCTGCACCCTTTGTGTCACCACCGTCGGCGCAAATACGGCCCAGCTGGGTTCCCTGGCGGTGCCCATGGTGGTGTTGCTGCCCACCCAGCAGCTGGATGTGATGCGCACCTGGGACGGTTTGTGGGGTTTGCTGTGTCAGCTGCCCATCGTTGGTTCGCTGCTTACCCAGGTGATTAATACGGTGGCGGTTTACTACATTCAGCGCAGCAATCGCCGGTTTGCCTGGCCTAATATCTGGGCAAAGAAAGAGGTGGTGCCAGAACTGCTGGGTCGGATTACGGCAGACGAGGTGTGCGATCGCAGCTCCTCTTATCTAGACCATCCCGAACAGCTAGAAGCCATGAGTCAAACCCTCCGAAACTTACGCGGACCGTCGGGGGCAGCCAGTCGTTTTGCTCAATTAATTCTGGAGGTGTTAAATCAGCCCCAGATAGATTGAAACAAATCGTGAACGGTCTGCGGAATGTAGTCGCAGGCAGCTGTTGCTTGCCAAAGTCTTAGTTTATGCTACGACTACCCAATTGAATTTACGCGGTGACGGTATGTCTGAAGCGTTGTCTCCATCTCAAGATCTGCCCCCTAATGCGACCCAGCCCCTGGTGGTTGAAACTCGAGGGTTAACCAAACAGTTTGATCGTCATGTCGCTGTTGACAATGTCGACTTAGCGATCGCAGCTGGTGAAGTGTATGGATTAATTGGTCCGAATGGTGCGGGTAAAACCACCCTGATTCGTTTGTTGGCAACGGCAGAAGAACCGACTGCTGGGGACGTTCTGATCGGTGGTCAACGGCTAAAGCGGGGACACCCTAATGCCCAGATTAAGCATCAGTTGGGACTACTCCCTGACAATTTCCCCCTCTACGACGATCTCACCGTTGACGAATATCTACAATATTTTGGTCAGCTGTACTATCTGCAGGGGCCTAATCTGCATCAGCGTATCGGCGATGTACTGGCATTGGTCAGTTTAGAGAACAAACGCCATGCTCTCATTAGCGCGCTTTCGCGGGGGATGAAGCAGCGGCTTAGTTTAGCGCGTACGGTGTTGCATAAACCTACCCTACTGCTGTTGGATGAACCGGTGTCTGGATTAGATCCGATTGCTCGGATTGAGTATCGTCAAACCATTAAAATGCTGCAGCAGGAGGGAATTACTATTTTAATTTCGTCCCATATTCTCAGTGATTTAGAAGATTTTTGTACTGCCATTGGCATCATGGAACAGGGCCGACTGGTGCAAAGCGGTCAGCTACATACCCTGTATGAACCTGCAACACAACAGCTGATTATTTCTGTAGTTGATAATATTGATGGGCTAGTTCGCTACTTAAGCGACCAAACGATACCTGCAAGGCCGCTAGACAACAACCAGCTGGCTATTCAGTTTACAGAAGATGCTCAAGCGGCGGCTAATCTCTTACGGCAGCTGATCTCGGCAGACTTTGCCATCACTGAATTTTATCGTACCCAAGAAACCCTGGAAGATATTTTTATTCGCTCTGGCCATGGGCGCACTGCTTAAGCCTCATTCGTAACCCTGACGCAAGTTAACATACGGCAAAACAATGAACTGGATCAATCAAATTGGCAATTGGAATCCTCAATTTTTGCGAGAGTGTCGGGGTCATCTTAAGCCTCGAAGTGTGATAGCGACATTAGGTACGTCGGCTGTATTTCAAATTTTATTTTGTGCCTTAGTCTTTCAAAATGTCACTACTGCATCACAAATAGATGCCCGATGGCTTTATGTTTGTCGTATTTTGATGTGGTTGCTTCCCTATTTTATATTCATAGCCGGTGGATATTACCTGGTAAATGATTTAACCCAGGAAGAAAAAAAAGGAACCCTCAACTTTATTCGTTTGAGCCCGCGACCTGCTAGAGAGATTCTTCTTGGCAAACTATTGGGTGTACCGATTTTGCCCTATTTAGTTGTGCTGTCCGTTGTTCCCCTGCATATTTTTTCCATGGTGCAAATAGGGGTACCGCCAACGTTCTTTTTTAGCTATTACACTCTGTTGGGCGCTACAGCATTTTTTTACTTTAGTCTGGCACTTCTAGCCGGCATTACTCAGAATCTGCAGCCTAAAAAAGCCTCCAGTGCTATCATTTTTGCGGCCTTTAGCCTGCTGATATTTTCTCCTTTCTTTATGTTTTGGAATATAAATACCAGCTGGCGCTATGTGGCTACGGCGTTTCCCCTATTTGATACATCAGCGCCGCGCTCATCCATCGCCTGGCTGTACACTAGCCTGACTGAGGGTAATTTCTGGGCCTATGGATTTACTCTAATCAATCTAATCATTGTTACCGGGTTGGTGTGGTGGATGCTGGAGCGTCTTTTTCACCAGCCTAAAACCACACTTATTAGTAAGCGATGTAGCTATTTACTCACGGCTTACATCAATGTATTGATCTGGGGCTTTTTTCAGCATCGAGAACTGGTGAGCGACCCAGAGCTATTTGTAGGATTTCAAAATCTATATCTAGCCAACTTAGGCTTAGTGTTATTTTTTTTGTTGGCCCTTACACCTCGTCGACAACAGCTATTTGATTGGCTAAGTTACTCAAAAACCAACCTAGCTACACGGCTTTGGATGGATAAAAGCCCTGCCTTTAGCGCTGTAGGGGTAAATATTTTAATTGCTGGTTTATTGGTGTGGCCGTGGCTGATAGTTGTGCTGCGGGCATCATCGGTTTCGATGCATTTTTTAATCATGCCCTTAAGCATTGTTTTGAGTTGGTTAATCTATGCGGCCATTGCCCAAATCATTTTTACAAGCCAGGTGCGTAGCCCAGCGCTTTGGACCGCAGGGAGCATTCTGCTGCTGATTATTGTGCCGTTAATCGCTTTGGTTATTTTTCAAAATGGCACTGCGATGAATCCTCTGTGGATGGTTTATCGGACGGTGTTTGGCTATCCTTTTTCCTTTTATGATGAGACTCCATCTGGTCTTGTAGCAGCTCTCTATGGGGGTATGGCGTTACAAGGCGTTGTTTTGGCTGTTTTGGTGACAGTGCTCCGTCGTCGTTTGCAGCAGCTGAGAAGATTAGTACAGTCACCCAGGGGATAGAACAGTGGGTAGGAGAGATGCGATCGCACAACTAATCCTGAAAACGCTAAACTACCCGATAAAGGTGTAGTTCACTTTCCTCCCCATGCCCTTTCAATACCCCACCACTCGCCGCTGCGACCAAACCGACACCTACCACGGCACCCCCGTTGCCGACCCTTATCGCTGGCTGGAAGACCCCAACTCCGACGAGACTAAAGCCTGGGTTGAGGCCCAAAATGAAGTCACGTTTGGCTATTTGCACGGGCTGTCTGCGGTTGAGCCCCTCAATCAACGGCTAACACAGCTATGGAACTATGAACGCTACAGTGTTCCATTTAAGCGGGGTGGGCGCTACTTTTACTACAAAAATGATGGGTTACAAAACCAGGCGGTCCTCTACACACAGCCGTCTTTGGATACTGAGCCAGCGGTGTTGCTGGACCCCAACACGCTGTCAGAGGATGGCACCGTTGCCCTCGGCAGCATTGCTGTCAGCGAAGATGGACGCTATTTAGCCTACAGTCTCTCTAACTCAGGATCAGACAGGCTAGAGTGGAAAGTGCGCGAC
>JBHJIV010000135.1:0-11948 GCA_050043105.1 Leptolyngbyaceae cyanobacterium | reverse complement strand
CCAGCGCTTTAACATAGGGAAGCAGCTTATCGGCCAGCTCGCGATAGGGGAGAAACCGTGCCCCAGGCTTGAGGTCGGCTACCGTAACCAACGGAGCGTCAGCCCCATCTGATTGTTTGGCTGGGGTCGCAGATGACTCATGCATCCAGGAACCCAGGTGTAGCTCATACACTGAGACGGGCTCGGTTAAAGGGTCCTGATGACGGCGCTTTTCCATCCAGCCCTCATCCTGCCAGTCGTAGCTGTCGAGGTCCGCCACAATCGATGCGGTCTTGGGTCGGACTTCTTGGTAAAAACCGTAGGGGTCAGACTTTTCGTAGATATGGCCTTCGTGGTTTTTGATTTCGTACTTGTAGTGGGTACCGACGGCCAGCTCAGGAATAAATAGTCCCCAAATGCCGCCATAGCCAATGTTCATCTGGTGCCGACGACCGTCCCAGTTGTTAAATTCCCCAAGGACAGAGACATTGCGGGCGTTGGGTGCCCACACAGCAAAATAGACACCGGCTACACCATCGATGGTGGTGGGGTGAGCGCCTAGCTTTTCGTAGATGCGGTGGTGGTTGCCTTCTGCAAACAGGTGGGCGTCATACTCAGTTACTAGGGGAGACCGGAAGGCATAGGGGTCGTAGATGACGTGCTCGTGACCGTCTGCTTTGTAGCGCAGCTGGTAGCTAGCTAAATCTTCAATGTCAAGGATGCACTCAAAAAAGTCGCTATGGTGGCTGTTTGTCATCGACACTTCTTGACGACTATCGGGCAGTATGACCCAGGCAGCTTTAGCCTTTGGCAGATAGGCACGTATCGTCCAAACGTCCTTGCCATCTAGCCGAATGCGATGGGGACCGAGAACGTCGTAGGGATTGTGGTGGTAGTTGCCAACAATCCGATCAATTTGCTCGGGGGCCGTTGTTAGTGCCATATGAAATGCCAACCTAGTAACCGTATGTAAATCTCTGTTCTTAAAATGACGTCTTTCAGTGTTTCTACTGCCTAGATAACATAGAAGACTATGACGTTTAGGTTAACAGAACGCTGCTTGGCATAAGTATTTCCATAGCTAGACATAGAAAGTGCCAACCTAAAACCACTCCTTACTTTACATTACTTTACAGCAAATTCTTTAACGAGCGCTTTGTATAAACTGCGAACGAATCTAGAGGCTGTTGCTGCTCTACGTAGCTTATCGTTTGCTTCTGGTCTAGCGTACTTGTAGTGCAATCTGAGTGATGCAACATGTTTGGGTACTTTCATGTACTCTGCCATTGCATTAATGAGCTGCTCATTTAGCCAATGGCTCTGTTTTTCGTTTCCCAGGGTATCTACTAGCTTTTCGATATCGTCCTGCTTGGCTCTATTATTCTTGCCAAGAATCACAATCACGACTGATATGTATATCCATATTGCAGTGCGTACATGCCTAGGGCCACCGGCTTTCCATTCTAGTTTTTTGCCAGACTGAACCTGAACCTTGCCGATACCAACGGCTAATTTGAAACTAGCTTCACTACGGTTCCGTTTGGTTAGCTTGCTTTTGCGTTTACTGAAATCGCCGGGAATATATTCAATAATCTGCCTGCTGTGCTCATTTAGGAATGATTCGAACGGATAGATAGCACCCAAGATGGCTGCTCTAGTTTTTGGTGGCAAACAGAACTGATCAAATATGAACTGATATTTGACGAACACCTCACTCGACATAAGCTCGGCGATCTTTAACTCAAGCGAGTATTCCATCCTATGAAAGTTACAGAGCTCTCTGGCCAATTCCTTTGAGTGCTCACTCAAGCCACGACCGATTGTGTTCTCTATTCGATCTTGCCTCTGCTTCCAATAGGGTGCTCTATCTTCGCCTTCCTCCGCCACGCGTCTGAGAATTGCTGGAGGATTTTTGTCCATCCAGAGACGCTGGCATTTCTCAACCGTGGGGGCTATCTCGGGGCATTCGTAAGTAAGCCGTTGCCCTAGTCGATTCGTTAAAGGACTACGATTGCGAACGGTACTTTTGAGCGAGAGATAGAGTTCCCTCAGCTCCATTTGTTCGGTACCTAGAAATGCATGGCTATCTGAGTAGTTTTCAAGTGAATAGGATGCGATCTCAGCCGCATCTGGCTTATCTGCTTTGTTAAAAATATTTTTGTAACGGCAATACGCTCTAACTCGAATTGGGCTGACGAGTCTGACGTCTTTTCCGTGCTTCTTGAGTTGGTCAAGCCATAGATATGAGTAAGAGCCTGTAGGCTCTAAGACATAGCAGTCAGCGTCTTGTTCTAACAGCCAATCAATGCCTTCCTTACTGGCTTTAACAACATTTGGCTTATAGCTTCTGCTGAAAGCCTTTAAGTCCTTTGGCACTTGCTCAAGTACGCAGACATAAAGGCTTTCTTTGCCACAGTCACACCCAACAACTTTCATAGAAAACCTGTTCCTTATTGCCTGGTCACGGTATGGGATAACAAGCTGTTGGGCTGAAAAAAGATGGTCCGGCGTAATAAGAAACCCATATGAGGTCGTGTTCTGTTTAAGACCATGCGATTCAGTCCGCTTGATGTCCCGTAGACAAGGACTCTTGAGTTATATTGCGCATAATATAGTAGATATATTATGTATAATGCAAGCAATAGAATCAGGTTTATTTACATAAGTACGAAAGTAATTGCTGTATTAGGTTTCCCAGGTTTATGCGTATAATGTGGGCGTTCTTCGTTAGGCTCGTGAGGATGCCGAAAGCTGGACATAGTGAACATGGTCAGCCAAAAACTGAACGTCTGAATGCGTCCCTTTCGCCAGATGGCAAACAGGGTTTGATGGATATTGCTGATTCTTATGGGATCAGTGTTTCTGAATTATTGGAACGAATAGGAAGGGGGGCCATACCGGTAGGCTCGTCGGGGGAACTCGCAGTCAGCAGTTAGTGGTTCTCCGACGACTGTTGACAGAACTCAGAAAATTTTTAGGTAAGACGGAGACTGCTATTGACCAGATTTTGGGTCATAGCGATGGCAAGTAATGCTGTCAGGTCAAGGATTTTACGTGGGCATAATATATCGATAGAGCGCAGTATTTATTTGATCAACTAAATAAATTGAAAATCTACAGTTTATTGACCTGAATTAGGATAGACATGCTGACAAAGTGGATATGCTAATCAGTTAGCTAGTGCAGCGTCAAGACTAAGAATTAGGGTTAGCGATCTCTGAAAGTCTTATACGGAGGTATTTTCAAAATAGGATCACCCTAAAATCAAGCTTTGACGCTGCACTAGTTGAAATTATTTCGGAGGTAAGACGAGTCCAGCTTGCCCTTAAAATAAACAGCCAACGAATGTTACATGAAGATGTTTCTCTTTGGAGTTCATTTTTTGTATGTCAACTCTCCCAACGACCAGAAAAAACCAGAAACATCAGTCTAGTTTTGATAACTCGCAGTCATGGCGAATGAAAAGCGCGATGGTTCTGTATGAACTAGAAAGAACACTAGGTGACTTCGTTTGCCACGAGGCTAACAGTGTTTCCGATCTTCCCTCACAAACTCTTCAGGATATTAAAAAGCGGGAAACTAAAAAAACAGGAAGTTTTGATGACTCTAGTCCTGCTAAAGTTGTTGCAGCTACATATTTAGACGAAGTATTTGGATTAGCTCAAGGCATTGCAAAAGGAAGACCTGAAGGAAAATATTTATTGGCTTTGCGAAAGCTATTTGATGCGCTAGACGTATTTGATATCCGTAATGCAATAAGCCACCCTAACCGTCCTTTTCATCCGAGTTATTGGTACAGAGTTGCGGCAATTGCAACAGATCCTTCCATAGATAAACTTCAATTCCGCAAAGTTACCAGAGCATTTATGGATGCAGAAGATGGGAAATTGAATTCTCCACCTGAAGATTGGATGAATGCTCCTATATGGTCTTTACCAAGCAACTTGCCAGAACAGTTTGACCATGACATCACTGGTTTGATTGCTAGACATCGCGAGGTTGAAGAACTTAATAAGTTACTCCAAAATGTTCGTCTGAACTTAATCGCAATTGTGGCCCCTGGTGGCACAGGGAAGACTTCACTCTTGTTACATGCGTTGCAAGAAATTATTCTGTCCCCACAGTCAACAGAATGGATAGATAGAATATTGTATTTTAGCTCTAAAACTGAAGTTCTAACTGCAGAAGGGATTGTTAGTCAAAATCCAATCACTGCTACTATAGATGGCATAAAAGCTTCTATCTCTAGCACGTTTGAAGAGCAAGAAGGTCTAGATAACTTATCTTTTGAAGATGCTTGCAGAGATTTTGCGTCACAACGTATACTTTTATGCCTGGATAATCTTGAAACCTTACTTCGCGATGAGCCTGAAAAGTTTGATGTTTTCTACAGAGAACTTCCCCCTGAGTGGCGTGTTGTCGTAACGAGCCGAGTCAGTGTGAACTCAGCTACTGTTATGCCATTAAATGTTCTGTCTCTAAGAGGAGCCAAAGCGCTTGCATGGAGTTACTTATCTAAAAGAGGCGGGGAGAGAGTTAAAGAGGAAGAGCTTGAGATTTTAGCAAAAACATGCGATATGAACCCTTTGGCAATTCGCCTCACTATTGATGGATTCATTGCAGGAAATCAATCTCTAGAAGAAATGCAGACTATTGCAAAGCAACAAGTTATTGAATTCTCATACAAGAATTTAATAAACACTCTTTCTCCTGTCGTGCATGAGTTACTCGAATGTTTATTTGTAGTATCCGAACCAGTTGGAAGGACAAAGGCTTGTACTCTTCTGAAGAGGGAATTAGATGAAATTTCTGAGGCATTCAATCAACTTAGAGGTACGAGTTTAGTTACAAGAACCCCCAATCAATCGGAGGAGCGTTATAGTTTAAGCTCTTCGATTCGAGATTTTTTAGTTGTTCGCCCAGTCAATTTGAATACTAGACAATCTGTTCAAGAAGAGCTTAGGAAAACAAAACAGTTAGTTAGTCAAATCAAAAAGTCACAGCAAAATTTCAATCCTCTAGAAAGAGAGTACATTCCTGACGCAGCACCTGACTCCATAAAGGTTGTCGTAGCAGATGCATTAAAAATCTGGAAACGATCAAGTAGTACTTCAGAGGAATTATTTAATTCTCTTGAAAGAGTTAGACAATCCATACGCTTGCAAGATCACTCATTGTTGCATCGTATTCTAGGTCTTATCTTCTTAAAACTTAATGATCGCACGAGTGCGATACAAGAACTAAAAACTGCATTCAAAGGCACTCCTTCAGATGCAGCAGCAGGTTTAGTCTTAGCCTTTGAGCTGCGTCAGGACCAGGATTTGCAAGAAGCACATTTAATCGCAGAGGAATTGATGCATGCTGGTTGGGCTAACCCTGAACGCTCTAATTCCTACAGTGCTGGCTTTCTCCTTAAAAACTATTACTTACCATTGATTTGGCAAGGAGAGACTGAGAAAGTGATTGAAGATACAAGTGATTGGAAAATGAAAGGGGCAGTTCGTGGAACCTATGGTACGTTGAGAGCCATGGCATTTCGTCAATCTGTTGAAGCAGAGCGGGATGCTAACTTAATTCAGACTGCTTTACAACAAGCTGCCGAAGTGTTAGATGAGGTCTTTCGATTAGAAGGATATGCTGGTGTACAAGTTGCCGAAGGCATGAAGTTGATTGAGCAGATTGTTTATATCAGAAGAGGATATCAAGAATTAAGTACTCACTCAAAAGTTCAGTTCACGAACTTCATTGATCATCATCTTTTTACATTAGCTCAACAACATAATACCTACACCCTGGATAATCCTGAAGTAGTACGATGGATCCAAGAGATGTCCACACTATTATGTGAAGATGGTAATCCTTTGCTGCTTGATAGATGGCAACGGCTTCTAAGTGGTACTAATACAACAAATTCCTTTATGGAAACTGAGGAACTCGAAGAGGGATGGGTACAAGTTGTTATTGATCGCAGAGCCAAATTTCATGATACTGGAAAATTTAAACCCTTCATCTTCACTAAAGACAATGCTGGAAAGCAATATTTTGTCACGCGAGAAAGTTTAGAATTTGGAACGAGAATATGGGATGATCTTCAAGTAGGAGATCGCTTAGAGATACTACCGGAAAATTATCCTCCTAAGAATGGTAAATATCCACGAGCTGTATCCTCAAGGCTTTTGGATTAAGATTCAGATAGAGATAGGTGCAACAAAATTTTCAGTATTGTGCAGGTCGAAATGCTCAGTGAAATTCTATCTCTGCAATCGTATTCTCTAACTCCAAGTACTATAATGCTTGCTGCTTCAGCCTGTATCGTTGTTAGTACAATTTTTCCTGTTATCCATCGTTTGGCTTGCAGACTATGACAAGTCTAGGTGACTAGTATCAAAGTGACAAACCAGAAACGAAATTTCTGTGAGCGTAGCCTTGCCAAAAACAAACTTATGAAGCGTCACAATTTTCACGTTTAAGCTTGGCTCTACGCCGCAGGAAACTAACCGTTAACTCCTTGTCCTGTTGACGATGTTGTATAACCCAAAAAGCGCGACCGCTCCACAAACTACCCCGGTACGACGGCCACACACAGCTAGGCCCATGCCAAACATTCTTTTTTAGCTTAGCTGCGGGGGGTGTTCCATTTGAGGTCGCAACAATCCGCTCCCGCAAATCATCATCGATACCAGCAGGCATTAGCTCCTCAACCACTCGGGCATAAATAATGGCTCTTAACTGTCGATGCTCATGCCGATGCAGGGTAAGCAGACCAGTGATGACATTATCCAAAAAGTACAAAAACTTAGGGTTAGTCCACTGAAACACCCCATGCTCAAAACACTGGAAAATTAGCGGTTCTGCCTCTAGCCAATCATGGTGTTCTAACTTGTTAAGCTGTGCGATGGGGTTTGGGTCTTGCGATCTCATGCTTAGTAACCTCCTACTCCCAGGGTAGCCAACCATTCAAACGCTTGGCCATTACAAATGCATCAGCCGTAGTCTGTCTAGGGTCAGACAGATCTTCCATATTTTCCTCAGTGATGGCATAACCATCACCCCACACATTCATCTCCTCAGCATTGCCCAGGTCAACATCTCTACGAGGTTTTCCCATCTCAAATTTTGCTGCGCCATTAACCATCATATAAACCACCTGGGGCGCATTGAGCGACTTTAGATGATCCATTAGGCTACGGTAGCTGCCATCAAAGTGCTCTAGAGCCTCCTGTAGGATGGCTAACTCTGCTGGTTCTAAATAGGCTGCTATTTCATCAGGTACTGACCTGGGCTGTTTGATCATGACATTCTCTGGGGTTTTACGTCTTAAACCAAAGGCAACCTTTTATCCATTTCCAAATAGTTTTCAGAAATGATATTGCCTTTTGAAGTCAGGCCAGAAGGGAATGCCCTGCGCAAAAGCCCGTACAAATGTACTTTAGTATCAAGCTACATTTCAGACAACGAGCTTGTTAAGACATGTAACAAAAACTGCCCATAGCAGAGCCTTTAATGACTAATCCCTGTTTGCTGCTCCTTTTAGGGCAGAAAGGGAATAACTGGTTTAAACGCACGACGGGCCTGTAGCAAAAAGATGATGTAGCGAATATCAGAGTTAAGTGTGAGTGGGGTTTGGGAGGCGGCTAGTTCTGTCTGCAGCTGGGCATAGTCAGCTGGCGATAGGGGGCGACCGTCTAATGGTGAGCGGGCTTCAAAAATAATTTCAGTTCTCAATATCTCCTCTGGCACATCGTCAGCGGGGGGTAGCAAAATTTGCTCGCCCGCGGCTGGCGGGGTGGCCTCTACTGGCTGATGGTCTGCTGACGTCTGCGCCAGTCCTGGAGCCCCAAAGTGAAGCCACAGGCCAATGCAGCCAATGCCAATGCTTAAGATTTTTGGCCAGGACACTCTAGATTTAGGTGGAAAATTTCCGCTATGGTAGTGCATTGATGATTACTGCCTCAGGTGGCGTTAAGGAGTTCTATGCGTAGCTTACTTAGTTTAATGGGTTGTCAGAACCATGCTTGGCTGCGTCGAGGGCGCGCCCAGCTGGCCTCTGTGGGGACCGCCCTAGTGCTGTGGGCAACTGTGGCGACGCCCGTCTTGGCGCAACCACTGCTAGAAGAAGATGTTGAGTTTCAACCGCGGCAAGACACCCATACGTTTACGGCGGATGCGGGCGAAACGGTCATCATTGAAATGATCAGCGAAGAATTTGATACGTTTATGACCTTGCTCAACCCGGCTGGCGAGGTGCTAGAGCAAAATGACGACTATAACGGGCTGCCCCAGGCGACCATCGTTGCAGAGCTACCTGAAAGTGGTGAATACACCATTTTGGCTGGATCGTTTTATGGGCAGGTTGGGGGTAACTATCGAGTATCGGTAAAGCCTGCCACTGACTATCAACAGGTCTATGACCGAGCGTTGGAGCTGATGCAGTCTGAGGACTATGCTGAGGCGGCCGAAGCCTATATCGCTGCAATCGTTTTGGAACCGGACGAACCCAACGCTTATTTGGGTAAAGCAGATGCTTTACTGCGGCAGCAGGCGCTGCTTTTGGGTGAATCCTTTAGCGGTCCTGAGGATCTGCCATCGGAACTACGGACAGAAATTGTGGAAAGTTATGAACGCGCAGCGCAGCTCTACGCCACCAGTGGTCAGCAGGAGTTTGCCTCGTTGATTTTGGAGCAGGCTGAATTTGTGCGCACGGGTCAGGCGCCGCCTCAGCCTCAGTAGATGCCAACGCTGATACCGGGCAACTTTTTTTGATTTATAAAAAAATGGCGATTTCTTCACACAATAATCAAAACTTTCCGGACAGACACGGGTCTTGAAGAATGTGTGAATGAGTAGATGAACCTTGACATATCCCTCACATATAATGCTGAGGGATTTTTTTTGTCTAATGTCAGGGTAAGCGTATGTTAAATTTCCTCATCTGAAGCATCGCTGACTATCGGGTTCGTGATATCACGCAATGGAGGCAATCACCATTGGGTATCCAACCATGCAAGACTATCCTTCTTACACTTGTTTGAATAGTTACGACCTGGAGCATTTATCCAATTCGACTCTTGGTCCCTGGTCAGTTCACAGTTCGAATTTCCTCAATGACGTTGAGGCTGACGACACCCAACCGGCATCGTTAACCGACTGTCTGGTGACGGTGAGTTTAATGATTTTTATGCTGGTCTCTAGCAGTCTTTTGTTAGGACTCGCGGCAGACCGACTGACCCAGGGAATTGTGTCTTTAGTGCAGCATCAGTCGAATATGGAGCTTGTGGCTCGATAGGTTCCGCGGCTGAGCTAATGGTGTGGCTTTAGATAATAGTTTTACCGCCGTCGGCAACAATGGCTGCACCGTGAACAAATTCAGCATCGCTGGTGGCGAGGAATAGGGCAACACGGGCAATTTCTTCAGGTTTGCCCATCCGTCCTGCTGGGATGGTGGAAATCACGGCTTTTTTCTCGATGTCGGCGTCGTTGCTGATATTAAATTCAGCGTGGATCATTGGGGTGTCGGTGGGGCCAGGACAGACGGCATTGACGCGAATATTGTGGGCTGCCCATTCGGTGGCTAAGGCTCGGGTTAGGGCCAAGACCCCGCCCTTGGTGGCGCAGTAGCCGCTGTACAAAGGCTGCCCCACCAGCCCCAGCTCTGATGCGGTGTTGATAATAATGCCACCGCCCTGGGTCAACATTTGAATGATGGCGTGTTTGCAGCCAAAAAAGACTCCTTTGAGGTTGACGCCCAAGAGTTTGTCTAGATCGGCTTCTGTTGTTTCTGTGATGGGTTTTAGAACAGAGATGCCGGCGTTGTTAAAGAGAATATCCAGACGGCCAAAGGTTTGAACGGTGGTTGCGATCGCATCTTTTACTTGCTCTTCGTCACTGACATCTACCCCCAGGCTTAAACAGTTGTAACCTGCCGTCTCGATGATTTCTTGGGTTGTCTGTGCCGCGTCGGCATTGATATCCACGGCCACAACCGTGGCTCCTTCTCGGGCAAAACATTCGGCGGTGGCACGACCAATTCCAGATCCTGCACCCGTAATTAAGCTTACTTTGCCATCCAGCCGCATTCTATTGCCCCCTTGGTTTCCAACTATAGCCTTGCGCACTGTAGTTGTATCAAATACAGCGTGCTAGCACTAATGTATTCCCTGGCCGGATTCCTCGATAGAGGGGGGCATTGATTCAGTTACTGGCCGGGTAGCGGCTACCCAGCCATCAAAACTACCGAGGAATATTGTTCTACCCGATAGGATAAATCATCAACGGTAGGGGCCGTGTCTGGTGAACAAAAGTCTTCTGGAGTATCTAGAGACGTATCCACAATCCGCTGCCAGCGGCTACCCTCAGGTAATGGCGGCAGCTCAAAGTGCAGTGGCTGATGATAGGTGTTGAGCATCACATGGAGCGTCTCGTTATATCGCCGATAGGAAAGGGTAAAGGCCAGACTGTGGGAATAGTCGTTCCAGTCGGGCTCCCCCAACTTCACACCGTGCCAAACCAGGGTGGGCTCTAAAATTGCTTGAGGGGTGACAATCATGGGATGATCGTGCTTAAACACCTGTAGGGATTGAATCAGCCCAATTAACTCTCTAACAAAGCGCAAAAAAGTTTTTTGGTTAGAGACGGCATCCCAGTCAAACCAGCTAAGCTCATTGTTTTGGCAGTAGGCGTTGTTGTTGCCTTGTTGCGATCGCAACACTTCATCCCCCATTAACAGCATGGGGGTGCCCTGGGACATAGCCCACAGGGTAACCAAATTTTTAGCCTGTTTTAGCCGAAATGACTGAATGCCTAAATCGTCGGTTGGGCCTTCTATACCGCAGTTCCAGCTCCAGTTGGCATCGGCTCCATCACGATTGTCTTCTCCATTGGCCTGATTGTGTTTGTGGTTGTAGCTCACCAGGTCATTGAGCGTAAACCCATCGTGACAGGTCACAAAATGGATGCTGTAGTTGGGACCGCGCTGGGACTGCACATAGAGGTCGGGACTGCCGACAATGCGGTCTGCTAGCGCCCGAATGACACCGTTGTCACCCCGGACAAATCGACGCACTTCGTCCCGATAGGGGCCGTTCCATTCAGCAAATCGTTCTCCGGCAAAGTGGCCCACCTGATATAGCCCTGCGGCGTCCCAGGCTTCGGCAATAATTTTTGTCCCCGCCAGGGCTGGGTCAGTGTTGATCATCCACAAAAGCGGTGGATTATTTAAGGGTTCTCCCGTGACGCCGCGAGAGAGTACCGAGGCTAGGTCAAACCGAAAGCCGTCTACATGCATCTCAGCCACCCAGTAGCGCAGACAGTCTAAAATGAGATAGCCGCTAATGGCGCTAGTTTTTAACGTATTGCCACAGCCGCTATAGTTTTTGTAGTAGGCCTTATTCTCTTCTAGAATGTAGTACGACTCATTGTTTAAACCCCGCAGCGATAGGGTGGGTCCGGTATGATCTCCTTCAGCCGTGTGATTAAAAACAACGTCTAAAATCACTTCAATTCCAGCTCGGTGTAGCGCTTTGACGAGATCTCTAAATTCGTCCATTGGCCCGATGAGACTCTGGTGTGAGCTATATTGCCGATGGGGGGCAAAAAAGGCTATCGGGCTATATCCCCAGTAGTTGTGTCTACCCTCTGGGGCATCGTTCGGGTCAAATTGTTGTACCGGCATGAGTTCAACTGCCGTGATCCCCAACGACTGCAGGTATGGAATCTTTTCGATCAGCCCGGCGTAGGTGCCGCGTTTATCTGCGCTCAGCCCCGAGTTCGGGTGTTGGGTAAAGCCGCCAACATGCAGCTCATAAATAACGGTGGCGGCATAGGGAGTTTTTGGATGACTGTCTCCTTCCCAATCGTAGTGGAGCGGGTCGACAAACACTGCCCTGAGGGCCTGAGCACAGTAGTCAGAGCTGTTGCTGGAGGCCAGACGAGAATAGGTATGCCACCCGACCACTGTGCGGGCATAGGGA
>JBHJIV010000134.1:0-15510 GCA_050043105.1 Leptolyngbyaceae cyanobacterium | reverse complement strand
CGCTAATTTCAATAATTAACCCGTCACACAAAATCGAATCGTCTGTTTTGTGCGCGGGCTTAGAAATGGGTTGTACCCACTTGAGCTGACCGCTGGGGGTAATGATCCGATGTTCGTGCTGAATCCCCGATAGTGTCAGGGCAGAGACCTGGAATGCCTGCTCTAACGCATCGCGATCGCATTCATGAACCAGGTCAAAACAGCGTAAAAAATTACTTGGCTCCAGTCCGTAGATATCGCGACAGCCCTCAGACACATAGGGGAATGATCGGCTACCGTCAGCGTCTAGGTGAAATTGAAAGATTAACCCCGGTAAATTATCCGCCAGCCGTTGTAAACGGCTCTGACTGGTTTGTAATTCTTGAGTGCGCTGCTCCACACGCTGTTCTAAATCTTCATTGAGCTGCTTTAGCTGATTTTCAGCATCTACACGCGCTGTAATTTCCATAAACGTTCCCAAAACACCGATCACAGTGCCCTGGGAATCATGCAGTGGAATTTTATTGGTCTCTAACCAATATTTTCCATCCGCCTGACTTTGCAGCTCGACAATCCCCAACTCTGGAGTATCCGACTCCATTACCCGGCGGTCCCAGCCCCGAAACCACTTTGTTTCCTCCAGTGTCCAAGGCAAATCAAAATCAGTTTTGCCAATAATCTCTTCTGGAGAGGCCAACCCTGCCGCTTTACTAAACTGTTTATTACAGCCAAGATACGTAGAATTACGGTCTTTCCAGAATGCCGCCTCTGGCATGTTGTTAAGCACCACATGCAGCATCTCTGCAGATGGCTGAGTCTGCAGTCGCTGTAGTTCCTGAGTGGCCTGCTGATTTACCTTTGCAGCCTGATCCAGCTGAGCCTGGAGCGTTTGGTTAGCCGCCTCTAGTTCAGCAATGCGCTGCTGATAGTTTTCCAGGTTTTTATCCATCAGAGGTATGAGTAGGCGCAGACAGTTGAATAACCAATGGGCAAATGCAACGTCCGGTAAATTTATGATTATTGTAGAATTTAATATGGTTTCAAGATGTCCGGACCTACTGGTTAAGGCTATACCAGTCTTCGCTGGATCGTACGGTTGATCAGCTATGTTGGAGAAAAAGTTAAAATGGCTGTAAATACATTATTAGAAAATGAAAATAAATCAGCCGTTTATCAGGTTTTGAGCCAAACTCGACGACAGCGTGTAAGCGATGGCGAAAACACTGTTTTAGTAGCGGGCGCTACAAAACAGCTGGTGCTGGTGTGGCCTCAGCTAGGAGACTTTGACAGTTTGGAATATGCCTGGTGGCTGCAGCGAGGCAGCGATGAACTAACGGCTAAGGGATTAACGGTGCGGGCGGTGGGCATTGGCGATCGCACCGCTGGCAGAGCCTTTTGTGACTACACTGGTTTTCCTAAAGAGTCGCTGCTGCTAGATCCAGATGGGGCGCTACACAAACAGCTGGGGCTTTATCCGGGGCTTACCCTGTCAGTCCCTGGGTTTAATCAGCGTCAAAATGCCTGGTTAAATCTGTTACTGATGTGTGCCGGCATCGGTAGCCCTGGCACTTTAACGGAAGTATTTCGTGGATATTTGGGCGATCGCAATGCGCCTCAGCTGATCGATGATGACGAAGTGGTGCAGGCAACACCGCTGCCGCCGATTAAGGGAGAGTTTTTCAAACGGGCTGGAGGTAAAGGGTTTCAGCGCCCCTTTGAATTAGCCACCCTGCGTTTACGAAATATGGCCGAGGTGCTGGGTAAGTGGTCCACCTACGTGCCTGATGTTCGCCACATTACTCAACGGGGGGCCACCTATGTGATTGCTAATGACGAGGTGGTTTATCAGCATTGCGATCGCAATATTCTAGGTTTTGCCACCAACATGAGCCGTCCACTGTCATTTCTAGACGATCTAAATTTAGCCTAGCTAATTGCCAAGCGGACCTTTTGACTACGCTCAAGGTCCGCTGACAGAGAGTATTCAATGTGCCATGTGTCAGCAAATTTCATTAACCTATTTCTCCAAACATCGTTTGAGCACAAAAAAGAACGGTTGGGATAGGTCTTTTAAGTCCATTACGCCCAGTACGGTATTGTTATCTACTTTTCGAAACGCATCATTGATAGGCAGGTAATCGTAGATCATCGTGGCGCTAACTTTGTCACGATATTCCATCATGCGTAGTCTAGCCTGGCTCTTTTCTGTTTTTAATAGAGAATTAGTCATACTCAGAAACGGTTTCATAAAGTCATTCTTGAGAATGGGAGACTTTAAGGCCCATTCCATCCCTATAGCATTGGGAGCAACTTTAATGATATTTTCTTGATCATCTAAAAACAATAAGGGATGTACTGTCTCAGGATCGATAAATTCTTTTCCATACCAATCAGACGTTTCTAGTAAGCCATCCATCGGGTGAGCTGTGTGTAGTCCAGAGCCTTGCCAACGCCCTATCATAAACTCTAAATTTATCGATTCTAGAGAATCAAACAGCTGCAGTGCTTTTTCAGTTGTTGTTTGACCAGCTTTAAGAATCGACAGATAGTCTTCTAGTTTTTCCATGGTTGTACCGCTGCTGACTTATTTCTAGGTCCATTGTATTACGCTGAGCAGTAACAACGTCATTGACCGCTTGGGCAACGGCTTCTGGTGCTTCTAAGGGAATATTGTGCGACGAGTTTGAGATAATTCGTTGGTCTGTATTGGTCGATAACTGTGTTAGTTCAGCCTGTAATTCGGGCCACAATTTTGACCATACAGCTCGGAAGTTAGCTAGCGTCTCCGCATCCAGCTGCCAGGGTAACTCGTCAGCAAAGCGTCCGGCTGTCAAAACAACTATGGGCATATCCCCAAATGGTCCTGTCTGGTTTGCTTGGACAAAGGTGCTATCTAGCGCTTCAATTTCATCGGTGATGCCTGTCATACTCTGAGGCAGATAGGCACGGATTGTTTTACCTATCTGTGGGGGCAGCTCTTTGGGAGGGTCGGGAGACTCTAGCCGTAGAAGGCCAAAGGCTGAAATGGTTCTAATCAACAGCGATGGCGCGAAGGGCGTAGCCTCTAGTATTTCTTTAGGGAAGCGTTGGTTTTGTTCTGGATGGGATGAATCTACCAGGACAAGACCGGCAACGTCGTTGCTAAATTGTTGGGTAAAGACGCGAATCATTGGCCCACCTGCTGAGTGACCTACCATGATGTACGGGGGAGATTCATTGGCAGCAATCAATAGGTCATGCAGGTCTTTGGCAATATGGTTGGCATCCCTGGGGCGTTCGCGACGTTCACTCCACATGATGCCAGCCTGGTCATAGGCGCATACGCGGGTTAGCTGTTCGATGGCTGGGCGTGCAGCTTCCCATGTGAGGGCACCACCTTCATTTAGCCCTGCTTCTAGGATGACGGTTGGGCTACCGGTACCAGTACAGTAGAGATGAGATAGTTTGCCGTTAACGTTGATAAGTTTGCCGGGCGGTTGGATTTGTGAGGCTCTATAGCGAGACCATTGTTCATAACCAAAGCCAGCTGATAGGGTAAGCAGAAAAAGTAGGCTAACAACAGCTGTAAGGCGCGTTATCCATTTAATCATGAGCCTTTCTTATTCGTTGACTGGACAGCTGTCTCAGCTAGTCACCTTTCTCGCTGGAGTGGGCAGCATTGGCGACTGGCAAGACAGATTTGTGGCTAAGGCAATTGGCTATACGCTGAATAAATGTTGCACGATGTCACCTGGAGCTGTTGACTGATTAATATCAAACCGAAAACATCTCAGCTGCCGTTAACTTCCAACCTCTAAATGTCGGAGACACGACTATCTCATTCTCAATAAAAACAGCCTCCCCATAGCCATTCTCAGACAGCGACAGCACTGTCACCTGTCGCTTCACCGGGTCCACAATCCAATACTCTAAAATCCCTCTCCACTCATATTGATTACGCTTGTCGACATAGTCTCTTCGATGATTCTCTGCACCAGGGCTTACCACCTCAACCACCAGCATGGGTGGCTCCATATCTAAAGTGATCGCGGCCTGTCCCAGTTCTCTCATGAGATCAGGATGCTCTGGTCGTAATACCGTTAGATCAGGATATCGATTTTTAGGCTGGCCTGGCATCGCTAAGGCTAACCCCTGCAGACGAATCTGACGCATTCCAACCAATGCCTTGAGAGCTTCATAGAGCTTCATAGCTCGATAGAGGTTGTCATCCGACTCTGGCGGCCTTTCGATTAACTCTCCATTGGTCAGCTCATAGCGGATCTCTGTGCCATTGGTGAAGGCAAGGTAGTCATCAAAGGTTCGGAGCTTAGGTTTTGCCTGTACAATCAAACGTGACCTCTTGGCTGCTGAGTGACTTTTACGATTCTAAGCTAGTATTGCGCTGACCATCATGTAATTGAGTAGCCACCTAAATTGTCCACGATAAAAAGCCAGCTAGCTGACTTGATAGGGTTATGGGGTCAAAGGGCTTTGTAATTACCCCAGACGCACCGGCCTCATATAGCCGACGTCGGTCTGAGGCCTGGGCTTTGGCGGTTAAAAAAACAACAGGAATCTTGGCAGTTGTCGTATTCTTCTGAAGAGCTGAGATTGTGGCTAAGCCATCCATGCCGGGCATTGCCACATCTAGCAAAATGGCATCGGGTGCAGTGGCAATGGCCATCTCTAAACCGGCTTCGCCAGAGCTGGCGGTAATTACTGACCAATCAGTATTTAGCGTGAGGCCAATTTTGGCAACAGTTTGAATGTCGGTTTCATCATCAATGAGTAAGATTTTGCGTTTGGTCATGATGCGTCTTCCTGGGTAGAGGTTTTGGGTAACGTAAAACAGAAAGTACTGCCTTGACCGTGGATGCTGGTTACCCAGATACGTCCGTCATGGTATTGAACAATTTCACGACAGATGGCTAACCCAAGCCCCGTGCCACCATGTATGCGGGTGTCGGATGCATCGACCTGCTGAAAGCGTTCAAAAATGGTTTCTAATTTGTCTTCAGGAATGCCTCGACCGTGATCAATTACCTTAAACAATACCTGGCGCGATTGTTCGATTGCTCTAAGCAATACGGTTTCTCCGTGAGGTGAAAACTTAATGGCGTTACTGAGAAGATTTGTGAGGGTTTGTTCTATATGTGCTGGGTCGGCATAAATATACGTATCGGTTGGGACTACTTGGAGCTTGACCCCGTGGATTTGGGCCATGGGCGTCATGGCCTGGGCGGCCTGGTGTAATACGTCGGCTACCTGACAGCGCACTTTGATCATTTTGATGCGGCCAGATTCGATGCGCTCTAGATCAAGCACATCATTAATTAGCCGGGTCAGTCTCTCGGTATTGTTAAGGGCAATTTCTAATAGTTCTTGACCCTGGGGTTCTAGCTGTCCTAACTTCCCGGTAGTTAATAGTTTAAGGGCACCATGAATGGATGTGAGGGGGGTGCGTAGCTCGTGGCTAACAACCGAAACAAACTCATCTTTTAGCTGATCGGCGGCTTTATGATCGCTGATATCTTGGGTCAGGGCAAAACATCCTCTTACTTTACTTTCATGGATATCGGGCTGATAGCTGACGCTAACCCAACGGTAGGGGCGCTCACTGTTGGGCAATTCCACTTCAAATGTGACACTCTGACCGGCTAGGGCCTGATGTAAGTAGGGCTGAATTGTGTTGTAAACATCGGCACCAAGGGCTGTCGACAGAGACTTCCCTTCTAAGGTTCTGTAGGGTACCCCCAGCCAGTCTTCATAGGCGCGGTTGTTAAACCGATAGCGTTCATCGGCATCGATATAGGCGATTAGGACCGGTAGTGCATTGGTGGTGGTGCGTAAGCGTTCTTCACTACGACGAATGGCGGCTTCGGCCTGGACCCGCTCGGTAATATCTTGAAGCATGACGGTAAACCAAATACCGTCTTTTGTTTTACTTCTAGAGATCGAGGCTTCTGCTGGAAAAGTTTCGCCATTTTTGCGGCAGCCACTTACCTGTCTTTGACGTTCTCCCATGCGTTTGGAAGGGCGCGAGGACTTGCTAAATGCTGTTACGTGTTTTCGATGAATGGCTCTAAGTGCGTCGGGGAGTAGCAGGTCTAAATGTTGGCCAATGGCTTCAGCGGTGGTATAGCCAAAGATTTGTTCAGCGGCCTGGTTAAACATCTGAATGTGCTGGGTCTGGTCAATACAGATAATGGCTTCGCCAGCCAAGTCAAAGATGTTTTCTAAGGTTTGTTGGCTATATTGGGACGGTGTAGCTGATTCGGGATGTTCATTGAAATTGTTGATGGTGTCTAAAATAGACTGAGAAAAGTCACGCTCTTGCAACAGGGTCTGCTCGGTCTGGCGTTGATCGGTGATATCGTTGGCCGCAGCATAGATAAGATTTTGACTGAAGGTAATCGCCCAGACTAGGTGGCGATAGCCGCCGTCGATACAGCGATAACGGGTTTCAAAGGAGTGAGTATGACCGGTTTCAATCAGTTTTTCCCAGGCGAGCTGGGTTGCTTCGCAGTCGTCTGGATGGACAAAGTCGATAAATGTTTGGGCGACTAGTGTCGGTAAGGTGTAGCCCAGTGTCTTTGAATATTGAGGATTTAGCTGTTCAAAAGAACCGTCAGTGCTGGTAATACACAGCAGGCTGGGTGCGATCGCAAAGAACGGCTCCAATGGTTGCCTAAGCGCTGGTGGATTAGCTGGATGATGCTCTGAGCTGACCATAGACAACGTCCACCGCCTCAAATTTTGTCAGAGAAGGTAAATCTATCCTAGCGATCCTGGTCTCTAAGACCATCGCCTGGACCTAGTTCGTTACACGCCGTTACATATCAGCCCAGAAATTCATATCCGAGAAACTTAGAAAACCTGAGGTTTCCTCACACTTTCTTCAGATTTGTCCCGTAGGGTATAGAAGTTAGGAGGCAATGGCAATGCAATATCTCTACAGTTTCGCAAATGTAAGTCTAGTCTTGAGGGTGATGGACCGATTATCCAATATGGTTGGTCTGCCGTTAGGGTCTTTGACGGTGATCTATCTAGTGGATCGCTGGGTTATGCGCTTAAAGCTCAAACATCCTCTAGATGGCGCTGCTGAGGGCAATTTGACTGCTTATCTGAAAGAAAACGGTATGCCCCATCGGGCATCTGCGCAGGTACTCACCACTCTTCAGGCGTTGGATCAAGGTCAGACACCCACCCAGGTGATGAACGAAAATCAGGTAGTCGTGGTCTCCCACGGTCTGCCCGATCCGACAGAACTCCATGAGTTTTGTAGTCGCTTTGTTGAAGGGTTAGGCTATTACCCTCCCAGCTTGGTATAGCCTAGGTCCTAGCTTAGTATGAGCCTGGGAGAGCACTAGGCATGATGAATCTGATTGAGAATGCGAATGGCCAGTTCGGATGGGGCTACTGATTTGTCAATAAAATCATCGCCACCAAACTGAAATGCGTTTTCTCGTAGGGTGTCTTCTTTGTGAGCAGTTAAAAATAGGATGGGGAGATTGCGCCATTGCGGTTCAGCTCGTAATACCTGACAGATTTCAAACCCATCCATATCGGGCATGGTGACATCTAATACGATGGCATCTGGCTGTACTTGTTCTAGGGTTTGCCAAAGTTGATGGCTGCTGGTCAACGCTGTAATGTCAAAATTCCAGGCAGCTAAGTTACTTTGCAACTGGTGAAGACTCTGTGGGTCGTCGTCAACAATAATAATTTTGGCAGGGGTGGAGGCAATTCGCATCACCTTGAGCACTTCCGCTATTAGCTGTCGGGATGAGCGAGTGCGATTTAATAGCTGATTGGCTCCTTGCTGCACTAGCTGCAGTCGGGTTTGAACAGGTAGCCGTGACGACAACACTATAAAGGGACCGCTAAATTGCTGGGTAAAGCGAGCAATGGTGTCTAATACTGTTTGAGAGACCTGATTGTTTGGCAGTGATGAGGCGATATCAAAAATAACCAACTGCGGGCTAAGCTGTCGCAACAGCTGCTGGGCATCGATTATGTTGCTGGCCTGTCGCACCCGCAGAGAATGTTGTGCGGCTTCTAGACTGAGCTGATGAACGAGATCGCTATCTGGGCTGATCAGCAATAAAAGGGGAGTGGCAGCTGTGGGATCTACGGTAGTGTCACTAATCTCGTAGCGGAGCTGCTGCACCAGATGATTAAACTGAGCAGCTGGAATATCAGTTGCGGGGATAGTTTGCAGTAGCTTTTCTAGCCGCTGAGCCAGGGTGGAGCCCATGGGAAAGCCAAAACTACCCAAAGCACCGCTCAGGCTGTGGGCCGTCATTTGACTGGTCTGACATAGCTCGCTGCCCAGGGTGCCCTGTTCGATTGCGATCGCAGCGCGTTCTAAAATATCGACCCGATCCTGCATCACCCCCTGATATTTTTTCCAGGCTTGCTCCACAGCTACCGTTGTTGACGATGCCTGAGCGACGGGGGGCTCGCTTACATTCAACCGATACCCTAATCCATAGACCGTTTTAATTAAACTTTTAGGGGCTCCCGCCGACCCTAACTTTTGGCGTAGCCCTTTAATATGGGTGCGTACCGCATCTTCACTGGGTGGGTTTTCAAAGGCCCACAGGTCATCAATGATGGCATCTAAGCTATAGACCCGGTTAGGACGTCGCAAAAACAACTCCAGCAGTGCGAATTCTTTTGGAGTGAGATGGACCGGCTGATCGTTATAGGCCGTTTCACAGGTGCTTGGGTCCAAATAAATTCCCCCCAGCTGCAGTACGGTGGGCAGCCCCACCTGTTCACGCCGCAGCAATGCCCGGATGCGGGCATCTAGTTCATCTAGGTTAAAGGGTTTAACAACATAATCATCAGCCCCCGCATCTAGCGCTTTGACCTTTTGCGCGGCGGCTTTAGTTGCCGACAGCATCAAAATTGGCTGCTCATACCCGGTCTTACGAAATACCTTGCAAAACTCAATACCACTGCCGTCAGGCAGATTAAGATCGAGCACCACCAAGTCATAACTAAACATGTCGAGATATTCCTGGGCACTTTGGCCACTGGTGGTAATATCCACGGCATAGCGTTGATGAATTAGGTGATTGGCCAATGTTTCCATTAGCGCTTCATCATCGTCTACCAGCAATATTCGCATGGTTCTGCGATGAAACCTGTTATTAACTTACCTACCTATGTAAGTCGCATGTCAGCAGTCAGAGGTAATACGTTAGCAATCGTTTACAAAAGTTATTTCTTACCAAGAGAGAATAGTGAATGCTCCTGTGTAGATCAATGCCTTGAACACCCCTCCACAACCTTGCTAAGAATTTTCTAAAATAGAGATGGGAGTCAATAACAATCCCAAGTACGGCCAAACCCCAATATAAATTTGGGAAGAGGGTTCTATGAAACGGTGCTCTAGTCTGTCTTTAATACTGTCTGTCTTGACCACCACTACTTTAGGATGGACTACCTTGGCAGCTGCTCAGACAGCCCCAACCCCCACTATGCCTGCTACGGTGCCCGCTATTCCACCAGAGGTGGAAGCCGCTCTGGCCTACCCCAGCAGCTCTCAGCGTTTCTTTGAAGAAGGAATTGCCCGGCTTGAAGAAGAAATTCAACGGCTGGATGAAGAACAACCTGAACCTGTTTTAACGGTTCGCCCAGAAATAACAGAACAGTTTGAAGACTAACGATAGGTCTCTTTGTTGAATGACTCCAGCTTCTTATCAAGCAGCTATCGCCAAAGCTAGCGAAAAGGACTACGAGGGTGCGATCGCACTTTTCAATCAGACATTGCAAGACCAGCCTGATTTCGCTGATGCCTATTACCAACGAGGGTCGGCCCAGTTCAAGTTGGGATATTTCCAGGCTGCGCCTCCAATACGTCCTCTGATCGATCTCCATGAATTTCTCAGACAAGCTGTACAAAAAGCGAAACAGAAAAACTATCAAGGCGCAATGGAGGATCTCAATTGGGCATTAGAAATTGATCCGCTAGATGCTTGGGCCTACGCGAGTCGAGGACAAGTGAAGGCAAACTTTGGTAATTTACGCGGAGCCATTGAGGATTGTCAACAAGCCGCAGTGTTGTTTTCCCAACGGGCTAACCCGAAAATGGCGAAGCAGATGCAACAGACTGTTCAAACACTCCAAACAGCTCTACAAACCGCTGCTAAACGGACTTGGGCGTATGAGGTGATGTCGGTCGAGAGAATGGTCTGTCCAGATATTGAAGTGGGTACGCCCAGTCGGACGGTTCAAAAAAAGCTTTTGCGGTTAGTGGGCGATGATCGAAAAATTGCGGCAGGGCTGGTCTAACATCTGAAACTGAAACATCCTGGCAGACCGGAAGATTGGTATTGGGAAAAGGCAATTTACGATCTAGAGCGCGATCGCTCTTAACTCTCTTAAGAGACATTTACCTATTTAGTAACACGCAGCCCGCATTGGCTTAGTCAAACAGTCCACTGGGATAGTAGGCTTCTACATAATCACTGTGAATCCAACCTTCGTGTTGAGATATAGGGAAACGCACCTTAAACCAGAGTTGGCAATTGAGGTCGTATCCAAACCCAATAGATGTTACATCCTCGCTAACCAAGCCATAGATACCCTTTGTGGAGTATTCCGTACCGGGGCCAGTTCGGATATTAACACGATGATCTGGATTTTCTCCGTCGATATAGGATGGGGATAGTTCTAGATCAAATCTCTCTCCGGCGGATACTGGGAAGGAGCCTTCCTGGTCGTCAGGGACTTCAAAGCAAACGCGAGTATTTTCAGCTTGCGTAGGGCCAAGTGATATGAAAATAGTTGAGATCGTAGCTGTTGCTATTGATAACAGTTTCATTATCTTTGTCCAGTGGATTCGTTGATCGATGAGAGAGTTAGATCTTCTCAATAGTTCAATTCAACGTCGATATCCTATATTCCGTGCTAGCAAGCAACCATAGCAGATGGAACAATTAAGAGCAGTGCAAACGATTAGTAGTTAGAGGGCATTTTACGCATTATGTGTTGATTTTGGTATGGTATGGCAAACCGCACATGGTTAACGACAGGTTTCGGTTCAACCACTGACTCCTGCCAATTTATAAAGCCTTGCATACCTTGAGCTTCACTCATTTTGCTATAAGTTTGACGTAAGATGGAGACATATATTTACGCTTCAAAAGCATCTGTTGCAGATGCTGCACTTACTGAATGGGCCTTCGAGTCTCAAGTATTTTGTGAGACGCGCGTTATTCCGGATGGCTGCCGTGATTTCATCATTCAAGAGTCTCTAGATGAGGGCTGTGCTTGGTTTATATCAGACCTCAGTCGTTCAGCCTATACGGTTACAGTTTCAGCTGGTGAACGCATGAAGGGGGTACGGCTTCAGCCTGGTGTTGAAATACGACTTACTGATTTAGTAAGTTGGCTACATAATAAGAATCCTGCTGCTCTCTTTGGTTCAGATCAAATAGATGAATTCTGTGTTAGAGATGAGCAACTGACAGTTGCGTTGGATTGTCTTGCATCAGGCATATTGACGGTGCGCTGCGCTGCTAAGGACTTGGGAATATCGGTTCGCAGTTTGCAGCGCGTTGTGAAATCAGGGACGCAACGTTCGCCACACTTCTGGTTGTCCTTGGCTCGAATTCGCAGAACCGGTAGGTCATTAGGTGATTATGATAGTTTAAGCGACGCTGCATTCGCCTTTGGATTTTCTGATCAAGCTCATATGACTCGAGAAATGAAAAAGTGGTTCAACATAACACCCAATCAAATTAAAACAGATGACGAAATACGGGCGTTGCTTTTTGAACCTGGGTACGGATAGTACTTATTGTTGTTTTACTGGTGAGCAGATTTCTATTAGAAATCTATTTGGGTCAGATACATAGGATGTAGTTTGCCCCCATGTTTCCTTTCGTATATCTTGAACCAATACGGCACCAAATTTTATTGCCTGGTCCAGCCATTTTTTGACTTCCTGAGTTTCAAATGCAATTTCGAAAACAGGTGCTGAAGGGTCTGCCTTTATAGGATTTTTTCCTAAATCAGACATTAGTTTCAATGATGATATTGCGAGTGTTGTCTCTCCAGTTTCGAGTTCGCCGTAATCACCACTTCCATGCAACATTTTTGTTTGAAATCCAAATGATTGCTCGTAAAAGTTCAATGTTTTCGAGACATCGTCAACATAGAGAATCGTGTACTTAAGTTTCATGATGTGTTGGCATTATCGTTTCCAAAATCCAAAATATGGGTTTTCCATGTTGTCGGTATTGAATAAATGCGACAACAACACCTCGCAATCTGGCTTGGTCGATTAGTCAGAGAATATTGTTTCCGAGCCTTTGCTCTGCCATCCACCCTTATTAAGTTTCAAACGACAGCAAGAGTTCTCGCAATAGCCGGTCTAAGGTCTCTCGATCCAATGACCCAGCCGCACTGAGCAGACGATGTTTATTCTCCCCAATGGCTTCAATTGCTTTACCCCCATGGGCGAAACATCAAGGTCGGGACGCTCTCGATGCCATTGGTCCAGGATTTTATCGACGGGGTCGGTAGCCATGCGCCTGCTTTTCTCAATATAAAGCATCTTGATATCAAGATAAATATGTTAGAATCTTAAAGTCAAGTATCTTGAGGTCGAGGCAAATCGATGCAGCTATCGCGCTCTTTCAATGTATTGCTCACTGCCCTAGCCCCGATGGCTTGGGGCACTACCTATATTGTCGCTACAGAGTTTTTGCCCGCAGGTCATCCTCTATTGGTGGCATCGTTGCGGGCTCTCCCTGTTGGGCTGCTGCTAACGGTGGCTCTTAGGAAGCTGCCTCAAGGAATTTGGTGGTGGCGGATGTTAATTCTTGGTGGTTTGAATATAGGCATTTTTCAGGCTTTGCTATTTGTCGCTGCTTACCGGCTACCTGGCGGTGTTGCTGCTACAGCTGGGGCGATTCAGCCTTTATTAGTGGTGATGTTTTCGTGGTTGCTATTGCAGCAGCGTCCTAGTAAAACATCTATTTGGGTTGCGATCGCAGGTTTTGTTGGTGTCGGTCTGCTTGTCCTTAGCCCCAGTGCCAAGTTGGATAGTCTTGGCATCATAGCCGCCCTTGGTGGAGCAGCATCAATGGGGTTGGGCACCGTGCTTGTCAAACGGTGGAAGCGACCCGTTTCATTACTTGTGTTTACTGCCTGGCAGTTGGCGATTGGCGGAGCTATGTTACTGCCCGTTGCCCTACTGATTGAAGGCCCATTTACCCATCTTTCTAGAACCAATATCCAGGGTCTTATTTACCTGGGTGTGATTGGTACCGGGCTAGCTTATATCCTTTGGTTTAGAGGTATTGACAAGCTTCAAGTCTCAGCCGTTTCATATTTAGGATTGATGAGCCCTGTGGTGGCCACAATCATTGGTTTTGTCTGGCTAAACCAAACATTTACCCCCACTCAACTGCTAGGTATCGTGATTATCTTGGCAAGTGTTGTTTTTGGACAACAAACCAGTCTGCCGCCTCGGAGCACATCTCATCTTTCTCATGTGGTTCCTCTTATAAAGGGAAACCGTTAGGGAAGGATTCTTGACCAATGCGCTAAGGGAACAAACATTTCTCGGTCGTTTCCCCTATGGCACATAGGGGAAACGTAACTACCATCGGTCGGCAAAATATATCTGTAAAGTGCATACAGGAGCCACGTAAAGAGAGGACACTACACAAAGTATTTTATCGACAATCTCCTAAGCTTTGCGCTTTAGCAAAACACGTAGAAATCGATAAACCCCTCGACTAGCATCCAATAAAGGTAGAGGAAGACGAACCTTTAGAGGGGCGAGAAAAGGGCGATAGACCCAGTAGTAAAACTTTTTTAGATCGTCCCAGGCCGAGCCAGACCCTTCTCTCAGAAAGTCTGAAATATCAACAACTAAGCCTTGACCTTGTTGCATCATGACATTTTTGCCATGGACATCATGGGGGCGTAAGCCTCGACTGCGAGCGTAGTCTAACGCTCGATCAATATCTAGAACTACCTGCTTAGGGATGTGTAGACCCTTGTGTAAGCAGTTGTACAAGGTAATACCCTGTAGCCGTTTAAGCACTAAAAAATTGTCTTGGGCATAAAAGCATTGAGAGAATGCAGGGTGGGCGCCAATTCTGCGATAGACTTCTACCTCATCTTCAAACCCAGGGCGATTGGGGGCATAGAGTTTAACCACCAGATCAGGGTATTGAGGATGGGCAAACACCGCTGCATAATTGCCAGTCCCTAGCACTTGCCAGGGATAAGGAACGTAGTGCACCTTAACTGGATCGTGGGGTCTAACACTTTCAAGACTGACCCTGGGGCGCAGATCTTCATAGATGCTGTTAACTAATCGATTAAGCTGAACGCTATTCACGATGGGAGCATCGGTCGAATAGTCGACTTCATCCTGTAAGACGGTATTGGCGTGATGATTATGCATACCTGGCCGGTGCGATATGGGGGTATAACCGCCATTATAGGAGCCCTATTTAGGGTTAATGCTGTTTTATATGCCCTCATATTGCGAATAGTAAGAATAGATAAAACTCTCTGGAGTGATAAAAAACACTTGATTTTACTCTATGTATATCGGATATATTGGTAGACCAAAGCCTGGTTCGCTTAGGAAATTGGGGTTGTTTAACGGGCTTACCTGGCTCCGTACGGTAGACATAGTTGAGTCAAAAGCGTTTTAAGTATACTGAATCTGTTCTAGCTAAAGCAGATGCCATGGATGGTTTACATCTTCCTTCTTCGACGGCTGAGCCTCAGAGTTTTACACTATCGGACGGGCGTCGGCTGGCTTATCAATGTGTTGGTGATCCGCAGGGGCAGCCTGTGTTCTTTTTCCATGGATCTCCTGGTTCTAGGTTAGACAGTCTGTCGGCGCAAGCCGCTGCCCAAGCCCATGGCTGGCAGATTGTTGCACCCGACCGCCCTGGTATGGGGCGATCTGACTTTCAGCCCTATGGCCTGCTGGACTATGTCGATGATATTTGTGAGCTGGCAGACAGTCTGGGATGGAAAACCTTTGGGGTGATGGGCCACTCTGGTGGGGGTACCACGGTGCTGAGCTGTGCTTATGCTATCCCAGACCGACTTACATTTGCTTTAGATCTGGGAGGGTGGGCACCGGTCAGTGTTGCTGAATTGCGATCGCAAATGACCGCCATCGACCGTTTTTTTGCTGAGCGCTGTATTCCCTCTTCCCAGGCGCAGCCAGTTCACCGTGTCCCGCGACTGTTTCAAATTCCCTTTACCCTGCTGGGGCTATCTGCCAAGATGTTGCCCTCGGCCATGTTTATTGGGCTGTTAAATGGGGCCAATTACTTTTGTGAGGCTGACTCTGCTCTGTTATCAACACCAGAGGTCGCTAATTTTTTAGCACGAACTGTACGAGAATCGTTTGCCCAAGGGGGTGAAGGGCCCGCCTATGACGCGCTGTTGCGCTATCAAGACTGGGGGTTTAATCTAGAAGAGATTTCTATGTCGATTGACATTATTCATGGTGTCGAAGACATTTCTGCCCCCTATAGTTTTGCCGTTTATAAACAC
>JBHJIV010000133.1:0-58163 GCA_050043105.1 Leptolyngbyaceae cyanobacterium | reverse complement strand
GTTATTGTGTTTTCTTATGCTGTTTTCTTGTTTTGTTATTTTTTTTTGTGTTAGTTAATTTCTATTTATTCCTTTACCTAGCCCGACAATCAGCCCGATAATCAGCCCTAAAATCAGCCCGCTAAGCAGCCCCCTAATCAGCCCGCGAAAAAAAGACGACGTAGACCACTGCAGTTGTTCTGCTGGTTTAATAGCGGGTATATCCAGTCCCCTACTCAGCCCCCTAACCAGCCCGACAACCAGCCCGACATCCAGCCCTACAATCAGCCCGCCATATAGCCCGACAATCAGCCAGAAACTCAGCCCGCCAAGCAGCCCCGTAATCGGCCCAACCTTTCGCTGGACAATCAGTCCGCTAATCAGCCCGCCATATAGCCCAAAAAACAGCCCAAAAAACAGCCAGAAAAACAGCCAGAAACTCAACCCGGCAATTGGCCCATCTATCAAATTGTATAGCCTTTTCTGTCTAGGAGAGGATAACCAGGTGGGCTGCAATTCCTCAATCAGAAATTCAGTTTCGTTAATAGCTTCTAGTTTTTGTGCTAACCAAACAAGGTAATGACAAGTTTGATGTGGAGTGGGCTCTTTGCCTGGTTTATAAATGCTTTTGTTACCGAGTTCATGAATCTGCTTATTAATATAGGCATCAAACAATTTCTGCTCGTTACGAATTGGATTACCTTGGTACGCTACCACCAGCATGAACAAGAACAATGGCTTCTTGGCTAGTTCTAATAAAGCTGGATTATCGGAAACATTGCTCCAAAGCCTGAGCCGATTTAATTTTGCAAAGTACTCACGAACTTGTTCTTCTTTCAGTGCTTCTAGATAAATAGCTCCATTCAACGCATTCAACTCAACTTCACTTGCTTCATACTCTTCTCGACGGCAACAGATAACGAATTCTGATGTACGAGTTGTTGCCAAAAACTGATTAATCTTCTCAATGCACTGCCTTTGTTTTGTTAGCCCCAGCTCATCTAATCCATCAAGTAAGAGGAGTATCTGATTATTTTCTAACCATTCCTGTATGGTAGCTTTTGAGACGTTGTAAAGCTTATTGAGTTGACTCGCTACCCACTTATCAATGGATTGACCATCCCAGTTCGATAGCTCTAGAATCACAGGCACTGGATGCTGATCATCTTCCTCCACACGAGTCACTAGGTCTTTAGCCAGTTGTAGCAACTCGGTTGTTTTTCCAGATCCCGGTTCTCCTAGAATCAGAAGCTTTCCTTGAATATCTTGACGTTCAAAGACCTCGACGATTTTCTGGGTAAGTTTCAAGTTCAGTGGTGGCTTATCCCCTTTTGGATGTAGTACTCGATTGACAGATTGAAAGCTAGGTTCATTGTCCTCTGGCACCAGCTCCAACTTAGGGTTGCCTACCTTCTGCCGCTGGTCCTCCATGTAGAGGTCCAGCTTAACTAGGTTATGCAAAGACGTCGCTAAACGACGATTAACTTCTTTTTTGACGATTTTCAGTAACTGGCGACGAATGTCTTTTAGCTGATCTGTAGAGGGTTGCGATCGCTGAAAAGGACTTGGGACACCCAACCAGCTGAGAATTCCAGATAATTGGTCGCCAATATTGAGGAGAAATACAAGAATGACGAACCCCAAAAAGAGCACTGTCCATGCTCGGGGAGACATTAGCTGCTCTACCTGCTTAAGCAGCGTCTTCAGGGGATCAGATTCTGATTGAGCAGTTGAGGCTAAGAGAAGCGAGATCGCAACCACTGAACCATTCTCTAGCATCACGTCTGCTCTTGCTCCTGCTGGACCCGAGCTTCCTCTTCCTTAAGCTGCCGAATATACGCCTTGACTTGAGTCTCAAAGCGTATCGGCACTCTAACAAGCTTGGTGGTTCGGCCAGTGGCAGGTCTACTCATATCGATAACGGTTAACCGCGCTATCAGGAGTATACAGCTGGTCTATCGGGATTCCATAGGCATTAAATAACCCCCGATGCACTAAGCACCAGGGGCGGCTTTGTTATAGAAATTTAATGGGGCAGTATGTCTGCCAACTATACCTAGAGTGCCCAGAATTAGATTCCTGACATCCATCAACTAGACCAGCTTTAATAGGGATACATACAGAAAACGGCCCCGAACCGCCAAGTTAGAGCCGCTTTCTGTGTTTCAAACCTTTAGCCCTATGTTAGCCGATGGTTCGGATTTTTTTGGCTCATGCCAAAGAGGATAAAGCGAAAGTATTTGAGTTATATGATCGCCTCAAACGTAGAGGGTATCAACCCTGGTTGGACAAGAAGGACTTACTGGGTGGTCAGCTTTGGGATGATGAAATTAAGAACGCTATTGATAGCAGCGATATCTTCATAGCTTGCCTGTCTAAGCGCTCCGTTAAAAAGCAGGGCTATGTTCAAAAAGAGTTTAGGATGGCGTTGCAAAAATGTGGAAACATGCCAGAGGGCAAGATTTACTTGATACCGCTGCGGTTAGATGACTGTGAAATCCCAAATTTGCGTCAGCGGGAATATGGCATCAATATCAGAGATTATCAATGGGTTGATTTGTTTGAGCCAGATGGGTTTGAGAAGTTAGTGAAGTCGATTGCTCATCATTTCCCCATTGATAGAACACCCAAAGTAGGGGAAACCCAGCTCGTATACGTAGGGAATAGTGTCAATATTAAACTGGTGTATATCCCCGGTGGTAATTTTTTGATGGGAGCACCTGAAAATGAAGAGGATAGCTCTGACCATGAAAGGCCTCAGCATAAGGTAACTGTGCCTGAGTTCTGGATGAGTAGGTTCCTAGTAACTCAGGCACAATATGAAGCGGTGATGAGTAGTAACCCGAGCCACTTTTCAGGAGCTAACAACCCGGTTGACAACGTATCTTGGCATGATGCTATGGAGTTTTGCGAAAAAGTCTCACAGAAGAGTGGAGAAACTATTCGCTTACCTAGTGAGGCGGAATGGGAGTATGCATGTCGGGCAGGAACAACAACTCGCTATTGCTTCGGAGATAGCCTAAGCAAGGAACAAGCTCATTTTGGACAAGACATCGATGTGGGGACGATTGCTGTAGGTAGCTTCCCGGCCAATTCCTTTGGTCTACATGACATACATGGCATTGTCTGGGAATGGTGCCAAGACTATTGGCATGACAGCTACGAGGGGGCTCCAACTGATGGTAGCGCCTGGCTGACTGGTAACGAAGAGGCACATCGTGTCATCCATGGGGGCTCCTGGGGCGACTCTCCGAGGTATTGCCGCTCCGCTTACCGTTTCGACCTCACGCCCGACTTCCGCTCCAACACTACTGGTTTTCGAGTGGCATGTTCAGTACCCAGGTCTCTTCAGTAGCCCTTTACCCTTATTGCACTATTACACTTTTCAGATGTGAACTAGTCTCGTATTAATACTAATAAATCTCAAGTCAATACAAAGATTGTAATTCTTGATTGTCACACTTACTGTCACACAAGCTTAGTCTTAACTTGATACAAACTGTCTCAAGTTAACTTCATAAACTCGGTTGCGAGTGTGCCAGTTTCCCTAAAAACGATCCAAATTCTAGACTGATGGCTGTAACCCTTATAAATTCGTTGATTTCTAGTTTACGAAAGAGTTAAACGTAAACTAGAATGGAGGTGTTCATGAAAATCGCTCCTAAAATGTTCACGACTGCGAATTTTGATCTGTCCGAGACCGTTGCGGCTCCAGCTCGGAAAAAAGATGGTAAGGGTCAAGCTCGTCACTTGGGTGAAGAAGAGTTAGTCACGTTTTTCAATCACCTACCGGATGAGAAATGGCAATGTGTATTTGCGATCGCATACTTCACGGGTAGTCGTATCTCTGAAGTATTGAGCTTGGATGTAAAATCTATTCAGTCCGATCGCGTTGTGATTACTGTACTGAAAGCTCGCAAACCCATGACGCGAGAAATTGCGATTCAACCCCAGTTGCAGGCGTTTCTAGATGCCTACGACGCACCCGAAAGGGGTTATCTCTTCCCGGCCTACCAAAACAGTCAGCGTAAGACTCATGTTTCTCGCCAAGCTGCCCACAAGGTTTTGAAAGAGGTGATTGAAGCTGCACCCGAGCTGGAAGGGATTTCGACCCATAGCTTTCGTAGGTCATTCGCTACGAATCTGCAGAAAGCGGGCAAGTCAGCCGCAGAGATTAGTCGATTTCTAGGGCATAAATCATCTACGATGACTGCTCGATATATTGGGTGATCCCTGCTGCTATACCGAAAAGTGAGGCGGACTCTAGGCAGTTTTGTACTTAGCTGATGGGGTTATACTCTATTCAATAGTTTATTTGCACTATAGGCTAATGGATACTCCTGAAAAAAATATCAAAGACTTGTCACTTAGAGAGATCGAGAAAGCTTTTGAGGTTGCTATTCAGGAGCTTGCTCCTACTGAAGGAAAACCTAGGTCAGTATCTATTCAATCAATGTCTTTCGATGCACCAGAAAGTGGGCAAGTTAGGGTGGAATTAGTCATAGGTAAAGACCAAAGTGCATTCCTAAAGTATGTTAATGCCAGAGAACAAAGACAATATACATCTCCTGTGCCAGGTCCTAACCCACAAGACTGTATAGTCCCTGAATCAGAAGTAACCCGCAGCATTGGAGAGAGTATTTAAGGATTGAATTTTTTATCTACTAAGTAGGGCAGGCTTCAAATAATCAACTAAGTTTCTTTTGTTAACCAATCTAAAACCCTTTTCTCAACAACGATTTATCGAATTTTCATTTCGAAATCCGCATCAGCGTTTCTACCCTTGCCTGCTTAGTTTAATTACTTTTCTAGTAATTCGTTGATCATGCTATTCAAATCCCTCGTATTGGCACCTCATAGTGAATAAGTAAATGACAGTATGAGGTGCCAGACCAAAAAAATGTTTTCGAGGCTTTGAGACTAAATGTTCAAATGGTGGCCCAAGCTGGCTGAAAACATTAAATCAAAAGGCTTTTCGACAAGAAAAGTAGTATATTTTTTGTTGTCTTTATTAAGTCTATTACTGATAATAGTTGTCTATAAATATTGGCTAAATAATCAATATTGGTTCGATGATAATACCCTTTTTTTGGGACGACCGTTATGGGATTGGATAGAACTCCTAGTAGTTCCAATAGCTTTATCAAGTACTGGCTTTTTTATTCGGGGACTCCTAGAAAAGAGAGAAGATGAACGGAAGCAGCATGAGGCTTTCAAAGACTACCTAGATGATATAACAGAGCTATTCCTTAGTGATAACTGGCAAAGAGGTATTCAAGCAGAAGATAAGAGTGATTGGGAGAAATCGAAAGTCACAGCTATTGCCAGAGCACGAACATTAGCTGCTTTAGATGAATTAGACAAATCTAGACAAGTACAAGTAATTCGCTTCTTATCTGAATCTAATGAACTGCGATATTTTCAGTTTCCGGGTGAACGCTCAAATTTCAGTAAATCAAATCTTGCTGGGGCTCAATTATATGCAGCCAACTTTCGTAATGCTCATTTGGAGGAGGCTAATTTATTCTCGGTTAATCTCACAGGTGCTTTGTTAGAGGAAGCCTGCCTTGAAAAGGCTTACTTGGAAGGAGCTATACTTCGTAATGCTAATTTTAGGAAAGCTAATTTAAGTGGTTCTGATTTAACTAGAGCCCGTCTTGAAAAAGCTCATTTAGCGAAAGCTCATCTGAAGAATGTGAATTTCTACAGTGCTTTTCTAAGAGACACTAATTTAGTAGATGCTGATCTCGAAGGTGCAATCTTTGAAGGAGCACGCTTAGAGGAAGCTATTTTTGAGAGAGCTAATCTTACGAAAGCTGATCTAAGATTCTCACACTTACAAAAAAGTTATTTAGGGGGTGCCATTCTCGAAAAAGCTTTACTTCGTGGAGCATTGCTACATAAAGCTTCACTCAGAGATGCCAATCTCTTAGAAGCTGATTTATCTGGAGCTGACTTTACAGAAACTGATTTATCTGGAGCTGACCTTTCTAGAGCTAATCTTTTTGAAGCCAATATTCAAGACATTATTTGGTCTCCCAAAACCATCTGGCCTGCTCCTGAGGAGGTAAACAAGGCTTGCAATGTTCCTGATGCACTAAAGCATCAGTTAGGCTTACCTCCACATCAGTAATGAATGCTTGTCAATCGGTTATGCAAGAGTCAGCACCTATGACCAGACCTTAGATTTACAACTGGATGCTCTCAAAGCGGATGGTTGCGATCGCATCTTTACGGATGAGGGTGTGAGTGGCGCAAAATCATCCCGACCGGAGTGGGACAAGTGCCTTGATCAGCTACGTAAAGGTGATGTCCTGGTGATATGGAAGCTTGACCGCGCTGGCAGGAGTACCAAGCATCTGATTGAGGTATCAGAGTTTCTGGAATTCAAAGGCGTAGAACTGCGCTCTATTCAGGACCAGATCGATACTTCAACCGCCATGGGCAAGTTCTTCTTTCGCACCATGGCCAGTATTGCTGAGCTAGAACGGGACATTATTAAGGAGCGCACCGAAGCAGGTCTTAAAGCTGCCCGCGCCCGTGGTCGTAAGGGTGGCCGTAAACCTAGCATCACTAAAGGTCAGATTCTAGAGGCTAAGCGGCTGGCTAATGCTGGGGAAATGACCATCAGTGATATTTGTAAGGAAGTGGGCATTAGTCGTGCCAGCTATTACCGAGCTGTCGTTACCTAAGTGCTAATAGTTTGACCGTTGGCAATTTTGAAAGCAGCCTTTCTGGAGAGAAGTAATGCTTATCTCTGCAGGGGCATAGCAAAAAAACTACGAAAGAGCAATGACTTGTTAGACCATATTAAAATTTTTATCACTTTTAATATTTTTTTTTGTTAATTTTTCGTGTGGTTTTCCACAGATTTTCCACAGATTTTCCACAATATATGATGGGTTTTCCACAGGTTTCTACGAAATTAGAAGGGATTCAGCAATTTCTGTGGAAAATGCTCTTTTGAGCGACTATCTACTATGAGGAGCTGAATATAGTTGACATCGAAATTTAATTGCTATTGACATCTAACGTTGAAAAATACACAATCATGACCTATGTAAGGTGTCTGCGCTCTCATACGTTGCGTCTTCATTTGCCATAAAAGATGTCATCAATCGCAAGACACATTTTGTAATGATGTTTTTACTGTGCTGTTTGCGTATTGCTGAAGATCTGATATCATATTCTGATCGAAATTTGTTAACCTGTATACAGATGGCTCTTATTTAAAGCGCCGAGGTTAAGTTATGCGTGTTTTGTTGAATAAGCTGCTTTTACGATATCGTCACACAAACTGTGGAGTGATCGACCGACCATGACGCAATCGTTTGCTCGTAAGTCACATAATCATAATGATGATGACTCCCGTTCAGTTCGGGTGAATTTTGGTGACGACACACTAGATTTGGTTCAAAGGATCTCTGAGTTGACAGGACGCGATCCTGGGCAAGCAATTTCTGATGCTTTAGGGCTTTATGAGTGGGCACTGAAGCAGGTTCAGCAAGGTAGGGATATTGCGAGCACTCGTAGGGGGCGTGCGATTGAGCAGGTAAACATGCCTAAAACGAAGAGTTCTAGCAAATAGGTGGTGACCATAGGTAAGCTTGGGTCTCAGTCGCGAAGATGCTGATCTAGCAGTTTTCGGGATACTGAATAGTTTTGACCAACTTTTTACCTCTAGTTAGTGGAAATTTCAGGGTATGCCAGGTTGGTTAAGCATTGATTTGGGTAGCGGAAAGAATTCTGAAGATGGATCTTCAGATGACGAAATTGAAAAGACTGATGAGCCACAGTCTGAGGGAAGTCCAAAAGAGTATTATCCTCCCCCGCCTCAGGCATTTCCTACCACTCCTTACCGGTCTTACACGGCGAGAACGATTGCTGTGATTGTTGTAGGCAGTTTTGCTGCAAGTGTCTTGTTCTGTGTCCTTTTTACTTTTCTCTTGCTCTTCAAACCCGTAAGGCAGATTGAATATACAGATGACGGTAGTATTCGGACTGAGCGCAGCCATGATTTTTCAGATGCTTTTGAATTATTTAAAAGTGTGTCGTCTGTAATGGCTGGACCTTTAGGTTTTGTTCTAGGGTTTTATTTTCGTGAGTCAAGCAGCAGCTAACTCTTATCTGATTTAAAATCCAGACAGGCCGTTAATGGGACACTTTCTATTAACGAGGTCGAGGCTGAGAGATTAATCTTAGCTTCGGTTTCATTCTTTAGTAAGAAGCTCAAAAAGCTCTAAATTCATAAGGACATTACTAATAACGCGCCTATGCAATGGAGCAGAATTACATTGCTTTATTAGTACGCTATCTTCACTTGAATAGGGCGACATCATCTAGCAATTAAACGTCTTTGCTGTCGAGCCGTGTTAACAACTTTTCTGTTAGCAGTAAAAACCTCTATCCCAGGAACAGTAGAGTAATCACCGTCATCAGTGATGATTTTAGTTATGCCATGTTGAATCATGTTTTCGATGATGAATAAATCATATCCATCAACTTGACTATTCCTGAATTGAGTCAATGCTTGAGCAGCGGTTGCAGAGTCGATTGACAGATTTTCTAACTTGCTAAAAGAAGAAGTTATTTGCTGCCAACAGGTGTCAACTAAATTAACAACGCTGGAACGTCCTGATAGATCGTTGTGTCGATATTCTTTTAACCCACCACGATAGTCATAACCAGCAAGCTTCGCTTCAGACCTCTCAATACGACTAGATAGCTCAGCTAATGTTAATCCTGAGCAACATAATTGTGCGCCAGCCTGTACAGCCGCCGCAATGTATGGTGGATAGTTTTTTATCTGATACGGCTGAGCTGTGCCAGCAATACTAGCTTTGGTGTAAGTTAACCAATACCAAACATTAGTATCGACCCAAAAAACATCCCTAGCTAGTGGGGAATCATTTCCGTTTCTGATGTCTACAATGTCTGCTTGGATTGTAAGATTAATCGCCATTACAAGCAGATAGATTGCTCTTCCACCAGGCTGTTAACGGCCTGTCTATAGGTTTCATCTGAGTAATATTGCTGTGCTGTATTGTGAACCTGATTCAATGTGTTCACCCCAACAGGACTTAAATTAGAAACCTGGATAGCTCTGACCTTATCAGCACTAATGTCTCGATAAAGCTGGCCAATTGCAAAATTAAAAAATACGGTTAGGTGCCGTTTGACGTCTGAGAAATCTAACGCCACTTCCTGATCGCCTAAAAGCAGTGGATGAATAACCGCGTAAAGCTTTTCGCCTGCTTCACGAGTCATTGCATTTTCACCTGTAACTTCATAAACACGGATGTTCATGGCTCCACTCTCCCTAGAACGCGTGTACTAATAAGGGTAGCTAACTCTAAAATTCGGTGCAAACTTCTATATCACACTTCACGGTTATATTAACTAGCGTCCCCTCGAAAAAACTGTCAATTACTCGATAGTCTTCACCATCTTCACTAAAAATTGCGTATCCATCGTGACTGTATATCTCAATTTTACCTTGCTTGTCCATCACGAAGCTTTTAAGGATACTTAACCCATCTCCACCGGAAAATCCTTTTCGGGTGGAATGCCCTTTCTGGAAAGCCCACCGAAACGCATCTGTAGAAAGCATATTTGGATGATTCCGAAAATTACGAACGTTTGTTGGAACGCCTATCCCAAAATCAATCACGGTTAGCTTCAAAAGCTTCATATTTGGGAACTGCTGCCCACATGTAACGACCCCTATCGGCGAGTTGCTATGTTCAAAAGCATTTTGATATATCTCAAGTGTATTGCTGATAATTTCTTCTTTGTAACTATCGCTTATCTTCACCCAGCCTCTCCCCAGCCACTTGTCCTCTAGATAGTCGGGGATAGAATCAAACTCTTCATACGAATATTGACAATAGGGAACCGAGTTCCCATCCCAGGGATAAGGTTCTGCACCAAAAGAAGCTAAAAAATCATTTCGGTCAAGCGTTCTTCTGACATTCTCCTGAATAGTTACAAAATCTATATCGACGCAAACTCCCATCAATTCCAGGCTTCGAGCCATGCCACCCAAAAAAGCTATTGCATTCGGTCTTAAAAATCTGCACCCAGAAAAATCAAGTCTTACCAAGGATGGAAGATGCTCTTGAACTGATTGCCATTTCTGGAAAAGACGCTTAAAGTCGTGCGGGCCATCGTTGATTGTTGGTATACGCAGACGATGTACTGAAGCAGCTTTGTAACATTCACGCACAGTCTCACCCTATTGCAATCCAGGAACAAGCGGCAATTGATATCTTAACCATAAAAACGATTGAGTAGGGGAAGCTTCAAGGTGTAGCTTTCATCGTCTTGCTAATCTTCATGAAAGATAGATAGCAAAGGAATTACCGTTGCTCGTTATCTACGGATAACTTAGTTTGAATATGCATTTTCAACCATGGGCACTCTAACCCCATGACCTACACCAACAAAACCCCGGCAACCTATAACGGTGAAATCATCCCGGCTCCAGTAGTCCGCTACACGCCGGAGCAGCAATTAGCCTTACTCGACTGGCACCCTATCTTTACAGGACGCTGCCCTAACTGTGAAATGCCAATCACTCAGACTCAACCGGCTAGGGTTCATTGGGATTGTGGGCATTGCGACTGGGTTGATGATTTCGGTTTAACGGAGGCGATTTAGCTTTCTTGAGCATTCCTAATTCCAGGTTTTCTGCCGTTGCTCTTTGACAAAAGTTTCTGTGTCCTACCCCTTGATGCCCCGATCTGGCATTGCAGCAATCAGCCTAGAATGAGTATTTGTTTGCTTCTCTCAGAAAACATATGGATGGGTTAGAGAAACTGAAGTTGAAGTGGTCAATCCAGAAGCTTTCTTTCGTGAAGATATCCCGAACCTGCAAATTCCCTTTGTAATTACCAAAGCTTCTATGTTTTAAAGAGGTCCGTATAACTTGCACCCGTGTCCCCATGGGAATTGTCTCGTCAGGACTTTCTTTGTTCTGGAGTACCGTATCAACTGCCCATTCCTCTACAGGCCAGTTCTTTTGCCTAGCTGTCTTATCTTCAAATGACATTTTGACTTTCTCATAGAGGTCCCTATCTGTCCATGGCGACACGGTTACATAGCCAACGTGGCCAAGGTAATGCGGTTTATTGCGACCTTCTTGATAGGCTTCTGTGCCACATCCAGGGCTCGTGTAGTCAAGCAATTTTACTTCTAGGATTGCATCTAACCTGCCTTGCGAGGCCTGTCCATATAACTTCCAATAGTCTTCGTTTTTATTTTTAGACTTTTTTTCTGTATCTAAGGCTTGCATAACCTTTACCCATAGGTCATCTACAGACTTCCACTCATCAATAGTTGAAGCTGTTTGAGCTGCGAGTTCAGCATCTTGGGCATAGTTCTTTGCTGTCTCCATTGGACTATTGCATGCACTGCTAAGAGTGAGCAGTACCAACGCGGCAAGAACAGATAAGCCGGTAGATTTGAGCTTTGGTCTAAAAGGTCTGGGCATTAGTCAACAGCACTGAACAGGTAAATGGTTGGTAGTGAGGCACCCAGAAGCACCAGTGTTAGGCTAGTCGAGCAGTTTTCTATCCTGAAACGCCCCCACTAACGCTTCACAGGATGGAATCGTTTCTTCTTAGCGGAATAGGACCAGGACCAACCTTGAGGATCTCGCTCTTGTGACCACTTTGAAAAATCAGGAGAAAACTTTTTGCGCCCCACAGAACTCGAAGATAAACTTAGTCGTCGAGCCAATTCTGCTTGGTTAAATGAAACGGATAGATCTACCTGCTCTCCCTCTGTGCTGTTGTCCGAAGAAATCTGTTTGGGCTCCTCAACCTCTCGTATCGTGTGGGCTTGTTGAGACGGTGTTTCGTTTTTTAAGCTGTCAAACACATACAGGACTTGGCCTGACTCGGTAGCCTCAAAGTCTGCACAAAATTCTTTTGCCTTTCCATCTAGAAAATTCCTAGCTTCAGGTGCCGTCACCTTGGCGGTCATAGCGAAGTCAAAAACGCTGATACGCCCCTGATGCTCCTGTATGAGCGCATAGAAAGCTGAGGTTAATTTGTCTTCCTTCTTTTCAGCACTAATGGCTACAGTCTGTTGCTGCTGGCTCCAGTATTGCCAGGCTTTGTAAATCCCCCAACCAATCCCGGCCAAAATTATGAAAGGCAGCAGCATCTGGATCAATGCAATTGCCAGGAAGAACAGGACAATATATCCGACTAATACGGATGAGCTACTCTTCCGGGTTCTCGTACTAAATAAGCGTTTACGACGAGGCATGGGCGTACCCTCGATTTAGTTTTGCTGCCTATAGTCCCACGGCATAACGGGATTGGCTTGGGACCAAAACCCTAATCTATACTGACGGGCATACTCTTCAAATTCTAAATACAGATCCGCGTTGCAATTGCTGAGATATTGACGATAAGCAACCGCAGCTCCTGACTGAACCATCGATAGGTTCATATTGAAATTTTGCGCAAAGACTTCAGCAACAACACGACCATAGCGGTCTTTATCGACGGGGTTCAAACTAACGCGACTGCCAACGGGTACCAGCTCCTGTAGCTGGCGACGTGCATTTTCACCATAGGGAGCTTGAGCCATTTCAGGAGCATCAATACAGGCTAGGCGTACTGTAATGGTTTCACCTTCCCTACTTCGGACACGCATTGTATCGCCATCTCCAACAGAGACGACATCCCACAGTTCATTCGCTAAATGGGATAGCTCATCTTGTAGCGCTGGCTGAGTTGATGGCGCTTCATTATGGCTGCCAGGAAGCTCGATGACATTCCCAGGGGTCGAGTGGATATCGGGTGAGGGACTTGAGGGTGAAGAACGTGAAGGTGTGGAGTTGCCTGGCGTTCCTGAAGATGATGAACCACCACCATGACAGTGGTAACCTCCCGTTTGTCGATTATTGTGGCAGCCACTTGAGTTTGTACGTCCAGAATGGGCCTCAGCTGAACTGACGATAGCTAGGGCAACCAGTGGAGCAAGAATTGCAACAAACTTCATGGCGGCAAAGGAACACTACACCCAAGTATTCACCAGAAGCTTAGAAATTCAGAGCTAGGCAATAAAGATACGACCTTTGGCGGGTAAGGTCTCAGCTCATCCTATTATCGACCGACTAAAGACTGTATGTATTGGAGGCTATGGCTTAGATGGCCTTGGTCCAGGTTGACTAAGGAGCAAGCTAATGAGAGATTTTCAGCAATTGCCAAGCTCTAGCCTCACCTTCCGCTTGTTCGGCGGGTCGGTCCTCCAGCCTTAAAGGAATAAGGCGCAATGCGTTGGCTCAGTTTATACGTTCTGTTCCATTTGAGTTTAGTGCGGTCGAGTGCTGGTTTGGGACCTTGCCCACAGCGTTTGCTGGTGGTGCGGTGGGCCGGGACCAGCGCTGCGGTTTATTGAGTTTTTGGATGTGGTGGTGCCGTTTTATGGTGAGGGGTTGCATATCTTGCTGCCCTTTTCCGTATATCTGCCCATAGATTACGTTTAAGCTAATCTGTGCATTTTTTCGGGCTTATACCAATCAAAACCAATGTCTGAAGATAAAAAATCTTTCGGAGAGGCGACGGGAACCTTGCTAGCTGGTTTTGCTGCGATCGTTACAGCAGCGACAGGATTATATATAACTTTTGGACCAAAGGACTCTGGCGGGATTAGCTTCGATCTTAAAGCAGTTATTGAGGACCCCGATGGTTTTACTCATGTAAGAAGTATAGAGTCAAAAGAAGGTGTTATTGTCACCACTATCTATGAAGGTGAAGTATTCAATACTTACACGCAAAACAACAATTGGTGGCAGGTAAAAACACAAGATGGGAAAGTGGGGTACATGCACGTTTCACGTATTCAAATAATTAGTGAGTAACAACCCACCTCAACCAAACACCCAAAACCATAGCTATAGAGTACCACCAACTACTACATCGTCTTGGTTGAATAACCTAGAAACCTTAATTGTTCTGTTGTTCTAAAGGTGTCCGAAAATAAATCATTATTTTGACTGCCTTTATATTAATTATCGTGCAAAAAATGCAGCGTCGAAATCAGCTCGACAACCCCAATACAAACCCTGATAAATAATGTGAGTATAGGGTTTTTCGATCCATATCTTATTCACTAGCTGGAAATTGTCAGTGATGACTAGTTCAGGAACTGTATTCGCATTCATTGGATTACCTTTCAATTAACGATTTTATTTTGAAATTGGTGTTTACAGTTAATAGTCAAGGCTAGGACTATTAAGACTATGCTGTGCGCGAATTCAGGGAATAAAGCCAGCATAATTGAGATCAAAATTGACACTCTTAAGGCAGGTTTACTCATCGCTATCGTCTGCCTTTCCTAAGCACTCAAGCTTAAGTTCACTTACTTTTTTCTTCCCCTTGCTGTAGGGCCTGTAAGGATATTGAATCCGTTCGATTACTTTCCATTTATATCCCTCGTAGATATACATATCATCGACTAACGCAGTGTCGTAGAGCTGTAGCGTAATCTTCTGACCGAGTGCTGTGAGCTGTTGATAAGGAGTGCTGTCAATGGTGGACTCATCAAAAAGTAACCAACACAGGTAGGTTATGGGTTTCTTTTCAACGTTGTGGGTTGTGCCAGCTTCAGAGCCACCGTATAGAAATCGGGCCATGATGTCATCCTTGTGTTGGTTGTGTCGATGTGTTGTGTCGGTGAGTGTGTCGATGTGTTGTGTAGACTGTGTTTCCTGTGTTCTCGTAAAAACACATCCCCCTAACACACCAACACATCGACACAACACGCTAGTTTATTGAGCGATGAGATATGACTTACCCTCTGATTGTGGGTGTGCCAGTTTCAGATAAACAAGCACATCTAGAGCTTCCCTAGCATCACTTGCAGTAGATATCCCAGCGTCACGATTAGCCACATTATTTGTGATATTACGGGGGCTAATTTCTTTACCCTTGTAACCATTCGCCACAAATTCAATAACCCGAATAATGGCATCAGATGACAGTTCACAAACAGATTCTAGGTCTACGTTCCCTGACTGAATTCGATCAATAGTCTTACTAAAAACATCTGGATATTTGGCTTCCTTCGATATAAAATCACCATCATTTCTTGATAATGGCAGGGATTCTAAGTCAATAATGAACGGCTGAACAGTTGCATCAATTGAGGGGTTCCAATTAGACAGATCTGGTAGTAAATGCTTACCTATTTCCTTACCCTGGGCAACAACATTGCACTCACCTATCGGGCGTAACATTCTGGTAGCTTTGCCATCAACTACAACGTCTTTCATTTCACTAAAAGACTCAATCTGCATACTGCTTTTTTTAAATGCTTCCTTATTGCCTTTAGCGCCACCCGTCGCCGCAATTGTGTCGTTGTGCGCAACCATCAGAACGTGTATCCCAACCTTGCGAAAATCCTTACAGGCTTTCTTAATAAAATCGGCTGAATTACTGCATTCATCAGACCAGTCTGTAAATTCTTCAAGCACGACTAAAAGTTGTTGGAATTCGTGTTCTTTAGTGCCTTTTTCGACCCGTTCTTGGTAGCGCTGATTGGATAGTTTTAGGATGGCCAGCATGACGAGATCACATTCTTCATAGTTGGCACCTTTGCCATACACCGGCAGACCTGGCCAGTCACCGAGCGCATAGTGTGGGTCAGCCACACAAACCAAGTAGCCACGCTCTACCGCTGTGTAGATGGTTTTATTCGCTAACGTCGTTTTACCGCTCCCTTGACCGCCCCACACAAGCGTAATGGGCGGGTAAATTAGCTCAGTGGGGTCAAGCTTTGGGAGGGTGTCAGCTGGCTTTAGGAAGGGATTACCAATGCACTGAGGTTCGCTGGTATTCTTAGTGTCGTCATGGATTGCGATCTCCGCGTCACTGTTAGCATTAGCTGCAGTATCATCCTTTGGGAGTTCATTGACCGTTTTAGCGAGAGTATCGACTACTGTGTTGCTGGCGTTGATGTCTTCACCTCTAAACTGCTTAGCCAGCTTTCTGAGGGGTGAACCATCCAGCTCAACTACAGCGTCCATTGAGTCGATCAGCTGAGCGTAGGACTCAGCTAGTACGGGTGTCGCGGGCTTACCTGAGCTAGCCATCAAATCTTCAATTTCTGATAGCTCCCGGTCAGTTAGGAACTCAGCAAAATCGTTATCGGTGCAGGCATCTTGAAAGTCTTGCCAGCGACGAAGCCCGAAGTAGACTCGACCACTCACTAGCCACCCGGCCACTAACATCACCAGCCCGATGGGACTCCCTGCCATGACGATTAGGGAGATACCGGTGACACCTGCGAGTCCTAGCCCTTGAGGAATGCTGTTCGTTAAGCTTGCGTGCTCTCTGTTTCTCGCAGCTTTGCGGTAAAGCTCAGGTATATCGAGCTATCAAGCTTTTAAGTCTTTGTCAAACTGTTCAATAACAGCAGCCCGGTCTTTGATGGGGGTTAGCTGTATGGCGGCTTGCATCGTTAAAATTCTCCTGTAGCGATTTTTGTATGGTTGCTGCACTAGCGGGTGGAAAGTTTGCTCACGGCCCATCCGCCAGTACCTGTTATTTCTTGCCGAATAGATAAACCCCTTTGCGGGCCATAATCCAGAGACGGACAGCCACCTCAAAGAACACGACTGAGATCAGCCCCCGGATAATGTTTGGCCAGTTGGCGTTATCCCAACCTGCCATCTGATCAAAGTTGCTCCAGCCCCCCACAATCCAAGGCGCAAACCAAAGACAGACCATGAAATCTACTGCGTAGCAAATGCAACGCCACCAGCCCAATGCATCAATGAGACTTTCGTAGTAATTGTTATGGATGCTGGCGAGTTCTCTGACTGTGGCGCTCTCATTGTTAGACACTTCAACTTTCTTGAACTTCTGAAGCGTCTTGATGAGTCGCTGCAAGGTCTCGGGGGATGACTTAAAGATCACCGGCATCACTTCACCCGATTGAATGATGGCGTAAATCATCACCCCTAGCAGGCCAAACGCGGTTAACTCCAAGCCACGCACAACACCGGCTAACCCCCTTAGGCTTAAGCTAATTGCCCAGCCGATTAACGGAGCACCTTTGAAAATCTCAGCACCCAGATTATGCAGGTTGATCAACCCGGATTCGGGTGCGATTGCACGCCCAGCACTGGCGTAGATATGAGCGCTTTGGAAGAACAACAGACCCAGCACAATTAGCGCCACAACAGACATGAACGTGGCAATAATCGCCCAGGTGTTAATAAATGAATTGGTCAGAAAACGCCAAGTACTGACTACCAGGCAGATGAGACCGACCCAGCCGACAATATCGCCAAGCCAACCGACTTGCATGGCGATAATCCCGCCCAGGATGATCAGGATGAATCCCCATAGACACAGATTTACTTTCTTGCTGACGTACTTATAAGCCTTGTCTGCATGACCTTTGGCTTTACGGGTGTAGTTGCGGTATGGGGCTTCAGTGGTGTTCTGGTCAGTGGTCGTGCTCTGATTGTTGGCTGGCTGTTCGGGTTGACTGTTGCTGGGGTTGCTCCCGCGCCGATTGCCACTACCGGGGGCTCTACTATTTGCTGCTGTCATCGCTTAAGGTCTCCTTAATTTGAGTTTGTAAACGAAGCATTGGATCGCACTGGCTGAGGGTGCCAGCCCATGGAATCTTCAAACCGCTGGTTAACTAGCTCCATGTCACTCGCGCGTCTGGGGTCTTCCAGCATTCCTGACTGACCGATCTCCCCAGATAAGCCGTTGTCGTCACAGACCAAGTCACCGGGAGCCATAGAAACCCCGAAATTACCGTCTGTATAGGCAACATTCCGAGAGAGTGCGATGGCCTGAATTGACCCATCCTTGCGATACACCCAGGGCATTGTGCAGCCGGATCGATAGCGCTCATGGGCCACAAATGCATCAGCCTGTTGTTGAGCGACCTGGCGCTTTGCGGCTCGTCTATATCGTGCTGTGGGAGACATGTAAGCCACTAGCAATGCAACAGCTAGTAACAGGGTGCCTGTGCCTGCCAGTAGTGGGGCTAGGTTATATCGGAGTCCTGCGGGTAGAGTTAGGACTTCCGCTGAGCCCGGTTTTGGTCTTCTTTTTAGTCGTTTACGCATGGGTTTGATGAGGTGAAATTGTTCGCTTGGTAAATGCCCTGACGCCTAAACGAGAACCTCGTTTACCTGGGTTTCGAACACGCTCACAGTCCAACGGTTGTCGTAGCAGTACCCGTCAAAATAGTCGTTATGCTCTCCCGGTGGATCGTCTGCAATCTGCACCGTGTAAGAGGTATATGGGCCGTTGTCATCATCATCGTTGTAGGCATGAACGGTAAGTATTAAGCCACGGGTGCCCGGATGAAATTCGTTACGGTCGTCAGGCGTGATTTCAACAATCTGACCCACCGTGTACTTTGGTGTTGCAACAGTCTTTGCCAATTTCTGCAGTCGACCTATCCCCAGGGGCATAAAGGGAATACCATCCGGGATTTCTTGGTCGATATCCCACCATTCCCAGTCTTGAGTTTTCAGGTCATAGCCGGTTTGGATTCCATGAGACTTGCCAGCCCAGCAAACCGATAAATTGATATCTTCTTCACTTGAAAAATCAGGCACCTGGATGAATACTCGCTCTGATTGCGTTAGGCCGGGACGTGGTACCCAGTCAAATTGGATTTCGATTTTTTTCATGGTTATATTGACGTGTTCCTGTTCAGGGGGACGACTGGCCAGCTCTCCGCTTGCAAACCTGGGGCTGGCCTAAAAATTGTTAATCCTCTAACGTTGCAGGGTTGAGTATCGCGAGTAACCCATTTAACTGAGGAGATGCACTGTGCAGTCCTTCGGTGCCTAGTGCTGCGTGAATGTCGTCGATGCTCAGGTAAACGCGATCTCCATCGAGGGGGCTATCCGGGTCTATGGGAGTGGTATCAATAGCGATCAGGTCTGAGTGAATTTCGATATCAATCGGTTGCTTAGCGTCTCCCTGGCAATCACGACCGGCATTGATGGTGATGATTGTTGGTTTATTCATGGTGATGCGGTAGCTGAGTAGGGTGGTTTCTCCTAAGGGCTGAGAGTGTAATCCCACTCCCAATTGAAATTCTTGGTGCTGTACCCGTGAGTCCTGGCATAGTCGGCAGCATACTTATCGACCAGTTGCCCGATACGCCGTTCACTCAATCCAGCTGGCACCTGAAGGGCACCCTCATGGGTGGCGTCGGGGATTGTGCTCTCAGCGTCGTCATCGTGCCAAAGGTTTAGCTCGATGGAGATTGGGATGAGTGTGTTAGTTGTTACTTGCATAGGTTTGTTCCTCAATGTGTGGGATGGTGTTTTGTTGGTTAGCTCCAATCAGCTATCTGTGAGAATTCATCAGTTGTGTCTGTTGTGGTTACGGTGTAATGACCTGATGCTGGTAGATTTGGGCATTGTTGCCCAGCTGCCCAACTGCCGATGATGTGATTAATGGCTAGCTTTGGATCATCCACCCTGATTTGTTCCATCACTTCCATCACCAACGGCTGAAAGCCTTTCTCAATCGATACCCTCACGGTTTATCCCTCCTGAGCAACTTTGCGGACGGCATAGGCATAAAGCCCCCGAGCATTGGTCCACTGTGGATCGGGCAACACTTGGATATTGCGCTTAGCCAACAATCCTTTGATGCCAGGTAGACAGGCACCACCACCGATAGCAATTAATGCCGTCGCTGAGGCCATGCGATCTTCTGTTGGTCTGACCATAGGCTTAAGGACTCGATCAACCCATCGGGGTAACTCTTGCTTATAGGCTTCAGTAAATTTCCAGTCTGGATACTGGGTGCCATAGGTAAACTGTGTTGATTCAATACCAGTTCTGATAAGGTGACGGTCGCCTTCACGTTTCAGATATTGGCGAACAAGGTCATTGGTTGCGATCTCATCAATCAGCGACTCAACACCCCCATTCTGGCTATAGCTCCGATCGGTCATTGCAAGCCCATTAAAGCTACTTACGATAAGGGTTCCATTGCCCAAGTCATAGACCAAAGCATTGGTGAAATCAGACTGTTTCTGATAGTTGCTAACGGCTCCCGTGCCTTCCTCAAGCACACCATTTACAGTCACTGAAACTGTTGAACGCTTGCCATTGAGAACAGCAGTATGGTCACCTTCTAGGGCAGTTTTTAATCCTTTGCCGAGGGTGGCCCCATCGTGAACTGAGACGGTGAGAGATAGCATCCATTCAGATCGATGGGGTAGCAATGACAGGACAGAGAGTAAGAGCTGCAATCCCAGGTCAACTTTGCCGGTTTTGTCATCCGTTACCCGTGCTAATGCCCTGGGTGCGTGATAGTAAGCATTAATCCCACCGATCCATTGCTTGCCTTGCAAGTCAGTGCGATCACCTTGGATGTACTCGACATAGCCTTGGGTTTGGCCCATCGACAGACGAGAATCCAAGTAGGTCACATAGGACTCTAGACGATGTTCTCCGAGTCCCGTGACGATTTTCAAAGCCCCATTACCAATGTCTAAACCCATCGGTTGGGAGACTTGGCTAGAACTGGCAGATGTGGCAGCACCAGACGCTTTAGTCAAAAGCTGGTTAGTCATTCGATTCAACCTCAAATATTGGATGCACAAGGGATAGAGCTGATTTTCGTACGGGTTTAGTGCTCATTCCCTAGCTGGCAGATGTGGCAGCACCAGGCAATATCAACCTGATTTGCTGCCTGTTGAGTGCCATGCTAGCATCAAAGTAACGTTACTGTCACACAAAAGTAATGCGACTAAATGATGAAAGTAGGGTTACTTTCGTCTGAAGTGCTGTTAAAGTCCTGCTACTAAAGTATTTTGGAGGTGAAATAATGATTTATTCGGACGTGGCCACAAAGAAACCTCGTATAGCAACTTACATAGATCTTTTGTTGAAAGAGCGCTTTGAACAGCTATGCGAAATTCGCAAGCGCTCTAGTAGCAACATGCTGGAAGTTATGGTTGAGCGAGAGGTTAGAGAAGCTGAGCAATCGGGTGAACTACCCCCGGTTGATGATGCGAAACCAGAGAGTTAGGAGTTTGCGATCTCAATCGCATGCAGAATTTCAGTTTTGAATAACTGTAATGATTCTTGACATATGCCGATTGGCACAGATTTCTGTCGGTTTTTAAGAATGCAAATCGCTATATATAGCTATTTAACAACTTGAAGGTCGCCTTTATTAATTGAATTAACTAAGTTTCAAAGGTTTCAGGAGATTTTAATAATTTTGTTTGTGCTAGATTTTGCTTAGTCTCGTAGGAACTAAAAAGTTGTGAATCCTAGTCACCTAAGAACACGAAATCCTAATGGGGCCGGAAGGCGTAGACGTGGTGAAACCGCTTATGACCATCACACCGTTTTTCGTACTCGTATTCCTAATGAGTATGCACGTCGTATTGATGCTATGCCAGGTAGCCGCTACGCGAATGCGCGACGGTTGATCATTGAAGGTCTCAAGGCTGTTGAAGCCCAACAAACACCCAAACATTAAAAACCCTTGATGTCTCTAGCATCAAGGGTTTCAAAGGGAAGAGTTAGTTCGAATCTGGAAAATTAGAGACCGCCAAGGAGCGGTTCAAATCGCTATGAAATTAATACTAACAAAATCGAATAAAGCCAGCAATAGAGGGATTTCAATGGCTCACATCACTATCTCTGTATTTGAAGGAGAACGACGACGTCAGTCTGGAGGCGACCATGACTGACCAGCCAATCAACCGGACGATATTGGACCGGATAAATCAGCATGGAGGGCTCACGTCTCTAAAGATGCCAGGGAACTTACCTCCCAAGCCACCGTGGGAACGTACGCTGAGAAAGCTGACTAATCCAGGTCACCTATTTGATCCGGCCTGGGCAACAGAACCTACAGGTTACAACCTGTTGATGTATTGTCATCGGCTATGGATGCTAGACGCGTTCATCACTCAAAAATGGGATAAGACGCGCAAACCCAGTCTCGAACTGCCCCATGGCTTCAAGCGAGCGTATAAACCCTTTGGAGAACTCTATAAATGGGTTGCCACGTCTTGTGAGCATGGGTTTGGTTGGGTTGTTCTAGATGGCGTCACGGATGCTACCGAGTGGTTTGCTCAGGTGGTCGCTGAGCGGACTATCGAAGGCTTTGGCGTTGAAGCCAGTAAAAAAGGCGGCAAGAAAAGGAGCTTAACGGGTTTTAGAAAACAAACTCAGATCATCCGGTCTAGCAAGAATCCATTGGATAGACAGCGTTATCCATACACATGGCACCTGATCGAAATCATGAACCACATGGGGAAAAAAGATCCCTGGTTCAACAAACAGGTTCGAGCTAATTTCTTAAAAGCCCGTTCTAGTCTGGCCACAGAGCTTGAGAGTGAAAAATGGGCAGCCCTCAAATCTGACGACGGGACATGGGTCATCAAACTCCCAGGTAAGGGGAGAGCCATCAGGAAACTAGACGATGTAAATTTGAGCCCTCTGAAATGCTTTCTATGAGAGGGTTCTAGCGATTAGTGTCATCGCGCCTAAAACCCTCGTTTCTAAGCTTTTTTTAGCGCTATGGTTGATTCACAGGACTCATCGAAATCCCTCAACACACACCTATCTTTGTAAACCCGACTATGGATTAAATTTCGATTCTCTAAATGCAACAAACCCTCAATGGTGAAGACATCGAGGGTCCGAGAGAAAAGAGTTTATTCAGGTCGGAAAACTCACAAACCGCTAAGGAGCGGCTTAATTTGCTATGTCTAAAAGTATATCTCCATTGAAAAAAGTCAGCAAGCACTGTCTACGGATCGATACAACAGCTGTAAAACCCAGAACGTTTATCGATGCGTTATCGGCAGTCTGCCCTGACAAATTATGGCCTTTAGTTTGTGAATTTGAGCAAGCTCCTAAAATCGGAAACTGGACAGCTCAAAAGCTAACAGACTTTATCTTACGCAAGTTATACCATTGGGCTGATAAAAACCGATATATCACCATTTCTGTCTTTAAGGGTAATAAGCGACGAAAAACCGAATTTGTCGCCATGGTTGCGGTGATGATTGATGATGTCGGGACCAAAGTACCCTTTGAAAAAATAGTCTTACCTCCAACCTATTGGCTTGAAACGTCACCGGGAAATTTCCAGGCTTGGTATTTTCTCAAAGTGCCGGTTAGGGATCGACAATTAGCTGAATCGGTTCTGAATGCATTGGTCGCGCAAGGACTTGCCACAGATGGCACAGATCCTGGAATGAAAGGGGTTACTCGTTACGGTCGGTTACCGGGTGGTTGGAATAATAAAGAGTCACTGGATAAACCCCATAGAGTTAAAGCGTATGAGGATGTTAATGGGTGTAACTACCACACGATTGAAGAGATTATTGAAAAGTATGAATTAGACCTTGCAGCCGTTGCCAGTAAGCATAGTGGGGATATCGGCGGAGAGATTGACCAGCTAGATATCCTAACGGCTCAAAATGACCCCATCTATAAGATGTTGGATTCGTTGGGTCTCATTAAATATATACAGGGTCACAAAATTGAAATCACATGTCCTTGGGTAGATGATCATACCGGGGGTGTCGATAACGGTACGGCATTATTGATTAAACCTGGTGGTGGTTTAGGATTCAAATGTCACCACGGGCACGATGAACATAAAACACTCAAAGATGTTCATGATTGGCTGTATGAGAATTGCCCTGAGGAGTACGACAAGTACTATCCGCCAAAAGAACCTGACGAAAACGCAGAAGATACGCTGGAAAGCGAGTTGCAGCAGTTAATTGATGACGACATAGATGGCAGCGAATTAACTGGGAAAATAACCGACTTGGCCGACGAGTATGGCAGACGCCCTGACAGGCTTGAAAAACAGTTTTTCCAAATGCGAAAAGAGGCAGAAACTCAAGAGAGTGCTGCTGAAGCCATAACTCAGTTAGATGATTTGGAAGCTATCAAGGGCAGTATTCTACCCATTGAGGAAGGCTTATATGGTGATGGAGGGGAGTTGGCTGATGCCCTAATAGCTACAGCAGAAGCTATGCCTACAGCACCAGAGTTTTTAGCGACAACGTTGATACCAGTACTGGCTAGTCGCATCGGCACCAGTGCAACATTAATCCTCAATGCCAAAGGTAATTACACCGTTTCCCCAATCTTTAGAACCATAATTGTTGCCCCAACAGGACGGAAGAAAACCCCTGCTCAGAAATCAATCATCTCGGTTGTAAGCGAACTAGAAAAGCAAGCGTACCAAAGATATCAAACTGAGCTTGAGGCTTATGAGTTAGCTTTAGAAACTTGGAAACGAGACGATGGTCCACCTCCTGAAAAGCCTACTCGGAAACGATTTTTCAGCAACGACGATACCCTAGCTGCTCGTATCCAGGTTCATTCCGAAAATCCTAGAGGCATTCTTTTATACAGAGATGAAGCGAGTGCTTATTTCAATGAGCGTGGGCGGTTCGCTAACGGTCGTGGGGATGGTGGTGAAACCGAGGCAGATCTTAGTGAATTTAATGGTGGTAGCCTCAGTCGAGATCGTAAAGGTGATGGCTCAATTTTCCTCGAAAAAACGGCTATCAGTAGGACAGGCGCGATCCAGTACATCAAGCTACAGGAACTAATGGGTGACCACAGAGATAGTTGTGGGGAGTGGGCACGTTATTTGTTCTGTGCTGCTGATGCTCCGTTAGCTTATATCGATCTGTTATCTGACGATGGCGATACTGGCCTACGGCAAACGCTTATTGCTCTCCTCGAAATCCTTGATGAATTATCTGAGTGTGAGTATTACCTGAGCAGCAATCAGGCAAAAATAGCATTCATGGAATATCAGCATGAGCTTACTGATCGTGCGGTAGCAACAGATCATCCCAGCATGCAAGCAGCATTTCCAAAATTTGAAAGCTATTTTGGACGTTTCATCTTACTACTGCATATCGTTAATGCTGTGTTAGCGGGTAAAAAGCCCTCGACCACCATTGGGGCACGTACCGTGGATATGGCGCGACGATGGACCGAATATTTCGTTGGTCAGTTTCGCCTGTTGATGGCCCTTAATAGCCCTCAGGAAGAGTTAACAGGCCATCTATTACAGCTCAAGAATTATATTGAGCGGAAACCGGGCAAAACTGGTAGGCAGATTGCAGCAGCACGGCTGTTTGCCGCAAACCTTGATAAATCCAAGCATCGAAAAGCGTATCTCGACAGCTTACTAACTGAGCTAGTCGATAAGGGGCATATTTCTGAAGTAGACGGCAAGTATTCAGTTAATCCTGGCAGTGAGAGAGCGACCAATGGCTGATAGACTCATTCCTGAATCGGAACTAAAAGCAGTTGTCGGGACGCTGGTAGAGCAGAAGCTGGCCGCTATGTTACATCTTGCTCCAGAACAACAGCATCGGCGACAATGGTATCCAGCATCTAAAGCGTATCAACTCCTAGACTTGGATACAGCCAAAAGTCTGCATAACCTTCGGCGAGCTGGTGACTTGAAAGAAAAAGATCACTGGCAAATAGTAGGCCCTGCTAACGCCAAAAGACCCACATACCAATACCACGTAGGCAACTGCCGCGAATTCTTAGAAAGCGCACGTAGCTAAGTAATGGCAAAAGTGAATATCGAGGCTGAGGTGAGAACCGCTAACCTTGCACTCAAAGCCGATTGCTACCGGGTTCGGATCGAACTGAGAGGCAAGAAGTTGTCATTGGTTGCAACACTCCCGCCAAAGCCTACCAGCAACAAACGAAAACCATACCAACAACGTATATCTCTGAAACTGAATGCATCCAGGTTAGGGCTAAGAAAAGCTAAAGCTGAAGCTATCAAATTAGGTGACCAGTTGGACCGGGATAAATTCACCTGGGACGATTGGATTGATATCCCTAGTGATGAACCCGAGGTTAAAACCTGTAGCTACTGGTTAGACAAATTTAAGGCCCATGTGTGGCCTAACTTACCAGAGGATAAGGAATTTAATTGGACAAAACGATACCTGTATTTTGGATTCAATAAGCTACCGCTAGATGCGCCACTGACCCCAGAGGTATTAGTCACGGCAGTACTCAGCAAGCCTGAGACTAAAAAAGCAGCCAGAGACCGCGCTTGTTTCCAACTTCAACGCTTAGCCAACTTTGCCGGTATTGATGTTGATCTGAAACACTATAAAGCTGGCTATGGTCTATCTGATGTGAAGCATAAGGATATTCCCAGTGACCTCAAGATACAAAACACCATTGATAGCATCCCTCCTCCGTGGCAGTTTGTATTTGCTCTAATGGCCATCTACGGACTCCGGGACCATGAGGCGTTCCATTGCACCCTGGAAGACAGGGACGGTTTATTGGTAGCCAATATTCCAGACAATACTAAAACGGGTTCTCGTACTGCCTACCCTCATCCTGCTGAGTGGATTGAGCGCTGGCTGAATTGCGATCGCAAGCCACCAAAAATAAAAGCCTGTGCTAACGAGCAGTACGGTTATTACGCAGCGAACCAATGGAAGCAACGAAAGGCACCAGGCACACCTTACAGCCTACGCCATGCCTATGCTATCCGTTGCCACGCTGCAGGCGTTCCCGTGGCTTTTGCGGCTAACTGGATGGGACATAGCCCAGATATGCATCTGAAAATATATCAGCGCTGGATATTTGACGCAGTTAGTCGTGCTGAATGTGAAAAACTCAACCGTGTTGAGTAGAGGTGTTAATTACTCAAAATCCTTACATACCAAGTCTTTCAATCATCTAGAGTTCTATTTGTTGAGTGATGTGTTGAGTGGCCACTCAACAGGGTCAAACCCTTATATACCAATGCATTCAGCCGACAAAAAACCATTTGTTGAGTTGTTGAGTAGGTAATAAATATAAGAATATTCCTACCTGCTGCATCTACTAGTGGATGTGCCCAGGTAGGAATATTTTTGGCTTAAATCTGGCTTAAAAATTCACTGAATTAGACCCTATTAAGCATAGTTCAGGTGTATTTATAAGCCTCCAAAATCATTGATATTACTTGAAATACTTATATTGAAAGGGTTTCACTGTAGTTGTCTTAGTTTCAGAAAATGAAACTCACCCCATTGGGTTACCTTCTCAGCACCTGACAAACAATAATCCCCATTGGGGTGCAGAAAAACCTGGTTATTTTCTAAGCAACAGATAGCTAAGACCTACGGTTATCTATACAGACAATTTTACATAGGTGACCTCCGGCACTCGCGGCAAGACAAACTGCGACTATTGGATAGTATTTATCCTCAATAAGACCCTATATTTCGCAGTTTATTAGACATAGGTCGATATCCCTCAGATTCTCTAACGATGAGTCTAGATAAACCCCTGTGACCAGGCACAATGCTTTTACGGGGAGGAATCGCTATGCTTAATTCCTAGGCACCCTAAAACGCCCTTATTTGCCGTGAAACTATCTCTAAGGTCGCTGATTGCTATTCCTCTACTGGCGCAGGTCGTTGGTGTAACGACGCTCACAGGTTGGTTAGCCCATCGGCACGGTCAGAAAGCTATAGAGACTCTGGCTTATCATCTATTAGATGTAACTGGAGAACATTTTCACCACAAGCTAGAGACTTACACCAGTATTCCACCGCTGGTGACCCAGGAAAATTTAGACAAACTGGAGCTACAGCAACTAGACACCAACAATTTATACAACTGGGTTCCCCACTTACTTCGCCAGATTCAGCGGTTTCCAGACGCTACTTATATTTATTACGGTCATGCTGATGGTCGGTATGCAGAACTCAACAGACTTCCTGATGGCAGTCTAGAGTTCGCTATCAAAAATGACGCTAATGATGGTGCTGTGCAGGTTTCTCCTGTCACAGCCGATGGCCAGCTCCAAGCCCCTATTCCCAATCCTGAGTATGATCCACGTCTACGCCCCTGGTACAGAATAGCGACTAAAAATCAGCAGGCGAGCTGGACCAATATTTATGATTTTGAGGACCCAGCTCCCACCCTGGGTATCAGTTTTGTCCGTCCATACTTAGATGACAACAATGTGTTTCAGGGGGTTTTAGGTGCAGATTTTACCCTTGCAGCAATAAAAACGTTTTTAGAGCGGGTACAAACGCGCCACGCCAGCGCTATGTTTTTGATGGATACCAATGGCAAAGTCCTGGCTAACTCTACAGCTCCGCCATTATCTCCAAGTAACAACCTGCCGCTATCCGCTAACCAGCAACAGACTCTCATTAAAACAACTATCAATCATGTTCTCAACAAAATAAACAACGGGGAAACGCTACAAAGTGAGCAAAGGTTTAGATTTCGGGCCCAGAATGCAAATTACTGGGTGCAAATTACTCCCTTTGCTGATTCTTACGGTTTGAGATGGTTGGGCATTTCCTTGTTGCCCGAAACTCATTTTACAGATCAAATTCGGGCAAACAGTCGTGATACAGCGCTGTTATCTCTAATGGTCATGACAGTTTCTGGCGGTGTCAGCTGGATCATAGTTCGATGGATCAACCGACCCATCGAACAGTTAGGGTTGGCAACTCAATCATTGGCCCAAGGCAATGCTTCTCAGAGCATTCTGCCATCCAAGATTCAAGAGTTAAATCTGCTGATTAATAACTTTAATCACATGGGCGATGCTCTACAGGCGTCACAAGCGCAGCTCTACACCTATTCTCAAAACCTTGAAGACTTAGTTGAACAGCGCACCCGTGCTCTCAAACAATCGGAAGAAACCTTTGCTAAAGCCTTTCAAGCCAGCCCCAACTCCATCACATTAAGTACGGTCGAAGATGGGCGCTACATCAAAGTCAACGACCGATTCGTAGAACTCATGGGCATTCCTCGCGAGGACATTCTTGGTCGTACCAGTACAGAGTTAAGTATTTGGATTGCACCTCAAACCCGAGAAGTTTTTCATCAAGAAGTCGTCAACGGCAAACTGCGCAATCAAGAATGGACTGTCCAAAACCCTCTAGGAGAAATCAAAACAGTTTTATTATCTGCTGAAATCATCCATTTTAAAGAGACTGACTGCATACTTATTATCGCCAATGATATTAGCGAGCGCGTTGCCAAACAAATACAGCTACGCCAAAGCGAAGAGCGCTGGCAGCTAGCCTTAAAGGGCAACAACGACGGCATCTGGGATTGGAATATTGCCGCTAATGAGACTTTTTATTCTGCTCGATGGAAAGAGATGTTAGGCTATGCTGAGCAAGAAATTAGAAGTGATCGACAAGAGTGGGAAAAACGTCTCCACCCTGAGGATCGAGAGCGTGTACTACAGGCAAACGAGGCTCATCTAAAACAACAGAGTTCCTTTTTTGCTGAAGAATATCGTTTGCGTTGTAAAGATGGCCATTATAAATGGGTTTTAGACCGTGGGCAGGCATTATGGAACACCGATGGTAAAGCAATCCGTATGGTGGGGTCACATACCGATATTAGCGATCGCAAATACAACGAATTTATTATTCAGCAACAGGAACAGTTTTTACGCAGTATCTACAATGGGGTAGAAGCCGGAATTTTTGTTGTAGACGTCTTAGGGTATCAGCAATTTCGCTATGTAGACAGCAACGCCACACTATTGCGTCGATCTAAAACTCAAAGACAGGCATTAATTAACGCCACACCCGAAGAACTCTTCTCACCAGAAATCGCTATTGAAGTTATCCATAAGTATCAACACTGCGTAGATCGTGGCAATCCCCTTTCCTTTGAAGAACAGTTACTCATCGACGAGCACCTAAGCTGGTGGCTCACGAAGCTGACACCCCTTAAAAATCCTCAAGGTAAGAGCTATAGAATTATTGGCACTACCGTAAACATTACAGATCGCAAAAACGTTGAAGAAGCACTCGCTCAGCAAGTGCAAAGCGAACAACTGTTGACTCGAATCATTAATGAGATTCGACAGAGCCTGGACCCTCAAAACACTTATCAAACAGCGGTAGATGAGATTGGTTTGGCATTTGGAGTTAGCCGATGTTGCCTTTATCTCTACAATGACTCCCCTGAGCCAATACTGGAAACTGTCGCCGAATATCGTATTCCTGACTACAGGTCCATTAAAGACTTTAGCACCACACTTTCTGGAAATCCTCATCTCCAAACGATAATCTCCCAAGAAAGTGCGCTAGTAACCGATGATGTCTCTCAGGCTCCCTTATTCAAGACCAACCTAATGCAATGGCAACAGCTACAGGTCAAATCAATATTAGCTGTGCGCACATCGTACAAAGGACAGCCCAATGGAGTTATTGAAATCCATCAGTGCGATCGCCAGCGTCCATGGATTTCGCGAGATATTGAGTTATTAGAATCTGTTGCAGCCCAAGTCGGTATTGCAATTGCTCAAGCCCACCTATTAGAGCAAGAACATATTCAACAAAAAGAACTCGCTCACAAAAACATTGCACTACAAACCGCGATACAGGTTGCAGAGCAGGCAAGTCAAGTGAAAAGTGAATTTCTCGCTAGCATGAGCCATGAACTACGCACACCGCTGAATGCAATTCTTGGTTTTGCACAGGTGATGCAACGATCCCTGAAACACAATCCCACAGGCTTTCAACAAAATGCAGCAAAGCACTTGGAGATTATTCAAACCAGTGGCGATCATTTACTCACACTTATCAACAACATCCTGGATGTGTCCAAGATTGAGGCTGGCCACATTAGCATCAATGCTCAACCCTTTGAAATTGCTGCTCTTCTAGAATCACTAACGGCCATGTTTCAAGTTAAAGCTCATGAAAAAGGTCTGCTGTTGAGGTGTAAATGTGCTCTCGATGTACCTCAATATGTTCAAACTGATGAAGCAAAACTGCGCCAAATTTTAATTAACCTACTGGGCAATGCTATCAAGTTTACTAATAGCGGCAGCATTACGCTCAGTGTTTCTGGTCAAAACCCTCTCCACATCAAGGTGCAAGACACTGGGCAAGGGATTGCATCTCATCAACTAGAACACCTATTCGAGACGTTTTATCAAGCTGATGCTGGACGCCAAACTCAGGATGGAACAGGATTAGGTCTGGCAATTAGCAAAACCTATGTAGAATTGCTGGGAGGCCAGCTATCAGTCCAAAGTAGCCTGGGTCAAGGTAGTACGTTTTTGTTTGACCTACCGATCACTGCCGTCGAAACACTCACTCAAGATAGTAGCAACCCTTATCCGTCGGTCATTCGTCTTGCTCCAAGTCAACCCAGCTATCGAATTTTAGTCGTCGAAGACAAGTGGACCAGTCGCACATTGCTGATGCAGTTGCTAAGGTCTGCAGGTTTTGAGGTGAGGGAAGCCGCTAACGGTCAAGAAGCCATACGGGTATGGGAAGAGTGGCAGCCTCAACTAATTTGGATGGATATGCGTATGCCTGTGATGGATGGCTATGAAGCAACTAAGCAGATTCGTGGAAGCATCCAGGGTCAAGCCACTGCCATTATTGCTCTGACAGCCAGCGCTTTAGAAAACGAAAAGCAGATGGTCTTGTCGGTGGGCTGTGACGATTTTGTTCGAAAACCATTCCGGAGCAGCGTTATTTTTGACAAGATACAGCAGCATCTTGGTGTGGAATATATCCATGAAGAGCAACAGACTATTGAAGTCTCAAAACAGTCATCTAACAGTCAAGAGCAAATTCATGAAATTGTCTTTACAGGACTTTCTAGACACCCCCAGGCATGGGTAAATCAGCTCCATCAGGCCTCTAGCTTAGCGGATGCAGAATGGGTAGCTCAACTCATCAATGAGCTACCGCAATCTGACGCACAATTAGCAACTGCTCTCACAAAATTAGCCAGAGGATTTCGCTGTGATTTAATCGCTGAACTATCGGCCAAGTCAATAACAGAAAACCTAAATCTATAACCAGAGATTTTTAGGCTTTAACACTTTAATCTCGCGTTTATTCCTGCTAATGCTAACGATTTTGATCTTACTTCTCTAATTTTGAGCATAATGACCACACCATTAGACACCCGCTCCCATCCCTATATCTCTGGAGACATCTTAGTCGTAGATGATGTCCCCCCTAATCTAGACTTTTTGTCTACGGTACTGACGCAACAGGGATATAAAGTCCGCAGTGCCATTAGTGGTCCGGTAGCTCTCAAAATTGCTAAAGCGGCCCAACCAGACCTCATACTTCTGGATATCAAAATGCCAGGTATGGATGGCTATGAAGTCTGCCGTTTGCTTAAATCAAACCCAATAACTCAAGAGATACCCGTTATCTTTTTAAGTGCGCTAGACCAAACAAATGACAAGGTTAAAGCCTTTGGTCTAGGAGGGGTAGACTACATTCCTAAACCCTTTCAAGCAGAAGAATTGCTAGCAAGAGTCAACAATCAGCTCAAGCTGCGCGCGGCTCAGTCTGAGGTACAAAAACTAAATTCGGACCTAGAACAGCGAGTGATGCAGCGAACGGCTCAGCTAGAGCAGGAGATCGGAGAACGTCTACGGATGCAAGACAAGGTTTTGCATATGGCCACCCATAGCAGTATGACAGGGTTGCCAAATCGTGTCTCACTCACTCAACGATTGCAACAGGTGCTACACCAGGCACAGTCTAGTTCAAACCATAGATTAGCCATCATGCTACTGAAATATAACAAGCTTGAGCTGGTCAAAAACTCACTCGGGCACCATGCGGTGGACCAGCTGATCGTAGCTATCAATCGTCGGCTAGAAACATTAACCAGACCAGGTTTTCTACTAACGAATTTTGGAGAAGATATCTTTTCTATTCTGATTGAGTCATTTCATACGAAAGAGGAAGTCGTACAGTTTGGTGAAAAAATTCAGGAAGAAATCAGCTACCCATTCCATATCAATAATCACTTAATCTACGGTCAGATCGATATTGGTATTGCTCTCAATTCTCAGCAATACAGGCAAGCGACTCATATTTTGAGAGATGCTAACACAGCACTATCGCAGGCTACGGCCAAAGGTGCTGGAAAAATTCAGATTTTTAATTCTGAAATGCATCAGCGTACACTCTCCTTCTTTGAGGTTCAAAACGATTTGCACAGAGCATTACGTAATCAAGAATTGATTCTTACCTATCATCCAATTATCTCCTTGGCGGACAATTATTTGAATGGGCTAGAGGTTCTTGTACGCTGGAACCACCCTCAGAGAGGATTACTTATCGCAGAAGATTTTATCCCTATAGCTGAAGAAACCGAGATTATTCTGGAGCTAGATCGATATGTTATTCGTAAAGCGTGTCATCAGCTCAAGGATTGGCAAGATCATAACCTCTTACACTCTTCGTTTAGATTACATGTCAATATTTCAGCTCAACAATTAACTCAAAGAGATTTTATTGATTATCTTGACAGCATTTTAGATGAAACCCAAATCGACCACCAGAACTTAGCGTTTGACATTACTGAATATGGCCTCATGCAGCAAACTGAGACGGTATTGGCCACGTTAGAAAAACTCAAACGCTATCAGATTATGGTGAGCATTGATGATTTTGGTACTGGCACATCATCTCTTAGTTATTTGTATAGTCTAAAAATTGAAAACCTAAAAATTGATCGGTCTTTTATTCGCCAGATGAACAGCACAGCTAAAGGGCTCAAAGTCATTAAAGCTATTGTGAATCTAGCTCATGAATTGGGTATGACAGTTACTGCTGAAGGCGTAGAGAACTCGGTGCAGCTAGCAACGTTAGAAACACTTGGCTGTGAGTATATGCAAGGCTATTTGTGGGGTAAACCCGCAGACGGGCAAACAATCACGGCTCAGCTCTAATCACACCCGGTGCACATTTCTGCCATCATCGGGGTTAATAAAACCTTATTAGTTCTTTTGTATTAACTTGATAACCTTCTGTATGATAGGGGTTGTACCCTGACGCTTTGCTCGGATGGATAGCACAGCCACAGTTCCAGAAATATTGCCAGGGATTGAGTTAAGTGAGGAGCAGTGGGCGGCACTGCAGGATATTGAGGAATTTTTACAGAGTCCGTCTAAGCTTTATTTGCTGACAGGCTATGCGGGCACAGGAAAAACGACATTGCTGCAGGCACTGGTAACCTATTTGCGGCAGCAAGATTGCGACTGGCCCATCGTCTTGAGTGCCTTTAGCAATAAGGCCACCAAGGTGCTGAAAACCATGGCAGCTCAGTGGGATTTAGAGGTGGAGTCGCTGACCTGCTGTCGGTTGCTGGGGTTAAAACCAGTTATAGACACTGGCAGTGGTGATCAGATTATTAAGTCGGTGAGCGATCAGCATAATCAGGTGCCAGACTATCGCTTAGTCATTGTGGACGAGTGTTCCATGATCAACCAGGAAATGTGGAAACTGCTGGTGGAAGCCATCTCTCGCTTGGATATCCCTACTCAGATGCTATTTGTGGGCGATCCAGCACAGCTACCACCGGTGAATGAAACGGAGTCCTGCTGCTTTAGTCAGATTATGCATCAGTCGTCGCTAAGCCAGGTGATCCGCTACGGTGGGGCCATTGGGGTGATTGCCGACGATATTCGCCGCAATATTGAGCGGGGTCAGCTGCCGAGGTATGAAAGTGATATTAATTGCGATCGCACCGAAGGTTTTTTTGTTCTCCCCAAACATCCCTGGCGTGACGTTCTGATTCGAGCCTTTACCTGCGACAAATACAAATCAGACCCCAACTATGTCAGAGTCTTAGCTTACACAAACCAGCGCGTTAAAACCTTAAACCGAATGATCCGCCGCGCCATCTACGGCGACGACCTACAGCAGTTTGTGCCAGGAGAACGACTGATTGCCAACAATCCCTGTCTTGAAGAAGGTGGAATCATTCTTCAAACCTCGGAAGAATGCGAAGTTTTAGAAGTCAAACCTGGAAAAATGGAAGGTCTACCCACATGGCAACTGGCCGTCTACACAGAAGAAGGCAAGTTTCAAGACCTACATGTCCTCCAAGAGACAAGTTTGCCAGACTACGAGCGACGCTCACGCGATTATGCCACCAATAAACAGTGGGAGATTTTTTGGGAATTTCGCCAACAGTTTCACGATGTCAACTACGCCTATAGTCTGACCGTCCATAAAAGCCAGGGTTCCACATTTCAAGACGTGTTTATTGACCTGCCCGACCTGATGAGAAATTCTAAAGTGATCGAGAGAAACCAGCTCTGCTATGTAGCCTTTACACGAGCAGCCAAACGGGTATTTATTTACCAGTAAGGGCAGCCCTGGTGAACGGTCTTCCAATGAATCCTCTAAATGACCGACAGCCAGTGTTCCAAAAAGTCAGTAACAGCCTTAGCCTGGTAGCTGGGTAATTCATCATCCCCCGGTAGCGTTTTAACAACAGCACTAGGGGCCGCCACCGTAAACAAGCGGGTTAACTGTTGGCATATCTCACCAGCCTGCTCACCCTGCAGTGCCACTATCGGCATCGACAGACCTGCCAGACTGCTTGTTATCTCAGATTTCAACACGTTGCGACGACGTTGAAACAATAGCCGACAGGCCGCAGAATGTCGTCTTAACAGCTGCCGTCTGCGATAGTTTTTTGACCACGTAGAAGCTTGCCCAGGCTCCGATTTGCGAGCAAAGGGCTTAGTAATTGACAACCATAGCCCTCCCAAAGGGCTTACCAACCAGCGCTCCTGCCGCCAACGCTGGGGCTGATATACTAAGCCGTCCGGTTCTAACACACACAGCCCTTTGACATGTTCTGGAAACTTTAGGGCATAGCCAGCAGCCACCCAAGCCCCCAGCGAATGACCGACTAACACAACAGAATTTAACCGCAAAGACTCTAACAGTTCTGCTAGAGTAGCCACCTGCATGGCAATTGAGTAAGCAGCCTTCTTTCGCAGACGTACTGACTCACCAAAGCCAATCAGGTCTGGTGCCAGACAGTGATAGCGCTGGCCCAGTTGAGTCAGTACATCGCTCCACTGATCACCGTCACACCAGGAACCATGAAGAAAAATCACCGTTTGCCCTCGACCGATTTCTCGCCAAAATAACTGCCCGTGCTCAAGCTGACGGCGCAGATTGCGGACGGGCAGTTGGCCGGCATTAGGCCAAAACAGTGGCTCCATTAAAGTAGTCCTGTAGCTGCTGATCGTGATCGTGGGCTAGATTACCACGGGGAATGTCTTTCGCTACAAAAGCGGCAATCTTTATGACCTCAGCCTTATCACGAATATAAAACTCGCCATCAACATAGGCTTCAAGGGCAACACAGATAGAGTCAAAACGAGGATCTCGCTCTGGATGGGAGTAAACACCGACTAAACGACCTACCCTGAGGACGGCTAAGCCGGTTTCCTCAAGTAGTTCACGCTTAGCGGACGTGGCAATATCTTCTCCCCAGTCGACCAAGCCACCCGGCAACCCCCAACGACCGCTGTCACGACGCTGAATTAAGACAATGCGGCCATCGGGTAAAACAGGAATTACTGAGGTGCCGACCAAAGGTCGTCGCAAAAGCAATCCCAGCAGGGTACGGACTGGTCGCCAAAACTGTGGCATGGCTTCAAAGCTCGTCGAGGTCGCTCAGCAGTTCTACTGGATGTTTTTCCGCCTTTACTTTGCGGTAGACCTTATCTAAGTTTCCATCAGGTCCAATTACAAAGGTGCTGCGGCTAATACCCATGTATTCTTTACCCATAAATTTTTTGAGGCCATAGCTACCGTAGGCGGTGGCTACTTTGGCATCTTCATCCACTAGCAGTGGAAAGGGCAGCTCATGCTTAGTAATAAACTTTTGATGGGACTTAGCATCATCCGCACTCACGCCCAAAACAACGACATCTTTTGCCTGATAGGCGTCGTAGTTGTCTCGAAACGCACAGGCTTCTTTTGTACACCCTGGGGTATTATCGCGAGGATAAAAATACAGCACTACACGCTTGCCCTTTAGTTCTGACAGACTAACGGTATTGCCGTCTGCATCAGACAAGCTAAAGTCAGGAGCCGGATCGCCAACTTGTAATGTCATTGAATCTTAAAAGCCTACTCACCAAGTTTGCCCTTAAGATTGTATACCCTCTCACTAATTGATCGTACTTACGACAGACTTACGGTAAATCAGTATGCCCCATCAGGTAGCGATCGCACTCTCGAGCCACCCCACGCCCCTCATTAAACGCCCACACTACAAGGCTTTGCCCCCGGCGGCAGTCGCCCGCTGCAAACACTCCAGGAATCGTGGTCGTGTACTGGTTATAGTCCGCCTTGATATTGCTGCGACCATCCTGCTCTATGCCCAGCGCATCAATTAACGGCTGCTCAGGGCCTAAAAAGCCCATGGCCAACAGCACCAGCTGAGTCGGAATCACCCGCTCTGAACCTGCCACATGCTGCATGACAAACCGACCCTGCTCATTTTTCTCCCACGCCACATCAACCACATGCACTGCCTTTACATGGCCGTTGTCGTCTGATTCAAATTTGGTTGCGGTAGATAGATAAGCCCGAGGGTCACCGCCAAACTTCGCCGCGGCCTCCTCTTGACCGTAATCCATTCGATAAACCTTGGGCCACTCAGGCCAGGGGTTATTGGCAGCTCGTTCAGCCGGCGGCTTTGGCATTATTTCTAGCTGGGTCAGACTGGTGCAGCCATGGCGAATAGAGGTGCCGACACAGTCAGTGCCTGTATCACCACCGCCGATAATCACCACATCCTTACCTGCAGCAGAAAGCACATGCTCATTTTGAGTGGGGTCAATCACGGCTTGAGTATTTTTGGTTAAAAACTCCATAGCAAAGTGAATACCCTCAGATTCACGTCCCTCAATCGGCAGGTCCCGTGGGCGAGTTGCGCCAGTGCAGAGAATAACAGCATCGTATTCTTTTACCAAATCTTCTGCCGACAGGTCTTTACCAATTTCGGTATTACAAATAAACCGAATGCCCTCTTGCTCCATCAGCTGGAGACGACGCAGCACCACCGCTTCCTTCTCAAGCTTCATGTTAGGGATGCCATACATCAGCAAACCACCCGGTCGGTCTGCCCGTTCGTAAACGGTCACCAGATGCCCCGCTTTGTTCAACTGAGCCGCTGCCGACAGACCAGCAGGGCCAGAACCCACCACAGCAACCGTCTTGCCCGTCCGCTTAGCTGGCGGTTCAGCCACTACCCAGCCTTCTTCCCAGCCTTTATCAATAATGGCGTGCTCAATATTTTTAATCGTAACGGGTGGGTTATGAATCCCTAGCACACAGGCACCTTCACAAGGGGCCGGGCAGACTCGTCCAGTAAATTCAGGAAAGTTGTTAGTCTTATGCAACCGGTCTAGGGCTTCTTTCCACAGTCCGCGATAAACCAAGTCATTCCACTCAGGAATCAGATTATTGATCGGGCAGCCGCTGGCCATCCGATTAATGGTATTCCCCGTATGACAGAAGGGCGTACCGCAGTCCATACAGCGTGCAGTTTGAGTCCGTAGTTTCTCATCGGGCAAGGGGGTATGGAACTCTTGCCAATGATGAATCCGCATCAGCGGCGAAACGTCTGGTGCGATTTCGCGAGCATATTCGAGAAAGCCTGTTGGTTTACCCATGGGAGCAATGTTCAGTAATAGATAGTGAGTGATCCAAAGAAAAAGTTTTGAGTTTTAAGGGCTGAGACCCGTAGGGTGGGCAATGTCCACCTTACAAATTGCTAGTTGCCCGCAACCCGTGCAACATCTTTGACGTTTGCCTCAAATGCAGCTGAGAGCGCATCATCACCGCTCAGACCATCCTGTAATGCCTGTCGCAGAGACTGAATTACTCGCTTATAATCCCGAGGAATCACCTTGACAAACTTAGGCAAGAAATTTTCCCACGCATCTAGAACTGTTTTGGCCCGATGACTGCCAGTATAGCTATGGTGTTTTGCAATCATCTCGCGTAGGTCGTTAATTTCCTCTGCCTCTTCTAAACGCTCCAGGTCAACCATTTCTGTGTTACAGCGTGTGACAAAGTCTCCGGCTTCATCTAACACATAGGCAATACCGCCGCTCATACCCGCGGCAAAGTTGCGTCCGGTGGAGCCTAGCACAACAACTTTACCACCCGTCATATATTCACAGCCATGGTCACCCACGGCCTCTACCACCGTATGCACCCCCGAGTATCTGACACAGAAGCGCTCTCCGGCCACACCGTAGATATAGGCTTCACCACCAGTGGCCCCATAAAAGGCTACGTTGCCAATAATAATGTTGTCTTCGGGTACAAATGTGGATGTCTTGGGTGGATAGACAACAATCTTGCCCCCACTCAGCCCCTTACCCAGGTAGTCATTGCCGTCCCCTTCTAGCGTTAGCGTTACGCCAGCCGGGACAAAGGCACCAAAGCTTTGACCAGCACTCCCCTGGAATGTTAGATGCACCGTATCTTCTGGCAGACCTTCCCAATGTTTCTTGGTGATCTCATTACCCAGAATGGTCCCGACCACTCTGTTGATATTGCAAATAGGCAGCGTAGCACTCACCTTCTCACCACGCTCAATGGCAGGTTTACAGAGATCTAACAGCGTTGTCACATCAAGAGATATTTCAAGACCATGATCTTGAGGAATCTGACAATAGCGACCGATCCCCGCTGCAACATCAGGCTGTTCCAAAACCTTGGAGAGATCCACGCCCTTGGCCTTCCAGTGATCACCCGCTGATTGCACCTCTAACCAGTTCGTATGACCCACTAGCTCATCAAAAGTGCGCACACCCAGCTGAGCCATAATCTCGCGTACATCCTGTGCAATAATCTGCATAAAGTTCACTACATGGTCAGGGTCACCGATAAAGCTCTTACGTAGACGTGGGTCTTGAGTCGCAATGCCTGCCGGGCAGGTATTCTTCTGACAGACACGCATCATGATGCAGCCGAGAGATACCAGGGGTGCCGTAGAAAAGCCAAACTCTTCTGCACCGAGCAATGCAGCCATGACTACATCGCGTCCGGTTTTCATTTGACCATCGGTCTCGACAACAATGCGACTACGCAGGTTGTTAAGGACAAGGGTCTGATGGGTTTCTGCTAGACCCAGCTCCCAGGGCAACCCAGCGTGCTTAATTGAGGTTTGGGGTGAGGCGCCAGTGCCGCCGTCAAAGCCAGAAACCAACACCACATCGGCATGGGCTTTGGCTACGCCAGCTGCGATGGTGCCAACACCCACTTCAGACACCAGTTTGACATTGATGCGCGCACTGCGGTTCGCGTTCTTTAAATCGTGAATTAGCTCGGCTAAATCTTCAATGGAATAGCTATCGTGGTGGGGTGGCGGTGAAATTAGACCCACACCTGGTGTCGAGTGACGAACTTTGGCAATCCACGGATAGACTTTACGACCTGGTAGCTGTCCGCCTTCTCCTGGTTTTGCGCCCTGGGCCATTTTGATTTGAATCTCTTTAGCCTGGGAGAGATATAAACTGGTAACGCCAAATCGACCAGACGCCACCTGCTTGATGGCACTGTTTTTAGAATCACCTCGTTCATTGGTCCAGGTAAATCGCTCGGGGTCTTCTCCACCTTCTCCTGTATTAGATTTACCCCCGATGCGGTTCATGGCAATCGCCAGAGACTCATGGGCCTCTTTAGAGATCGAACCGTAGCTCATAGCTCCCGTTTTAAAGCGACGAGTAATCGCTTCAATCGGTTCTACTTCATCAAGAGGGATGGGCTGACGGGTCTCGAAGTTCAGCAGCCCCCGCAGGGTAAAGTGCTGCTTACTCTGGTCGTTGACCAGGTGGGCGTAGCGCTTGTAGGTCTCATAGTCACCTGAGCGTACGGCCTGCTGCAGGGTATGTATAGTGTCTGGATTAAATAGGTGAGCTTCACCATCTTTGCGCCACTGATAATCACCACCAGCATCTAGAACCGGCATATCACCACGCTCAGTAAAGCCGTGGCCGTGACGCATAACGGTTTCTTGAGCAATGACGTCTAGGCCAATGCCTTCAATGCGAGAGGCGGTCCAGGTAAAGTATTTATCGATGACGCTATGGTTGAGGCCAATAGATTCAAAGATTTGGGCGCCTCGATAGCTCTGCAATGTAGAAATGCCGATCTTGGAGGCGATTTTGATAGTGCCCTTGGTCACTGCTTTGATGTAGTTTTTGCAGGCATTGTCAGGGGCAATATCTACCAAGATGCCATCAGCAATCATGCCTTCTAACGTTTCAAAGGCTAGGTAGGGGTTGATGGCGCTGCACCCGAAGCCAAGCAGAACAGCAAAGTGATGAACTTCGCGAGGTTCACCCGATTCGAGGATAATGCCGACACGGGTGCGGGTTCCATTGCGGATCAGATGGTGGTGCAGCCCAGACACAGCTAATAGCGCTGGAATCGGCGCGTGGTTTGCGTCAATGCCGCGATCGGACAGAATGATCAAATTGGTGCCGGTTGCGATCGCACCGTCCACCTGCTCAAAAATCTCCTCCATCGCGGCGGCTAACCCTTGCTCCCCGGTCTGAGGGTTAAACAGAATCGGTAGCGTCAATGACGAAAACCCAGGCTCATCAATAGCTTGAAGCTTAGCCAGCTCGTCATCACTAAGAATCGGAGTCTTGAGCTGAATCAATCGGCAGCTCTCAGGCTGAGGATCGAGCAAATTCCGTTCTGAGCCGATGGTCGTCACCGCCGATGTGACAATCGCCTCTCGAATTGAGTCGATCGGTGGGTTAGTCACCTGTGCAAACAGCTGCTGAAAATAGTCATACAGCAGCTTAGGTCTATCTGAAAGCACGGCCAGGGGCGTATCAGTGCCCATCGAGCCAATCGCTTCCACACCATTCTGTGCCATCGGTGTCAGCAACATCCGCAGCTCTTCAAAGGTGTAGCCAAAGGCCATCTGCCGCTGACGCAGCGTTCCATGGGTAACCTCAGCCCTGGGAGATTTAGCAGACAAATCCGAGAGCGTCAGCTGATGTTGAGTTAACCACTGACGATAAGGCTGGGCGTTGACAATCTCTGACTTGAGTTCTTCATCGCCGACAATTCGACCCGCCGCCATATCCACTAAAAACATCCGCCCTGGCTGCAGACGACCTTTTTGTAAGATCTGATCTGGTTCAACCGGCAGCACCCCCGCTTCCGAAGCCATAATGACCCGGTCATCTTTGGTGACGTAATAACGCGACGGCCTTAAACCATTGCGATCAAGCACCGCACCAATCATCGAGCCATCAGTAAATGCCACGGATGCCGGACCATCCCAAGGCTCCATCAAACAGGCATGGTACTCATAAAACGACTTACTGGCATCATCCATAGATTCATGCCCAGTCCAAGGCTCAGGCACCATCATCATCACCGCATGGGGCAGCGATCTCCCAGCCAGCACCAACAGCTCTAAGGCATTATCAAAAATTGTAGAATCGCTACCGTGAATATTAATGACCGGCTTTACTTTAGCCATGTCGTCACCAAACAGAGCCGATTCAAACATCGACTGCCGGGCAATCATCCAGTTAATGTTGCCGCGCAGGGTATTAATCTCACCGTTGTGAGCAATGTAGCGGTAGGGGTGAGACCGCTCCCAGCTGGGAAATGTGTTGGTACTAAAGCGAGAATGCACCAGAGCTAGGGCGCTTTCAAAATCAGGATCGCTCAGGTCTGGGAAAAAGTCTCTCACCTGGGGTGGTGTCAACATTCCCTTATAAACCATTGTGCGACATGACAAACTGGCAGGGTACCAGTAAGTATCATGTCCAGACTTACCAATGACATTGTGTGCCAGCTTGCGAATAACGTAGAGCTTGCGTTCAAACGCCAAATCGTCTTCACAGTCCGCTGAACGCTCAATAAATACTTGCTGCATAAAGGGCTCACTTGCCTGAGCCATTGCCCCTAAAGTGCCATCATTTGTCGGCACATCACGCCATCCCAGCACCTTTTGCCCCATTTGAGCAGCCACTGATTCAAACCGACGGCGACTCTCGGCCCTAATCGTTAGATCTGGCGAGGTAAAGACTATACCGGCTCCATATTGACCCGATGCAGGCAATTCAAACCCTTCAGCCCTGGCTACTTTCTGCAAAAACCGATGGGGTAGCTGAACAAGAATCCCGGCACCGTCTCCCGTGTTTGCTTCGCTACCACAGGCCCCGCGATGTTCTAAATTACAAAGAATCTGTAGCCCTTGTTGCACAATAGAGTGGGATGCTAGCCCTTTCACTTGCACAACAAACCCGACTCCGCACGCATCGTGCTCAAATTGGGGATCGTACAGACCCTGCTTGGGAGGCAATTGATGACTAGTCATAGAAGTATTTTTGGCAACGCGCAAGTATTGACAAGAATTCTCAGGGGCGACTAGAAAAGTATGGCTTGCAGAAAATAGCAAAAAGATACAAGCCGTTTCATTACAATTGCCCAAGACAATTCAGAGACGAGTTTTAATTCTCTAACGAGAAAAGCGGTTTTAGGCAAATCCTTAATAAAACTGTCAAATTGTTGAGTGCGAAGTCATACCATATATTTCAAGCTGATGAGAGCGCCGATTGAGCGATAGGTGAGCCGCTCTGTAGGGTGTCATCGGCACAGTGCATACTACTCAGCAGAATCTTTAAGTTTTAATACAAAATGATCCAATTCGTGTTGTTTTCTTTGTTCTAACGACGTTCTCCTTGCGGGTTGAGAGCGTTGCAACAGAATAGTATCGTTGGCTACAGGGTCAACGATAGTTAACCAAAGGAGTCTCATGGACAAGCTTTCTCCCAAAACCATCTATGAGAACTTAAGCGAATTAGAAAAAGTTGATGTCATCACCAGTGCTCGCTACCGACAGCTGGCACAGGCTGTCCTAGCTGATCCCACCGTTAATGAAACCCTCCGCCAAAACATTGCAGAGCGCTTACAACAGGCTAATCACCTGTTGGCGATCAAAAATGTAGAAGGAGATGAGAGTTATTAGACGCAGAGAGTAAAGGATGCGTCTCAGTGTGCCGTCGGGTTAATCAGCCGAGCTATCTTGAGAAACATCCTCTTAAGGAGCCTCTTCGAGGGGCTCTGTGTCTAGCAATTCCTGTGTTTCTAGAGAATTCTCTGCCTCAAGGGAATCCTCGACAGGTTCACTGGCCGCTAGCCCCAACAATGCATCTAGCTGAAACTGTTGTGCACTGCTAGAAGTGCTGAAGCTGAGGCTGCGCAATGTACCCAAGTAACTGCGCACATCGGCCGCCCAGGGATCGGTCGATTGATTAAACCCAAACAGATTGTAGAAAAACGATAGGGTGGAGCTGGCATTGACATACATATAGCCATTGTTAGGGTCTGGAAAGCTATCTGTGGCATTTCGAAACGTGCTGTGCTCGTCAAGCGGGTTAAACCCTGCGGGGACTACCAGACGCTCCATAGCACCGTTGCCGCTCGTAAATGCCAGCGTATCTTCGGTAACCCAGCTGTGAGCCAGTACGCTATCCATTTGACCATCGCCGTTAATGTCGTACTTCCAGCTAATGACTGAGTGATCGGCGATCTCACCCGACGAGGCCACCCCATTGCCCACCAAACCATCTAAGGCATCCAGGGCCGTCTCAGCTGCCTGACGATTACTCGTTTCTAGCAACACCCCTGCCTCTAGCCCAAAGCCAGGAAGAAATGAATTTAATAGTCCTGAGCGGCTAGGGAATAGGAAAATGCTGTATTCCCCGTCCATCCAGCTCAAGATCTCGGTATCTAAATCTAACCCCGTTGCCAGCGCCACAATCGAGCGCGCCGTCTCAATTAGCCCGCCGGTTACCTCATTTAGGGAAAATGCCGACGACACATCATCCCAAAAACCGCTGATATCGTAGCCACTGCCCATAAAGTAGGTGGCCGCTGGCATCAGACTTAAAATAGAGTGATCGGCGTTGGGCGACGGGGGCAAATCTGGCAGGGCACCCTCTGTGTATAGATGGGCTTCGAGGCGCATACCCTGGGTTGCTGGATAGATTAGAGCATCAAACGTGACATTGCTAAATAGGTTTGACATCGCCGCCCGCTCACTCAAACTCGGTTGAGGAATGGGGGGCAAACCAAAGTCTTGAAACGGATTACTAAATTCAAAGCTCAGCAGCTGACCCACATTGCCATACACCGTAGCCAGGCTATTTTGAGCCTGAGAATGGCTTTGGGTTTTAGCAAAATTGGGGTTGCTGGTCAGAACCGGACCTCCCTGGGTCTGGTATTCGATCCACTGCCGCAAACTATCAATATTGTCAGCTGCAACGATGTAGTTACCCAGGTGCGCAACCGCATAGCCAGGAATGGTAAACCCATCAGCTGAGTAGGTACCGTCAGGAATATAGATATAGGGTAGTTCGGGATCAGGGCGATAGGAGCGTAAGGGGGTACCAGGAGCAGGTTGAACGGGTTCTGCTTCTGGAAACGCCTCTAGTTCCCCATCTTCTGGAAATTCATCCCAGGATTCATCCCCCCAAGAGTCTTCATAGGGGATAAACTCAGGGGGCCATAGCCAAATGGGATAGGTTCTGTAGGAATGCTGCTCGGGTAAGGCAGCACGAATCTCTGCCAGGGTGGGGATGAAGGCGACAAAGGCGGCGGCGTCATCAATTGGCAAAATGGTAACCAGTCGCTCTACTGGAGCAATGGTGCGCACACTGGGTACGGGTAAAAGCGCGATCGCAACTCTATCCCCAATCCAGGGCTGTACATCCGCCGCATAGTCTATCCCCAAAGGCAACAGAGGCAGGGCCTGGGGGCTGGGGTCCACCCAAACGTTTCGCTCAGCTGAGAAAATAGTTCATACTGCTTGAGCGCCAACCAAGCATCCTCACGGGTATTCACAATAATGGCTGCCGGCGTATTCGCGGGCAGAATGTTTGTGATGGCTGGTGGAGGGTCCGCAGATGTGGGCAAGAGGTCTTCGAGGGATTCCTTTAGCCCAGTTACATCAATGTCTGACTCAATAGAAAACTCGTCAAACGGTTCCTCAATCGCCGGCTCTGTTGGCGGCATTTCTTCAACGGGTTCTGGGGCAGATTCCTCAGTTTGATTTGAGTTTTCTGACGACGGCTCCTGGGCAGCCAGTGGTGTTGCAAATAGCACAAGTGCGAGTACGGCAGTACCCCATCGATTAATCACCCAAAAAACTCCTGAAAATTAATAACTTAAAATAGGCAAATTCAACCCTAGATATTGTCTGGCATATAGCCAGCGGTAGGTTTTTTATTTACTGGACGATCGTAAATTCATATACAGCGAAAGTCATCACCATTACGGCTTAGCTGTTCGGTCACAGGTTCGGATTGCCATCCCTGTCTTGTTTTTACTTTTCTCAGAACTATAAGCGTAATGGCGAAATCAAAGGGTTGAGATAGTATGAATCAGTTTAAAACTCTTGCATTGCTTAGCGTTCTCAGCGCTCTGCTCATCAGCATCAGCTACTACACAATTGGTGGTACAGGTGGTGTTTTCATTGGCATCATGATTGCCGCACTGACTAACCTGGGGTCGTGGTTTTACTCCGATAAAATCGCACTGGCTGCCCACAAGGCTCAGCCCGCCAGCCGCGAAGAAGCACCCCAGCTGTACACCGTGGTAGAAAAGCTAGCCAAGAAAGCTGATATCCCGATGCCTGGTGTGTACATCTTGCCTACCCAATCGGCCAACGCCTTTGCCACTGGTCGTGATCCTGAGCACGCAGCCGTTGCAGTCACACAAGGCATTATGGAAATGCTGCCTGCCGATGAGCTAGAAGGGGTGATTGCCCACGAGCTTAGCCACATCATGAACCGTGACACCCTGACTCAGGCGGTAGCGGCCACAATTGCGGGTGCGATCGCATTTCTAGCCCAAATACTGCAATACTCCATGTGGTTTGGTGGCATGGGCGGCTCCCGCGATGATAACGGTCCTAACCCCATTGCCCTAATCGCCACATTGGTTCTGGCTCCCATGGCCGCAACCGTCATTCAGCTAGGTATTAGCCGCACCCGTGAGTTTGCCGCTGATGCTGGCGCGGCTCAACTAACCGGCAATCCTCGTGCCCTTGCCAGTGCGCTCAAGCGTCTTGAAGACAGTGCTAAAAAGATGCCCATGACTGGCAACCCAGCCTATGAGCCTTTAATGATTATGCACGCTGTGCCCAAGCAAATGTTTAGTGGATTGTTCTCTACACACCCTGCAACTGACAAGCGTGTGGAGCGGCTACTGGAGCTGGAGAAAGAGGTCGTAGCTGCCTAACGGACACTCTCTTTTCAAGCAAGAAGAAGATAATTATCGATAGTCTTGCTTAGCCACCTCTGGTTTGCCAGGGGTGGTTTTCTATCAGTCCTTTCAAAGGTTCACAGCTTACCAAGTCTTACCATTAAGAGAACGCTTCTTTGCCCCAGAACGCTGCTGTATTGTCCGCCTACATAACCCTGGTATCATAGGGCACCTACCCAGAAGGACTTTACCTGTGACGACACCAGAGAAGACTGACAAGTCGCCCAAACCGCTAAGGTTTTTATGGTTAACGTTCGACTTTGCCAGCTGTCTACCCACGCCTGTCGACAACATTACACCAAAGCTTTTCTTGACTCTCATGGCTCATCCAGCCATCAATCAGATTAAACGCTTTACGGCACAGACAGAGACTCTTGGACCCGATGATATTGCGCAATGGGAACCTGGCATATTTACCGTGCAAGCCTATCGGTCTAGCCTGGTTGATGTGTTAACCCAGATAGCCTCTAGCCTGGCTCCCTATTTAGCCCCTGATCAGCCACCCACCATTACGATATATACCCAGCTGGACGGACGTCATCATCCGATCGAGACCAGTCTTAACCTCAATGAGATTAGACAAACGGCTGCTGATATCGAAGCAATGGTCAATAATCACAAACAACTCTAGACCACTGGTCAATAACCATGGCCTAGAGCTATACAAACCCCTAATTATTCACTACGCTGGCATCAGCTGCAGGACAAGGGCACGCCTATCAAAAGACTGAATTTTGCCAGCTTCTTTAAGATCCTTAACAATCCGCTCTAGCAGCTCCAAAGCTCGGTCGCGATGCTGGTGCTCGCGTCCTCGCAAACGCACTCGGAACTTAACAGAATCTCCCTTACCCAACCACTGCACAGCCTGGTTGATACGTAGTTGATAGTCAGACTCACCAACATTTGGGCGAAACTTCACCTCTTTTACCGTGGTGCGTGCGCTCTGCTTTTGCCGCTTCTTCTGCTGATACTGAAACTTACCGTAGTCCAGTATCTTTGCCACAGGCGCCTGCTTACTTTCAGAAACTAGAACCAAATCTAGCTCTACTTCCTCAGCTAGCTTGAGCGCATCACTTGTGTCCGTCAAACCACGATTATTGTTTTCGTGGTCGATTAGCAACACTTTTGGAGCCTTGATCTGACGGTTGATCCGATGTTTCTGTACGATAAGTCTTTCCCTCTTTAATTAGAACTCGACAGGACTAAATGGACAGTGCTATTGCTGAAATAGGGACAGGCAATTTGGCATACCCAGCAAGGGTTTCCATAGCCTGTGTAGACTCCAACAACCAAACGAATTTTCTAATCGTAGCTTACCGTTTCCATAATGCAACGGATTCAAAGCAATGATTGTAATTCTGTAATGAATAATCAATGTAGCTTATGGATTTGTCCACAAGCACACCTGATATGAGTCCAAGTTTATTCGCTATCGTCAGAAACGTGTAGCTGGTCAATAAAGCTTATCGCTTCCGCTTCAGCCGCCGCCGCTTTGGCCCATGATTGTATAGATGGCAACGCTTTCACTGCTTTTACAAAAGGTTGAGCGGTCGGTGTTAGCTGAATTTGATAAGTAACAAATCTGAGCGCCACAGGGGCATAAACCACATCAGCCAAGGAAAAGTCACCAAACAGCCAGGGGCCACCATAGGTATCGTAGGATTGACTCCACATCTGCTCAACACGGTTAATTTCCTGCTGAGTGGCAGCCTTTAGGATGGCGCGGTCAACTGGAATGCGCGCTCTGATATTTTGCGGCAGCTGCTCTCGAATACCGAAAAGACCGCTGTGCATTTCGGCTGCGATTGAGCGAGCGGTTGCCTGGGCCTTTTGATCTTGAGGCCAACCGACAGCATCAGGGTAGTGCGATCGCACATAACCGTAGATAGCGCTGCTATCCCAAACCGTGATGTCTCCATCTATCAGTACCGGCACCCGCTTGGCCGGACTGTACTGGCTAATCTGCTGCCAGGCATCTGTAAACAGCGGCAAACGTACTACTTCAAACGTCAACCCGCTTTCAGTCAAAAACAGCCAGGCCCGCAGAGACCATGAAGAGTAGTTTTTATTACCAATAATTAACCGCAAGCCCATAATAAATACCTAAAGTAGAAAGTGCTACCATCCGTAAGCAGCTTTTCTAAGGTTAACGATGGCGCTTCAAGTTTATGGCATCCCCAATTGCGGCACCTGCAAAAAGGCGTTGGCATGGCTCGCGGCCAACGGTGTGGACTATGAATTTATCAACACCAAAGAACAGCCTCCCGAACGTGAACAAATCACTGACTGGGTGGCTACATTAACTGCAAGACCCATGCGTAATACATCTGGGATGGCGTATCGCGCCCTAGGTGAAGAAAAGAAAACCTGGAGCGATGAGCAGTGGATAGAGGCATTTGAGAAAGATGCCATGCTCTTAAAACGCCCTCTCTTTGTAAAAGAAGGTAAAGCTGTTCTAGTAGGCTTTCGTGCGAGCGAAGCCGAACTACAGGAAAAACTAGTCTAACCGGAGCATCCCATGGGAGAAGCCAAACGCAGACAAGAACAAGATCCCAACTATGGGAAAGTGGCTCAAAAACGCCCCCGCAGTAACCGGTTCAAGTTTGATCCCAAACGTATTACTGCAACAGAGATGCTAATTTGGGCCGCCATTTTCGGCAGCACAGCCGCCGTATTTTTGGGTACGTATTTTTGGCAGTAGTACCCAGAAGCACCGCATTGCTGTTATGCACGCGGCACTTACTAGTCGTTAAATTTGTTGAACAGGCGCTAACGCTGTCTTGGTCTTTCCTCCCGAGGCCGTGCCTTGTTCACGCGAATCTCACGCCCAAGCCACTCAGCTCCATCAAGAGCCTCAATAGCCGCATCTTCTTCAGAATCTGCAGACATTTCTACAAATGCAAATCCGCGGGGGCGAGTAGTTTCGCGATCCATAGGAAGAGTCACGCGCTTAACGGTACCGTAATCTGCGAATACCTCTTGAATGTCTTCCTGGGAAACGCTGTAGGCGATATTTCCTACATAAATGGACATGAACTTTCTCCAAACAATTGAAATTCTGACGAGAGTAATACTTAGACAGCTGGCACCCAGATAGTTCTAGACATACTGCCTAGCAGAGATTGACTGCTCATCAAGGGCCACCTTAGCATAGAAATTCAGGCCAGAATCGTTGTCTGGACGACTTGTGAGGAAGGCTTGATAAAAAACTTTTATGTCTGGATTCAGCGGTCGTCACGGAAGTAATTTCGGACCCTATAGCGCCCAGGCCATGATGCCTAATTGATAGACACTTAAGTTAAAATAACGCCCAAATCGCCACAAGGGTTATCCTGCTTGAGATCAAGCATCATAATTGCTTGATTTAGCTCGTTGTCGCTCCAATGGGGATGAGAAGTCTGCAATGTGCGACGGCTAAGCTTTTTAAGGGGCTTTTGCAACCATGCGTCTTGAATATTGTTGGTGTTTAGGGCTTTGTTCATTATGATGAACAACCTTCCAAAGAGGCCGTGTATATCGTAACGACTAATTCAAACGATATTGGTTAGCTACAGCACGGTTTACTAAAACTTTTTAAGCCAATCTTTACTTATATAGTCACGACCTTCTCAAATTGTTACCCAAAGCTAGTTAGTAGGAAATGTGTAGTATTTGTCATGGATGATTCCGCTAACCCGAGACAACAACAAGGTCATATGATGATTCCGACCTAACTTAATGATCGGCTGATACGTAAATAAATATGATCGACATCGATTTTATTCAAGCAGGCGACAGCTGGCAAAACTGGCTGTTTACCATCACTTATCTGAGCTTTTTGCTGTTTGTGGTGTGGCGGGTAATTGTGTCATCATCCAAACCATCCGAATAGCCAGGATGTATCGAGCATGGTGGAGTATTCGACGAAAATGGCTGAAGTGCCAGCACGAGTTGCTTGGCTACAGCAGGCGACCTGTTTCAAAGTGTTACCTGAGGAGGTCTTGGTTGCGATCGCAACCCAACTCACGCCACATTCCCTTCAAGCCAACCGTCGGCTAGTTTTAGAAGACACTCATCCTGACGCCCTATACATTCTTAAAACGGGTCATCTAGAGCGCTACCGCACCCAGCGCACCACCATGGCCCAAACTATCGATTTGCTCCCCGGTGTGATCTTACATCTGCGTGAAATCCTGCTAGACCAGCCTACCGATTACACCGTCATCACCCTTGAAGATTGCGAACTGTGGCAGCTGTCTGCAGAGCAGTTAACCCAAATTGCCGCCGCTCACCCCAGCCTGAGTCAACAACTTTCTGAAGTTCTAGCCGAAGAAGTTGAACAGCTCTCTGCCCAGCTGCTTTATGAAAAAGAACGACAGCAAGAACTGCGGCCCTATCTAGTGCCTAAAGTAAGTCGTGGGGTGGTAGGTGCTAGCCGATATGCCCAACGTCTACGGCAGGCCATCCGTAAAGCAGCCAGTGTCACACCCGACGACAGTGGACGACGTGACCCAGTGCTCATTTTTGGTGAACCTGGACTCGAATAAGACAATCTCGCTGCTCTTATTCATTTTGGCTCTCACTCTAAAAAAGAGCCCATGATCAAAGTAAACTGTGAAACCTTACGGGCTCTGGACTTATTTGGTCGCGGAGAAAGCCGCCCAGGGCTACTCGACTGGCTAGGCAAGGGCACCTTGCTGCTCAACAATATTCAAGATCTTGATCGAGATCTGCGTCCTGCTATTCTCAGCCTGATCAAAACTGGGCAGTACCACCCCACAGCTCAGTCAGGTAATGCCCCGCCAGACGTCAAAGAGAGTTCAGCCTGGATCATGATGATCTCAGAAAAAAGTCTGACTCCCTTTGCCAATCTAGCCCCCCAAAAAATCAAAGCACCGCCGCTGCGCGTACGCAAAACCGATATAGAAGCTCAGATCAATTACTACATTCAGCTCTACTGTCGTGAACGCGGCATACGCAAACCGAAGCTCACACCAGAGGCGTTGCGTCGTCTACAAAGCTATGACTTCCCCAGTAACCTGCGAGAACTAGACAGTCTTGTACAGCGTGCACTTGACCAGTCAGACGGTAAACGTCGCCTAAATGAAGAAGTCTTCTGGTCATCAAATGAGCAAAACAATCGATTTCGCCTCAACCTGCTCAACACCTATCCAAAATTGCGCCAGTTTTTACGCAGCCCATGGTGGCCAGACCGCATCAACTTTGGCTTTACCAGCTGGTTCTATGTATTGGTTGTTGCTTTGTTGTTTTTAGGCCCCCAGACCCGTGATTCTAATGTTGCACTAAATTTCTTTTGGGCCTGGTGGTGGCCGCTCATCTTGTTACTGTTTCCATTTGTAGGTCGGCTGTGGTGTGCCGTTTGCCCATTTATGATCTACGGCGAGATTACCCAAAAACTGTCTCTGTGGTTATGGCCAAGACAGCTAGGGGCCTGGCCAAGACAGTGGGCTGAGCGCTGGGGCGGTTGGATTTTATATGCAGGGTTTGCGCTTATTCTGATTTGGGAAGAGCTGTGGAGTTTAGAGAATACGGCCTATCTCTCAGCCTGGCTTCTGTTGATTATCACAGCCGGGGCGATGATCTGCTCTGCACTCTTTGAACGTCGGTTTTGGTGTCGCTATCTGTGCCCCATTGGCGGCATGAATGGACTGTTTTCAAAACTTTCCATGACTGAACTACGAGGTCAAACTGGTATTTGTTCCGCAACCTGTAGCACCTATCAATGCTACAAAGGTGGCCCTGCTAAAGGCGAAGGACAAGAAACAGAGGGGTGTCCGATCTATTCTCACCCAGCTCAGCTGGTGGACAATCGTAACTGTGTACTGTGTATGACCTGTCTCAAGGCGTGCCCTCATCGGGCAGTGGAGTGTAATCTGCGACCACCTGGGATTGAGCTATGGACCACCCATACCCCCGTTGACCATGAAGTAGCGCTGCTGCTGTTGCTATGGGGTGCGGTGTTTGTACATCGGCTGCCAGAGATAGCTACACTGCTGGGTGTTTCAGAGATGGTTGACGGGTTTGGCGGGCAGGCGATCGCAACCCTGATTCTACTCTTTCTGCCGTGGCCCTTTGTTTGGGTTGCCCACAAACTGACTCAGCTAATTAAACCTCGGCTTAAAGCACGACCATTTGCGCAAATCGCCTACGGATGGTTACCCATAGTACTCTTTAGCAGTCTTGCCCACTATCTATCATTAGCCCTTACTGAAGCAGGTCGCATCATCCCTGTTTCTTTAGCAAGCTTTGGCCTAGCGAGTACTGGGCCAGTATTGGTAGCCCATCCTGCCGTTATCGCCTTTTTACAAGGGGTTAGCCTGATAGTTGGGGCTTTGCTTAGCCTCTTACTAACCCAGCGCATCGCTCAGCAGCCATGGATAAAATTAGCACCTATACACGGGCTGACATTAGGGGTGACAGCGGTCCTGTATCGTCTAATTGTATAAGCAAGCCGATAGCGGGCAAGCTTGTACCGATACATAGCTCCTATATTTTATGAATTTGATCACTAAAATTCTGTCATTTACCCCGTCAAATCTAGTTAGACGCTTTATTTTAATCAGCTTTCTACCGCTTTCAGCCATGGTACTTGCTGTTGATTCTCAGCAGCTTGTTGTCGCTCAAAAGATTGACGGACAACCTTTTGCCAATCTTTTTATCATCAGTTATTTTCTACTGTTGTTGTTTGGTCTACGGCCAAACCAGCGGCTAATGGCCCTTATTTTTGTCCCTTTTGCCGCCATCGGCGAAGGTAGCTTTAGTCTTTTGTTTGGGCTCTATATTTATCGTCTAGAGATGGTGCCGCTGTATGTTCCCTTTGGGCACGGTGTGTTATTTAGCATGGGGTTATTAGTGGCCGAACTCCAGATCATTCGACAGCACAAAGAACGCATCAAGCCAGTATTAATTTCAGTTTTTTGTCTTCTCTTTAGCGGTGCAATTTTGCTATTACACGATTCCCTCAGCGCTATTTTTGGTCTGGTCTTTTTGTGGGTGCTCCGTCGCAAAGGCTATCAAACCCTATATTTTATTATGGGCTTACTGGTTCTCTATGTTGAGCTAGTCGGCACCCATTGGGGTTGCTGGGCTTGGGCACCCCATCCATTTAGTCAGTCCTGGCTCCATGCAACAAACCCACCCGTTGGGGCTTTTGCCTGCTATGTGTTAGCCGATTTAGGCGTCATGAAAATTGCCCGTCGCTGCCAACCTTTGCTGGAAAGAGCCACAGGTAATAGTGTGACGGCCTTGCCCACCGCCTGAGCTACCATATAAAGCAAAACGTCTGTCAGTTGACTTATGGCATTTCCCACTCCCCTGCTAGATGCTCGATTAGCCAGAGAGAAAGAACAAAATGAAGCTGACCGACAACGGATATTGGCATCAGCATTAGAGTGGTTGCGTGCGAACGGACAAGCCTATGGCATCAACCACGGGTACATATTTGGCTCAGTGGCTGAACCAGGACGCTTCACGCAGATATCAGATGTTGACATCGCCGTAGACACGTGGGAAACAGGAAATATTTGCGGTTTGATGGGCTATCTATCTTTGCATCTAAATCGCGATGTGGATGTAATCCCTTTAGACCAGTGTCATTTTGCCGATAAAATTCGCCACCAGGGAATGCTATGGAGCGTGAACGACTCGCCGGACTCACCGCAGAAATCAACGGACAGTGGCGATTGATTGCAAGAGTCAGCCATCGGCTGCAGGAAAGAGTCAACAAAACATTGGACACACCAGAGCAATTCGACAGCGTTGCTTATCAAATTCACAACCTATATTGCTCAATTGAAGATTTACTCAAGCTGATTGCGAGTGCTTTTGAGAATCAGGTCGGTACTGGTAGTGAATGGCATCGAGTTCTACTACTCAGGCTAAGTCAGCCAGTAGATGGCATCCGACCAGCTTTCTTATCCGAAGAATCTTTTGATCTATTAAACCAACTCAGAAGCTTTAGACACATGTTTCGCCATGCTTACGGCACTGACATTAAGTTAAGACAGCTAGAACCCAATATAGATATGGCGTTACAAGTTTCAAGGCTCATTTCAGAAGATATTAAACAATTTTTAGAGGACTTGAACACTTCTGCAAACTAGAGATTAAGCGCTATTGTTCTTCAGGTTGTTTAGATAAACGACCATCTTCCATGTAGATAATGCGGTCGGCGATATCTAAAATGCGGTTGTCGTGGGTAACCAGTAAAATTGTGCAGCCCTGCTCCTTGGCTAGTTTGTACATAATATCGACCACATCTCGACCGGATTTTTTATCTAAGGCAGCAGTGGGTTCATCGGCCAGCACAATTTTAGGATGGCTCACCAAAGCGCGGGCGATCGCAACTCTCTGCTTCTGTCCTCCAGAGAGATCCGCTGGGTAGTAGTCAACCCGATCTTCTAGACCCACCTGCTTTAGCATGTCTGCCGCACGACGGTGGCGTGCGTCTTTAGTAAACGTCCCTTGGACTTCCAGCCCCATTTGCACATTTTCTAAGGCGGTAAGACTACCGTGCAAGTTGTGGGCCTGAAAAAAATATCCATTTTTACGGCGCGCTTTGACAAGGGCCTGCTCGTTAGCGTCGCATAGCTCGTGGCCAACAACATTTAGGCTGCCGGTCTGGGCTGAGCGCAAACCGCCAATGAGCGTCAGCAGAGTCGTCTTACCAGAGCCAGAGGGACCGGTCATAATCACAATCTCCCCGGCTGCAATTTCTAAATTGATGTCAAACAGGGCTTGTTTACGCAACTGACCAGACCCAAAAAAGTGATCCAGCTTGTGAACAGAAATCGCTGTTTTGGCAGATATACTCTTTGCAGTCATAGTCTTGAGTTAAAAAATATCAGCAGGGTCAGCGGCTTGGAGACGACGAGTTGCGATCGCACCCGATGCATTACACATCAGCAGCGTCAAGAAAAACACCACAAACGTGCGGCTAATAGTCATAGCAATGGGTAGCGCCGTAGCTGCTGCCGTTAGCTGATAAGCCCCCATGGCAATAAACAAACTTGGGAAAAAGCCCAGCAGCGATAAAATCAGAGCTTCTTCAAACACTACGCCCAACAGATAGCTGTTGCGATAGCCCATCGCCTTAAAGGTGGCATATTCTGCCAGGTGACTATTCACATCAGTAGAGAGCACCTGGTAAACAATCACCACACCGACAATAAAGCCCATGGCCGTCCCTAGGCCAAATACAAACCCAATGGGAGAGCTTGATTGAATCTCATCTAACTCAAAATCAACGTAGCCCTCACGGGTAAGCACCAAAACATCATCTGGCATCCGCGCAGTGAGCTGTTCTCTCACCTGCTCAATGTCATAGCCTGGCTCTACATTCAACAACCCCAGGCTGACAGCTCCCGGCTCACGTTTAGGGAACAACCTTAAAAAGTTTTGATCGCTTGTAATCAACGCACCATCATCAGCAAATGAGGCTCCAACAGAAAATAGTCCCGTAACCGTAACTGTATTGACACCAATTTCAGTATCGGCAGGCTGCCCTGCATTCACTTTATCAATCAGCTCTTGATAATCACCCCGCGATGAGCGATCAAACAAGACGTGATAGGGCAAACGGGTATCGGTGATTTTGGCATTGACCTCAGGCAGGTCAAAAGCCGGTTGACTTGGGTTTTGACCGATAATCATCATAGAGGCTTTTTTGCGAGTCTCGGGGTTGCGCCAATCGACAGAGCCGACGTATAGCGCATCGGCAGTGGCCACACCAGTCTCGTCCTGGGCCTGGTATAGCCGTCGTCGAGAAAATGTACGTAGCTGACCAAAGTTCTTAGCCTGGGAGCTAATCAAAACAATGTCTGCCTGGAGCGTCCGGGGATACTGGGTGTTGGTTTTATAGAGCGCATCGGAGAACCCCAGCTGCATAAAGATCAGCACGTCAGCAAACGTAATACCTGCGATCGCAGTCAGCAGTCGCACCGGATCATGCTTTAGCTGCAGTAGCCCCAGGGCCGTTCGTTCTTGCAGAGATTTGACAATTTTGATTGGATTCATAGGACCAATAGAAATTCGAAATCGCATGTAGGGGCGTTGCATGCAACGCCCCTACATGGGGACGTCGGCAACGAGAAAATTTATTCAATTTCGATGGTGGCGGTAACTTGCAAATTAGATAGCCCTGCAACAGCTTGGCGAGAAGTCTCATCTAACCGAATGTGGACTTCAACCACTTTGGCGTCAATATTGGCAGCCGGGTCTTCATTGATCACCTCTTGAGCCTCAACCTGAAGACCAATGCGTTGAACCGTGCCCTGCAGCTCAGTCTCTAAGACCGGCGTAGTAACAGTCGTCGGCTGACCGGGTTCTATCTTTGTAATATCGTCTTGATAGACATCGGCAACCACAAACATTTGCGCCGTCTGCCCCAGGGTGGCAATCCCTTCGCTATCGATGGTTTCGCCAGACCGGGTATGAATTTTGAGGATCTGGCCGTCCACAGGAACACGGACGTAGGTTTTATCTAAATTCGCTTTAGCTTCAGCGACTGCTGCGCTCGCAGCCTGCACCTCCGCCTCAGCTGCCGTTACATCCACCGGTCTGACCTCCGCCAGGCTATCCAATCTGGCGCGGGCCTGGATAATTTGTTCTTGCCCCGCCGACTCAATCCGAGCCAGAGACGCCTGGGCTTCTTGCAGCTGCCGCTGGGCCGTAGCGTAGGTTAGCTGTTTAGCATCCCGCTCAGACTCAGAAACAGCCCCCTGCTGATAGAGCGACCCATAGCGACGGGCCGCAACCTGAGCATTTTGCACCTCTGCCTCTAGTCGAGCAATGGTGGCTCGCTGAGTGCTAATGTTGCCAGCCTGGTCGGCTTCAAGACGGGCAATCTCGGCCCGCTGGGCCTGCAGATCGCCAGTTTGGGCTCCGGCCTGCACCTGGGCCAGCTGGGCTCGCGCAATCTGTACCTCCTGCTCGGCTTTTTGCAGAGCCGCCTGCATCAAATCGAGGTTGTCTAATACCGCAATCACCTGCCCTTGCTCATCCTGGTCGCCTTCATCTATTAGCAGCTCTTGCACCCGGCTTTCTTG
>JBHJIV010000132.1:0-11148 GCA_050043105.1 Leptolyngbyaceae cyanobacterium | reverse complement strand
AAATATTATAGCGAGGGCCTGCTCCTGCGGGAGCGGTCTGGGTATGGTACTGTCGGTCGATCTTAAATGCTGTTTCGTTGGCATCAGAACCGCTTGTGGAGAAAACTACTTTTCCTTCAAACCCTAACAGTTCTAGCAGCTTATGGGCCAGTCGAATCCCTGGCTCATGGCTCATGGTTAGGGGGAAATAGGCTAGATCCACCATTTGGTTATAGGCCACTTCCGCCATCTCTTGACGGCCATAGCCCACATTGACACACCATAGTCCGGAAATGCCATCAAAGTATCTCACTCCGTCGGTGTCGGTTACATGGCAACCAACACCACGCTGCATACACTTAGGCCCTTGCTGAGAATATGGCTTGTGCTGCACTAGTGGATGCCAGAGAGAGTCGGCATCCATCTTTCTCAGATCGAGTTTTTCTGTGTCTAGACTTGCAATCATCTCAAAACAAACTCCTTAGCAGTAATCAAAGACATGTCATATTTTCGGACCTGATTCTGCTGGTTTGCAGCGCCACGCTCCAAAAATACTAACAACCCTTTTAAAGGAGATATGTATATCCATATACGATCGCAGAGAATTATTAGAATCTTTTAAAAATAGAACTAAAAACCAAAGGTTTAGTGCTTACTTTCTAAGATTTATAATTTCAAGACAGGCGAAAATATTGGAGTAAATCTACTCCTTTGAAGAGTTATTTATACTAGAGTTCTTGCAATTTTTTTAGCTTGAATCTAGCAATAAACTATCTAAACCCATTGAAGATAAAGCCTCCAATAATACTTTTAAGGCAACGACTAGGTTCGAAAACCTGCAATAAAGAGTCGAACTCCTACCACAATTAATATGAGTAGAATAATGCGACGAAAAATCAGAGGATTAAAGAAACGAGATAGAATAATGCCTAGCAATAACCCCAAAGCCAGACTGGGTAAAGCCGTAAAATATTGGTGAATAATGTCGTTTGAAATACGATTTCGTAGCCCATGTCCCACAACGACTAAAACCGCATTTATGAAAAAAAAAGCGTTATGTTTCCCTTAAATTTTTCTGGAGACCATTGCTGACTACTGGCATATAAAACCACTGGGGGGCCTGGTAGGTTATAGCTGCCCATGAGCATTCCCGATAGCCATCCTGCCCCATACAGCCAGGCATCAGACTTAAGTTTTGGCATCCTAGGGCTAACTAGGGCATAGCTGCCGTAGGCTGTGATCATGAGGCCCAGCCCCATTAGCATCCAGACCGCAGGCACTCGCTCTAGAGCAACAAAACCAATGGGAATCCCCAACGCTGACGCTAACAACAGTTTCATAACCAGGGTGCGATCGCACTCACGCCGATAGTAAATGCTCATAAATATGTTGTTGGTTAACGTCAGCAAGGCCGTCAGGGGAACAACCGTTGCAATACTCATACTCCCCAACAGCAACGGCATGGCCACCAGGGCAAAGCCAAACCCTGAAACCCCTTGAACAAACGCTGCTCCAAACGTTGTCAGAACAACAATCCAGTCAATATTCATTCTGATCTCCGGTGTACGTGGGCAACAGACGATTGATCCGTCGGCATCACAAAAATTTCGCTGATGTTTACATGGGCCGGGCGAGTAATGGCAAACAAAATTGTGTCGGCAATATCTTCGGGTGTTAGCGGTATCATTCCCTGATAAACCGACTCAGCCTGAGCCTCGTTACCCCGAAACCGCACTGTGCTAAACTCGGTCTCCACTAACCCTGGCTCAATATTGGTGACCCGCACGGGTGTTCCTAGTAAGTCAATTTTGAGACCCTCTGAGAGCGCTTTAACAGCGGCTTTAGTGGCGCAGTAAACGCTGCCGCCGCTGTAGGTCTGGCGTGCCGCAATCGAGCCAATATTCACCACATGCCCCCGGTCGCGCACCACCATGCCGGGGACAACGGTACGAGTAACATACAGCAGCCCTTTGACATTGGTATCAATCATCTCCTCCCAATCTTGTATGGGGGATTCATACTGTTTATCCAGTCCTCGACTTAACCCGGCGTTGTTTATCAACACATCAATGGTCTGCCAGTCTGACGGCAGACCTGCAATCGTGGTGCTAACAGTGTCGTAATCCTGTACGTCTAGGGGCAGTAACAGTATTGGGACGTCGTAGCTCTGCTGTAATTTATCGGCCAGCGTCTGGAGTTTTTCTTTACGTCGTGCGGCTAAAATCAACCTTGCCCCAGCTTGAGCACACAGCTGAGCGCAGGATTTACCAATGCCGCTGCTGGCTCCAGTAATGAGAATTGTTTTATTTGCCATCGATATGGTCATGACATCGGCTCCACAGTGAAACGCCTGTCTAGTTAAAGTTTTGTGGTAGAAACAGCGCAGCGGTCTAAATAGGTCAGCAGTGCCTCTCGGAAGGGCAACAGATTTTTGTAGACCTGCATGTCTGGCTGTAGGGTCTGCACCGCGCGGAACAGCTGGGCAGCTACCTTAGGATCTGCCGTGATCTGGTCTAGCGGATCAACATAGGTGCGAATGGTAAATAAAACGCCACCACTTACAGGTAAGCGCCGGAGGGTTTGTCGTTCCACCCGTAACCAGAGGCGTTGACCCGCATTGCTTGGTGCGATCGCACCATTAAACCCCGTTGCCAGTTTTTCTTGCTCTAGGAACAGGTCAGGAGAATCCACAATGCTCCAGTTAAACCGCAGCCCCGGAAAACTCTGGCGCAAACGATCAAACACATTGTCCACCGGACGCTCTAGCCGATTTCCATAGTCCGGCACCCGCTGATGAATTTGCCCTAGAGGCTGTCCCAATTTTTCTTGCAACCGCCATCGCAGAGGAAAACAAACCGAGGCCGCTGAAAGCACATATCCTGTCTCTCCCGGCAAGAGGATACATAGGTCCTCCTGTACCAGACGCCCAGCTAAATCGAGGGGAGACTCAGCAAATCTGGCAAAACTCCAGGTTTGCTGAGTTCGTAAGTTATGAATTCCCTCGTTAATAGAGCGATAGATTTTAGGAAAATGAGTCACCAAGTGGTCGCTCAGCAGCTCTAAAACCTCTTGCTGAGCAGCCTGAGTATCTGGCAGAGCTACAAATACATCGTCATAACGACGACTTAGAAGCCCAGCTTTATACCTTAGCTGACTTTCAAATTCTCCATCAATATCCAGCCAATCTTCCAGGGACAACGCTTTAAGCCCTATAGCCGGACGCCCTGTCTTCTCCATAAAGGGAAGACGCTTTGCCTGTCTATCCATTAAATTGTCTCCAGCGAATGCCTCACAGAAGCAGCGTCACAACATACGCTCCTGCCAAGCAGCAAATCTAAACTTTCTAGATACCAGTTCTGAGCAGACTCGGTGAAGAGCCGTAAAAGTCCGCACTATCAGCCGTGATGACATCTGAAGATAGCCAATCTCATTCGCAGCCTGAGACCGCACCTACCTTCGATGGCATAGGGGCTATACCTGAATCGCCAGATAGACAAAACGCTATGGGAAACTGTTAAAAATAACGACAGTGCAGACAGTTACACGCTGACCCATTGGGGGGAACCCACGCCGCTGCGGGTAATTATATGCTTATGACGTCTACCTTCCTTAGTGTATAGGCTGGAAGGAATATGACCCGGACCTAACAACGATGAGAAATAGAAGTAGATTGCTAACATCTGATATCAAGTCCTGGGCTCTTCACGTTTGGCTGCTACGATAACAAGCGAAATTATACCGTTCTGTATTCTCTTGTACAGTATCTAGTCAGGAATACTTAACATTCTCTTGTTTACTGTGCTCATTTATTAGATTGAGTGGTATGTTTGGCACATGGACTGACAAAATTTAGTTCTCATTCGCAGCAGTGAATTAGGTTTGAGAAGCTCACAACATTGACGTTATAGGCGAAGCAGCAATTGCTTCGTGCAAGGTTAGTTTTGGAAAAAGCTGTCACGACCCTGATCTTAATTTAGAGGAAAAGTGGTTTAGTTCTTTCAAGCATGAAGGGGCTCCTCAACTGTGCTCCTTCCTCTGATATCAGAGGTGAGGTCAGTTATTGTGAGTCGTATCGTCTGAAAGATCTAGCTTAAACGGACATTCTTGCTTGTCAATTTATTGCAGTTGGTCTTCCAACCGTTTGGATGCACCCTACTGAGATATTCTCACCTGGCTATCGAGCTTAAGCGCATTATTACCTGAGGAATACACATTATGAAAATAGGGCTACCCAAAGAAATCAAAGATCAGGAATTTAGAGTGGGTCTCACCCCTGCCAGCGTTCAAACATTATCTCAACGCGGTCACCAGGTTGTTGTTCAAGAAGACGCGGGTATCGGTGCGGGTTTTACAAATAGAGACTATGCAGCTGCTGGTGCAACCTTGGTGTCAAACCCTTCAGTTGCCTGGGATCAGGATATGGTTGTTAAGGTGAAAGAACCTCAGCCTTCCGAGTATGAGTATTTTCGTGATGATCAGCTGTTGTTTACCTATTTACACCTGGCAGCTGAACCCGCTCTAACTAAGGCATTAGTCGCTAGTGGCATTGCAGCCATTGCTTATGAAACTGTCATGACCGCAGATGGCAAACTGCCGCTTTTAACCCCCATGAGCATTATTGCCGGTCGACTGTCTGTACAGTTTGGGGCTCGATACTTAGAAAAACAACAGGGTGGTCGCGGCGTATTGCTGGGTGGTTTTCCGGGTGTTCAACCAGGGCGAGTTGTGATTTTAGGTGGCGGCATCGTGGGTACAGAGGCTGCCCGAATTGCTGTTGGTATGGGGGCTCAGGTACAAATTTTAGACATCAACATTGAGCGGTTGTCCTATTTAGAAACTCTCTTTGGCTCGCGCGTAGAGCTGTTGTATAGCACTGCAACTCAAATCGAACGGGTTGTTCCTGAGGCTGATTTATTGATTGGAGCTGTGCTGGTGCCAGGCCGAAAAGCACCAACCCTGATCGATCATTCACTGGTGGCTAAGATGCGCCCTGGCTCGGTAATTATTGATGTAGCGGTTGATCAAGGGGGCTGCATTGAAACACTACGACCCACGTCTCATACTCAGCCCACCTATGTTGAGGCGGGTGTTGTTCACTTTGGTGTTCCTAATATGCCGGGCGCAGTCCCCTGGACAGCCACTCAAGCACTTAATAACAGCACACTACCCTATATTCTAAAGCTGGCAGATAAAGGATTAGATGCACTGACAGAAGACTCTGCTCTAGCCCAAGGTCTAAATGTGGCTCAGGGAAAAATTGTTCATCCAGCTATCCAAGAGATTTTTCCGGTTGCCTTAAAACATTAGAGCAAACCTGCACTGTTTTAGACGGTACCGTTTAGCAGACCCTACATGAGTGGGGTCTGCTTTTTTGGCAGGTCATAAAAAACGAGATCACTGATGTTGTGAACGATGTGCGTAGAGCCATATATTTGTGGGAATTTTTTGGCTGGCCGTGCGATCGCACATGACCTCCTGAGCTATCTACCTATTTTTTCCAGATAAATAGAGTTTTTGGCTGTATTGGTATGTGTATTTACCAAACCTATGCCCATACAACCATGTCCTTACGAACATCCTCCTCAGGGAAACTGTGTAGAACCCCTTAGTAAATAGTTAAGACAACACGCCAGTGGTGTCTGTTTTGCTGCCTCTGCTATGTAAAGACACTGATCAGGGTCGTTTGTTCACCCAAGCTGACCGTTATTCTCTTAGGGAATGAAGTATGAAATACAGACCCATCATACTTTCGGCTGCGGTTAGCACGCTGTTAGTTTGGATAGTGCTGTTAGTAAAAGGACGTTCAATTAGCATTGATGCCCATGTCGCCTATCAAGGTTATCTATCAGAGCAATTGCAGCAAGATTTGATGGTTAATCAAGCCATCATAGAAGCTAATCAGGCGCTACAGCCGGTCCATCAGCCACTGGTTCAAAATTTAAATCAAATTACCAGACTCCAGGGCGAGCTTGAGACTATTCCTAGTTTTTTAAGCAATCGCAGTACTCAGCAAGTTCAAGCAGGGTTAGACACTAACATCGAGACCCAAAATCAAAAGGCTGAGCTGGCAAAAGAATTTCAGGCGCAAAACTTAGTCTTTAAAGATTCGTTCTTGAATCTATCACGCTTAATTAGCGACGTTAAAGAGGCCAGTACGCCGCAGGTTGGTCAAACACTCACAGAACTCTCAGATCAAGTGGTGCGCTACACCCTTTTCTCAGACGAGGCATTGGTGAGTGATATCCAATCCACCGGTGTCCGACTTCAAACCCTTTCTGAAGATCAAGGCATTAGCGATCGCAACGATATTGACAGTATTCTGGAGCATACGGAGGTCATTTTAACCAGCAGACCCAAAATTGATCAGCTAATTCAATCCCTGTCGGCACTGCCCACGACACAGCAGTCTCAAACCTTATTGCAAACTTACGAAGATGCGTATCGCAGGGCAAACACCAGCGCTAGTCTATTCCAACTCGCTGCCGCTGTATGGGGGGCGGGCATGATTGCGAGTGGGGCCTATCTGATCTCACTTAAAAAACAATCTCGACAGGTTGAAAAAATAACCTCTGTCCTGGCTGATAGCATTGAGGATGCCTTTGTTGAAGTGAACACTCAATGGCTAATCGTTCAGGCAAATGCACAAGCCGCAGATGATTTAGGCACGTCAGCTGATGCCATGGTCGGTAAGCTGCTTTGGAATGTGTTTCCTCCAGAGCTAGGACAAGATAAACAGCATTATTACCAGGATGCCTACAATCAGAAATCGACGGTCACCTTTGAAACCCGCTTTGCCTCTAAATCTCGCTGGCTTGAGCTGCGTCTAACACCGAGTCCAGATGGGTTCTCTATTTTTTGGCAAGATATCAGCTCTCAGAAAAAGGCTGAGTTTCAGCTAGCATTGAGCCTTGAAGCTAATGACGAGGCTCTCAAAAAAGCCTACGAAGCTCAGAAAAAAGCCGAAACTGAACAACTCAAAGCTGAAAAAGCTAGCCAGGCAAAGAGTGAATTTCTGGCCAATATGAGCCATGAACTACGCACACCGCTGAATGCCATTATTGGCTATAGCGAGATGTTAGAAGAAGATGCAGAAGATTTGGGTCAAGAAGAGTTTATTCCCGAACTGCAAAGAATCCAAGGGGCCAGCAAACACTTACTAGGCTTAATCAATGATGTTCTAGATCTTTCCAAAGTAGAAGCTGGCCGTATGGAAATGTATCTAGAAACGTTTGAAATTAAGCCTTTGATACAGGATGTGCTCTCAACAATGCAGCCTGTTATTGCAAAAACCAACAATACCCTCACGGTTGAATATGCCGATACTCTTAACGAAATGTATGCGGACCCGATAAAAGTCCGCCAAAGTCTGTTTAATCTCTTGAGTAACGCCAGTAAGTTTACTCAAGATGGCACGATCACCCTAACTGTGAGTATCGACGACAACAGTTGGATAACATTTTGCATTCAAGATACCGGCATTGGCATGATGCCAGAACAGCTACAAAAAATCTTTAATGCCTTTTCCCAAGCAGATTCATCCACAACTCGCAGGTATGGCGGCACCGGTTTGGGTCTGACGATTACCAAGCGATTTGTGCAGATGATGGGGGGAACTGTAGATGTTCAAAGTGAAGTTGGTAAGGGAACCACATTTACGATTCAGATTCCCCTCACTGTGAGCGATACCGTACCGACATCTCCGATACCTATTGAGACCGGTTCAGCAGAGGCGGTTGTTCCTTCTGAACAGATGAACGGTCAAAGTCTCGATCCTACTTCTGATCTCTCTAATTTCTCGTTGACAAAAGCACCCTGTTCGGGATGTGTGCTGGTGATTGATGAAGATACAGAAACCTGTGAACTTATCTGGAAAACTCTGGTTAGCCAGGGATATTTTGTTGTTTTGACCCACAACGGTCGTAAAGGTGTAAAAATGGCCGATCAGCTCTTGCCCGACGTCATTATTTCAGACGTAATGATGTTGGAAACCAACGGCTGGAGAATGATGGATGCGCTAAAAGAGAACCCCAAACTTTCAAACACTCCGATTATTTTACAAACCATAACAACGGACAAAGCCATGCGTTATTCCCAGGAGGCTGCTGGTTATTTATCTAAGCCCATCAACCCCGAAGAACTGCTGGCTACACTCAACAAATATGAGCCCCAATATCCTGGCTAGCTAAGCATTCTAAAATTGTTGGGGTAATACCGGTTAGATCGTACACAGAAGAAAATTTCTCAGCAGCTGGACCTACGACCCAAAGAGGAACTGAGTTTAGGGTGTGGCGCTTAGTCGATAAATCCTCTATGTTGCCATGATCGCTTACCATCACCAGTGTGGTCTCAGATGACAGCGACGAGAATATGGCCGCCATAAACCGGTCGATACGCTGTAGTACGGCCATTGCCCGTTGGTAGTCTTGAGCATGGCCTGCGTAGTCGCTAAGATAGCATTCAAATAGGGTGATGCTGTAACGGTTGCCCAGGGCCGCTAGCGATTGACCTGCTAACTCAGGCGTGATTGGGTCTGTGGCGATGCCTCGAGCGCTAGCAATTTCTCCGGTGATGTCCCAAAAAATGGCGTCTCTTTGCTCATATTCGTACTGCATCCGAAAGGGTAACCCGGCTGTCATGTTGAGTAGCGTACACACCGAATAGCGCCATCGCCTTTGGGCAATGGCTGCAAAGTATGCGGGTGAATATAAGTTGGCCAAAGTAGCTGTTCCACCCCGAGCCAAGACCTGCTTAAACAGCCCATGGGTCTCAATTAGCTGACGTAGCGAACCATTGGCAAAGCCAGTCTGGTGTTGCCCGCGAAATTTAGCCGCGTTATGCCCTGTGTAGATGGTGGGCTGCCCGGTGGCACTTTGGGGCAGTCCTGGCACTCCCAGTGTGGCTTCAATGGGCTTTAGCAAAACGTTAGGTTGCTGAATCTGAACATTAGACAGGAGAGGCTGACCCCACACTGCCAAGCAGTGGGGCATAGCCGCCGGGTTAGCTAGGGGATTATGGGGTCTGGGGCTGCCCAGCCCCAGACCATCTAAAAACAGGAGAATAAATTTGGGCTTAGCCATTGGTTGTGGCTTGCTATGCGATCGCAGCCATCTGACGCCGTAATTTAATTTGGTTTGCCTCTGCCCAGGTATCAAGATCCGCTAAGCTGCGATCGCGATATTTCCCGTATCGCTCCCGCTTGTTACGAATACGCTGGGGCAGGGCTGGAAAAATACCAAAATTAGGCGGCATCGGTTGAAAATGCTTAGGTTCTGCCGAGCTAATAAACCCAAACAGCGCGCCGATCATAGTGGTCACCGGTAGCGACACTAGCGGCAGCCCCAGCACTGAGCGTGCTGCATTGGTCCCCGCTAACCAGCCCCCGGCACAAGCGGCTGTATACCCTTCCGTACCCACCAGCTGACCGGCTGCAAACAGGTCGGCCCGCTGATGAAACTGCAGCCCACTGCTCAGCAGCTCCGGTGAATTAATAAAGGTATTGCGGTGCATTACCCCCATCCGTATAAACTCCGCATTCTCCAAACCCGGAATCATACAAAACACCCGCTTTTGCTCACCCCAGCGCAGATTGGTTTGAAACCCTACCATGTTCCATAGCTGGCCACCTTTATCTTCCTGGCGCAGCTGCACCACTGCGTAGGGTTTTTTCTCTTTATTCTCTGGGGCATCAAAGGCACCATAGCGCTGAGTATCAAACAGCCCCACTGGTTTCAGAGGGCCGTAGCGCATCGTGTCTTCGCCTCGACGAGCCATTTCTTCAATCGGCAAACAGCCTTCAAAAAATTTGGCCGTTTCCTGTTCAAAATCTTTGAGTTCCGCCTGCTCTGCTGCGCACAGCGCCTGCCAAAACGCCAAATACTGTTCCCGATTCATCGGACAGTTTAGATAGGCCGCTTCCCCCCGGTCATAGCGAGAGGCCATAAAGGCAATATCGCGATTGATCGACTCACCCACCACAATGGGGCTAGCCGCATCAAAATAGCTCATGTAGTCTTGGCCGGTAAACCTGCGCAGATCAGTAGCCAGCGCGTCACTGGTGAGCGGCCCCGTGGTTAATACCGCTGTGCTATCGGCGGGAATGGCGATTACCTCATCCCGACGTAGTTCAATTAATGGATGCTGCTCCAGGGTTTCTGTCTGGTCACGGCTAAAGAAGCCTCGATCCACCGCCAGGGCACCGCCTGCTGGTACTGCATGTTCATCCGCCTTTGCAATCACCACCGACCCCAGCTGTCGCAGTTCCTCGTGTAGCAGTCCCGATGCTCGATCGGTGGCTTTTGCCCCAAACGAGTTGCTACACACCAGCTCTGACACATGCTCAGAATGATGGGCTGGACTTAGCTTTACCGGCCGCATCTCGTGGAGCACGACAGGAATGCCAGCCTGGGCAATCTGCCAAGTCGCCTCGGTGCCAGCCAAGCCGCCGCCGATAACGTGGATGGGTTTGGTCGAGGAATCGGTCATAAATAAAGACGGTGCAGGATTAACAATTGTAGGTTGGGTTGAGCCAGCGAAACACAACAAGCCAGAATTTTTGCTGCGATCGCATGTTCAAGAAGACTCGGATTTGAGGCTTGGACGGTCAATGTTGGGTTTCGTGCCTCAACCGCAACCTACGGCCCACTGTGGATAGCCGGCGTCAATTAAAGCGCGATCGCGAATTCGACAAGAATCACATATCCCACAGGGCACATCCCCCCCGGCATAGCAAGACCAGGTCTGCTGAATGGGGACATTTAGCGCCACCGCCCGTTTCACAATATCCACCTTAGAATCCATCACCAAGGGCGCTTTGAGCATAATTGGCTGGCCCTCTACACCCACCTTAGATGACAGATTTGCCAATGTTTGAAATGCAGCTAAATATTCAGGTCGACAGTCTGGATAGCCCGAATAATCCACCGCATTAATCCCCAGATAAATCGCCTCGGCTGCCTGGGCTTCAGCCAGCGACAGCGCTAGAGAGATAATCACCGTATTACGCCCTGGCACATAGGTAGACGGAATCACATCCGGTTCCACACCGTCTTGTGGCAAGGTCTGACGAGTATCGGATAACGATGAGACCCCCCACTGAGACAAAATCACATCCACAATAAACAGCTGCTTAATCCCTAACTTGCTAGCCACTCACCCAGCAGCCCCCAGCTC
>JBHJIV010000131.1:0-29693 GCA_050043105.1 Leptolyngbyaceae cyanobacterium | reverse complement strand
CATCCCAGGCGGAGATATCACAGGTGCCGCCACGGCCAGGGCCATCGCAAGGGAAGCTGTAGCCAAAGTCTTTTTTGTCTGGCATTAGCTTGGCACCACGAGCGTCAAGGGCTCCCTTGACTAAGATTAACGTGGTGGTATGCAGCCCCAGTGCGATCGCATGGTGAACTAAAAAGTCACCTGGTCCATTGGTTAAAAACAATGAGTTGGTACCGCTGTTGATGGCATCTAGCCAGCCGGGTAACCAAACATCAGCATAGTTAGGCCAGGCGGTAGCAGCAATACTACCTGAGTTAGATAAAAGCGTATCAAACCCATACAGCAGCTTACCATGGGAAGCTTGAATCCATTGGGCAAAGACGGGCTCCACCAAAATCTGTTTTTCGGGAGTGCCAAAGGCAACAACAACGTCGTTGTGAACATAAAGACCCAGGGTATGGAACCCTAAGAACAGCGACACCCAGCTCAAGTGAGAGATAATCGCTTCTTTATGTTCTAGCACACGAGAGAGAACATTATTTGGGTTGGCCGCCGGGTCGTAGTCTCGTACTAAGAAGATAGCACCGTGAGAGAACGCACCCACCATCAAGAAGCCAGCAATGTACTGGTGATGGGTATAGAGTGCTGCCTGCGTAGTAAAGTCCTTGGCAATAAAGGCGTAGGACGGCATAGAGTACATATGCTGCGCCACCAGGGAGGTGACCACACCCAGAGCTGCCAAGTGCCAGCCTAGCTGGAAGTGCAGCGAGTTGTTGTAGGTGTCGTACATGCCTCTGTGGGCATCGCCAAGACGACCGCCAGGTGGCTGATGGGCCTCCATGATTTCCTTCATGCTGTGACCGATACCAAAGTTGGTGCGGTACATGTGACCAGCAATGATGAAGATAACTGCGATCGCAAGATGGTGATGGGCAATATCCGTTAGCCAGAGAGCCTCTGTCTGGGGATGAAAGCCTCCCAAGAAGGTAAGAATTGCCGTTCCAGCCCCTTCAGATGTAGCAAACACATGGCCTGCTGTATCAGGGTTTTGGGCATATACTCCCCATTGGCCCGTAAAGAAGGGCGCTAGACCGGCCGGATGAGGCGGTGACGACAGCAAATTACTCCAAGTAACCTCCTGCCCCCGCGCGGCTGGGATAGCCACATGGATTAAGTGCCCTGCCCAGGCCAGAGAACTTACCCCAAATAGACCGGCCAGATGGTGGTTCATGCGCGATTCGGCATTTTTGAACCAGGCTAATGCAGGTCTAAATTTAGGTTGTAGGTGCAGCCATCCGGCAAACAGCATAAATGCCGCCAGAATCAGCATAAACACTGCACCTTCATAGAGCTGACCATTGGTGCGCATACCGATGGTGTACCACCAATGATAGACCCCCGAGAATGAGATATCTACTGGGTAGTTAGCCCCTGCCTGGCTGTAGGCATCTACGGCTGCAGGGCCAAACTGGGGGTCCCAAATAGCATGGGCGATGGGTTTAACATTGAGCGGATCCTTGACCCACTGTGTAAAGTTGCCTTGCCAAGCGACGTGAAAGAGATTTCCAGAGGTCCACAAAAAGATGATTGCCAAATGACCAAAATGGGAGGCGAAAATCTTTTGATAAAGATTCTCCTCGGTCATGCCATCGTGGCTTTCAAAATCGTGGGCTGTTGCAATCCCGTACCATAGCCGACGCGTTGTCGGGTCTTGAGCAAGGTCTTGACTAAATTTTGGAAACTTAGTGACCATAACGCTTATCAAGTCCTCTCCGTTATCCTAGTGAAAGTATTCGAGCATGGAAGAACGCCCAGGTTGTTGCAATCCCGCCAAGGAGATAGTGGGCAACACCAACAGCACGTCCCTGAGTGATACTCAGTGCACGGGGTTGAATCGCTGGAGCTACTTTTAGTTTGCTGTGAGCCCATACTATAGACTCAATCAGTTCTTGCCAGTAGCCTCTGCCTCTAAACAAGAACATGAGGCTAAAGGCCCAAACAAAGTGAGCGCCTAAGAACATCAAACCGTAGGCCGACAGGGGCGATCCGTAGGAGTTAATCACCTGAGATGCCTGAGCCCACAGAAAATCTCTTAACCAACCATTGATGGTAATAGCACTCTGGGCAAAGTTACCGGCTGTAATGTGGCTAACAGTGCCATTGTCAGAGACAGTACCCCACACATCTGACTGCATTTTCCAACTAAAGTGGAAGATAACAATCGACAGTGAATTGTACATCCAGAACTACCCTAGGAACACATGGTCCCAACCGGATACCTGACAGGTACCGCCGCGTCCTGGACCATCACAGGGGAATCGGAAACCCAACTCACCCTTATCAGGAACCAGCCGAGAGCTGCGGGCAAACAGAACACCCTTGAGCAAAATCAGAGCCGTGACATGGATAGTGAACGCATGAATATGGTGCACCATAAAGTCAGCTGTTCCCAGGGAAATTGGCATCATCGCCACTTTGCCACCCACGGCAACAATATCTCCACCAAAGGCCGGACTGACCCCAGCAATCGCATTTGGAGCAGTTCCCCCCGCTGCGATCGCATGAATATGCTGTATCCATTGGGCAAAGATTGGCTGCAGCTGAATCCCTGTATCCGAGAACATATCCTGCGGTCTGCCAAAGGCCCGCATGGTGTCATTGTGGATATATAGCCCAAAGCTATGGAAGCCGAGGAAAATACACACCCAGTTCAGGTGAGAGATAATGGCATCCCGATGACGCAGCACTCGGTCTAACAAATTATCAATGTGGGTCCCTGGGTCGTAGTCTCGCACCATAAAGATGGCCGCATGGGCCCCTGCCCCAACAATCAAGAATCCACCAATCCACATATGGTGCGTAAACAGTCCCAGCTGAGTGGGATAGTCAGTTGCATTATAGGGATAGGGCGGCATGGCATACATATGGTGGGCCACCAAAATAGATAGCGAACCAACCAACGCCAAGTGCCAGGAGAGATTGCAGTGCCAGGAGGTAGTAAAAATCTCAGTCATACCCATATGACCCTGGCCAGTAAAGGGACCCTTATGGGCCTCTAATACTTCTCTAAAGGTGTGGCCGATACCCCAGTTCGTGCGGTAGAAATGGCCAGCAACAATAAACAAAACAGCCAACGCGAGATGATGGTGAGCTGTATCTGTTAACCACAGACCTCCAGTAACTGGATTAAGCCCCCCCTAAAAGGAAAGAAAGTCTGTGAAAGCACTCCAGTTAAGGGTAAAAAACGGTGTTACACCTTGGGCAAAACTAGGATAAATATCCGTCATGAGAGCGGGGTTGAGAATCCACTCATGGGGCAGTGGAATCGCTGCAACCGAGTCAATCAGCTTACCGCCTATTGTTAGTGGACTACCCGCGTCAATGGCATCTAAGCAGGCGTTGACAGGCAGAGACACGTGGATTTGTTGTCCGGCATAGCCAAGACAGCCTAAGCCCAGTAGCCCAGCCAGGTGGTGATTCATCATCGATTCCACATTCTGGAACCACTCCAGCTTTGGAGCTTTGCGATGATAGTGAAACCAACCTGCAAACAACATTAGCCCGGCCATTACCAGGGCTCCAATCGCTGAGCAAAACAGATGAAAAGAATTAGTAATGCCGTTGGCCCGCCACATTTGGAACAGACCTGAGGTGATCTGAATTCCATGGAAGCCGCCGCCGACATCCCCGTTCAAAATGCCTTGACCAAAGATTGGCCAAACAACTTGAGCGCTAGGTTTAATACCGGTTGGATTCGTGAGCCATGCTTCAAAATTTGAAAACTTGGCCCCGTGAAAATACATGCCACTGAGCCAAATATAGATAATGGCTAGGTGACCAAAATGGGCGCTAAATATCTTACGGGAGATATCTTCTAAATCGCTAGTATGGCTGTCAAAGTCATGGGCGTCAGCATGGAGGTCCCAAATCCAGGTTGTTGTTTTTGGACCCCTTGCCAAGGTTCGACTAAAATGCCCCGGCTTACCCCATCTTTCAAAGGTAGTAGGGGTAGGAGCATTATCAACCACGACCTTAACTTTTTGCCCCGGTTCCGGGGGACTTATGGTCATTCGAACTCCTCTCCTTTTGTTTCTTAAAGAAAACACGGAAAATCAGTCTCTTCAACATTTCTGCACACAATCTGCACGCAGGAGATTCTGCACACAATCTGCGCATAGGAGACTTTTGCACACAATCTGCACACAAGAGACTTCGCGCAGAACAATCTTGCTCTGCATCCAGCAAAAGCTAGGGAGAAATATCCCCAGAGCGCTACGCACTGAAAGGTTTCAGCGATTATTGCCAACTACTCCTGCCGGTTAATGAGTAATCTTGAAAACTCAGGTGTTTCGGTCAAAGAACACCTAAGGACTCAGCCATCTAATGCAGTTTTAGAGATTAACTAACGTGCAGTATGAGAAAAAACCCCATTCTTGGATTATCCAAGAACCCAATTGGCTCCAAAGACAAAACAAGAATGGAGCCATACAGATCTGATTGAATTCAAATTACAAGCTTAATTAAGGGATAGTGTGATGTGCGTTGCATAAGTTAATTATCTTTACAAATAGAAACAAATTGCGATAGTGTCTACTCAGATTTTTTTTAGAGAAAATATTCTTTTAGGAAAAATCCTTATTAAGTAAGGGTTTAAGTAGCCTAATAAATTGTTTATTTAGCAATAAATGAGAATAATTAATTGATTTATGACAAGTCTATAAATTGAGTTTAGTCTTGGTTTTAACGCTGTCATTTATAAGTCTGTTAAAGGAGGTAAGGTACCTCTCATAGGTTTAATTTATGTAAGATGGGAAATCCAGTCGCAAAGCTAAAACTACGTATACGAGCTGAGCTAGAAGAAGCAGAAACCCGTCTGGGTCTGGGGTTGAATATTGCGATCGCAACCCTAATCTTAATCTCAGCTGGATTATTTGTGGCTGAAACCTATCCGCTCCCCCCCAGGGTGAGTACCGGGTTAACCATTCTTGATTGGCTAATAGTGGGTATTTTTCTGGTGGAGTATGCCGTGCGTCTATGGGCCGCAGAGCGCCCGTTGCGCTACATCGTCAATCCTTATGCTCTAGTCGATCTCATTGCCATTTTGCCCGTGTTGGTGGGGGTATTTGACATGCGATCGCTCAGGCTAATTCGCTGGCTGCGTATTCTCAAACTGGCTCGTTTTTTAGAAGAAGAGCACTGGCTAGGGCGTGAGGGACTCATTATCGCTCGCATCGTTTTTACCCTGTTCTCAATTGTCTTTATTTATTCAGGTGCGATTTATCAAGTAGAGCACCCTGTTGCCCCCACCATATTTGGCACCTTTCTAGATGCGATGTACTTTGCGGTCGTGACCATGACGACTGTCGGGTACGGCGACGTGACACCTGTTTCTGAAGCTGGGCGAACATTGACCGTCATGATGATTTTGACTGGCATCGCTCTTATCCCTAGCCAGGTCGGTAGCCTAATTCAAAACATTAACCGTCTCCAGACCGTTAACGATGTGTCTTGTACAAGCTGTGGTTTGTCTGGCCATGAGAACGATGCACTCTACTGCCGACGCTGCGGTAGCCAACTGCCTAAGCCAGAAAAATCCTAATCGCGGCTGTATCAGGAATGAACCGGTCTAGAGCATTGGCTATTTACCAGCCTCTCACAGCTACAATCATCCCAAGGATCCGTACCGCTGCTTAATCTAACGCCTGAAATGTCTCCTCTACCAGACGCTTTGCCTTTTGATCTAGAGCAATCCAGTCTACATCGCCAATTTCTAGATTAAATAAGCTGGTGTCTATGCTGATCGGGCCATCATTGCTATTGTTCGCATCACACAGTCGATAGCACAGCTGCCAAACATCGATTTCTTGCTGACGATTTGGCTGTTTGAGACACAGTGTGTAAAGGTGTTGTGGTATGGGCAGCTGAGCAAGCGTGGTCTGAATCTGGTCATATTCGTCAGATGTTGCTGTTTCTAGCATTTCCTGTAATGCCAGATAGTGTTGTTTTTGCTCTGCAGTAGTCTCAGCAGGCCATAGCACGTCATCGCGATAGGAGCCTTCCCAATCAGAGGCATCTAGCTGTTTGCGAATATTGTCGATAATGCGAATTAGCGCAGGCTGCATTAGGGCCTGGGCATAGCGCTGATCTTGAGCAGTCGCAAACTGAGGCATCGGGGGCTAGGACAATACAAAGAGATTAACCCAGAGTAGGGGAACAAGGCTTTTGCTGCCTTCTTGACTGAATGTTTTTTGGAGGTTTCCCTGTAGCTAAACAGCACCTCTAGATGCCTGATGTTTTAACCAAAGTTGCAAAATATTATTGATCCATTTAATTTCCGCCTGATTTAACCCAAGTGCTTTAGCCGAAAAGTCGTATTTTAGATTGCCAACAACGGTACGGTTGTTGCGCAAGTGAAACTTGATAACAGAACTGCTGGGTTGGAGATCAATATCTTCAATATCGTGTTTGTAGGTATTGATGTGATAGTCCACAGGACGACAGGGAAATCGATATCCTAGCAGGATAATGTCTGGCAAGAGTTGAATGCTGACCTGTCGAAAAAGACTGGTGACCATGGACTTTAGCCCTTGGCATGCGATCCTTAGGTTTAGGTGAGTCCAGCCCAGCCCCAGCCCTAGATACAGAAACTTCTGCCAAGGCGCGCTCAGCTGAGACCACCCATCGGGAAACCCATTAAACATCAGCCATAAACCAGCTGTACAAATCGCCAGTTTCACCATCGCCAAACAAAACTGACCACTTTTCCAACCCAGAGGGGGCAGCAGCACCTCTAGGGTTTGGCTATATTCAAACAGTTTGAGCTGTGTGTCAGCTGGGGCCATCGTTTGCAACAGAGCACGGTGAAAACGCTGACCAAGATTGCTGACGGATAGCAGGCTTGATGGCGCAAAAATTTGATCCGCCTGCTCTAACCCCTTTAAGGCGGCTTGAGCAGATATTGGTCGCTTGTGTTGTTTAGGCTGAGTCAGCCAGCATAGCCAAGATTTGATCGGACGGCTGATGTGTCCTAGTTCCTGACTAAAGAGTATCCGTAGTCCCCGCTGAGGCAGTGTGTTGGGATGTTTTCCGGTAGCCAGGTGCACTAAGGTAGCTCCTAGACTATATAAATCGGTGGCGGGTGACGCCTTATCCCCCAACTGTTCTGGAGGGCGGTAACCGGGTGTACCGGAAATTAGAATCGGCGTATCTGCACTTTCGTGAGTTTGGTTAGAGCGCTCTACCAAGCCAAAGTCCACCAGATAAATTTTTCCCAGTTTTGAGCTAGGCAAAGGACTCAGTACAAAACTGCTGGGTTTAATATCACGATGAATAATCATCGGTTGTTGTCGATGTAGATGGGTTAGAATCTCCAGGATTTGACGTGCCACATCACACACATCTTGCTCCGTAAATAGCTGTTTAGATTTGACCAGGGCATATAGAGACTGGCCCTCGATATACTCTTGGACTACCATCAGACCGTGGTAGCCGTGGTCGTTAATGTCAAAACTATCGCAGTAGCTTGGAATCGCTGGATGATTCAGACTTTTGAGTGTGGCTGTTTCTACTTGAAAGCGCTTTATATCTGCCGGCTGGAGCGGATCGTCAAAACACAGATACTTAATAACCACCCAGCTGTTGCACTGGTGATCAAACCCTAGATAGGTTCTCCGCCCAAGCCGAGCTCCCAAAATTTGTTGAATGCTGTAGCGATTCAGCAGTCGAGGAGTGGTCTGTAAAACGCTAGAAGAAATCATTAAATCATTGAGCCTGTCACCATCATTGATCAGAGTGCCCGATTGAATAATCGGGTTAGCGATTGTAACCGAGCGGCTAAGGGACAACTAGACCGATAAAATGACATTCGTAGGAAAATTATCAGGAGTTGTGCCATGGGTCGGCCCAGGGTTTTTATTGATGGTGAAGCAGGTACAACTGGGCTACAGATTTACACGCGATTAGCTCAACGAGAGGATGTCACCGTTGTCAGTATTGAGCCAACCAAGCGTAAAGAAATAACGGAGCGGGTACGACTGATTGACTCTGTAGATGTCGCCATCCTATGTCTACCCGATGCAGCCGCTCGTGAGGTAGTGGGGCTAGTGTCAAACCCGGCTGTTAAAATTTTGGATGCTAGCACGGCCCATCGTACTCATGCTGATTGGGTATATGGATTTCCAGAACTGGCACGGGGACACAGAGATGCGATCGCAAAAGCTCACCGTGTTAGCAACCCAGGCTGTTACCCCACCGGTTTTCTAGCGGCGATGAAGCCCTTAGTCGCGGCGGGGCTAATTCCGACAAATTTTCCAGTCACCATCAACGCCATCTCAGGATATTCCGGTGGTGGGCGCAAGCTGATTGAGACCTACCAAGGGTATGGCAGTGAGTCTGAATTCCCCTATCCCTATGGTGTCTACGGTCTGACCTTTGGCCACAAACATGTCCGAGAAATGCACCAGTATTCGGGCTTGGCCCACGCCCCCCTATTTTTGCCAGCGGTGGGAGCGTTTGAAAAAGGTATGTTGGTGCAAGTTCCGCTGCCGCTGTGGACGCTGGACCATCCACCCACCGGCCAGCAACTGTGGGAAGCACTGGCGGACTACTATGACCAGGAACCCTTTGTGCGTGTTAATGGGTTAGGGGATACAGAAGAACTGCGCGATCGCACGTTTCTCGATACTAAAGCCGCCAATGGAACCAACCAGGTCCAATTATTCGTCTTTGCCAATGACGATACCCAAGAGGCGTTGGTCGCAGCACGGTTGGACAATTTGGGCAAAGGGGCCTCAGGGGCCGCTGTGCAAAATATGAACATCATGCTGGGACTGCCTGAGCACTCCGGTCTGAACTAAGGAATTTGAACCATGGGGAAACGAACTGCGCAAACGGGTATGCTTTGGGATGAAGCCCAGGACCTCGATGAACTTATTCAAGATAAACGTTCTGGCAAGCGGGCCAACTCTGCCAAGGGTCGTCGTCGTAACCGTCGTTATGAAAATCGCTTGCTTAGCACTCAGTTAGAGCAAACAGAACTTGACTTGACGGATGATGAAGCCAAAACCATTGATGATTTGGATAAACCCTAAAAGACTACCCCTAAAAAAAGAGGAGCCCCATAAACTGGTAACTCCTCTGATAGAGACTTATTCCCACTGTGAAAGATGCTGATTCCCATAGTTTGAGAATTCTTAGGGGAAAACGATAACTCCCCAACCCTGATGCAAAGTTAGACGCTTAGTTGATCGCTACCAATAGCCCAGAGACAGACCAATTTTTACTGCTGCTAATCTGGCCTATAAACGATGAATTTGGATAGTACCCTTTTGTGTACTCCTGAGAGCTATGGGTGGCCCCCTAAACTTGGCCGGTCATCCGGAATTCTAAAGACCAATCAGGTAAAGATCAGCAGTATTTAGATTATTTCTTATAGCGGCTCTAAGGGTCGATTGATACGTTATTCGCTATGGTTTTATCCTCGTCTAGTAGCGCCGCTGAGTTTAAATTTATACCGTGCTCCCATAGCTGGATAGCCCTACATCCGCGCCCTAAAGGGGTGATCCAATTTGTTGGCAGCACTCTCTTTGGCACATTTCCCACACTCTCCTATCGTCATTTCCTCAAAAGCTTTTTTGAGGCTGGCTACACCGTCATAGCACTGCCGTTTCGGTTTACCTTTAACCACTGGTCCATAGCGCTTGATTTGCTAGATGAGCACTACACGCTGCGAACAGCGTTAGTGGAGCTAGCGATCGCAAACGGATACGACCCAAGCATCTATTTAAACGCCGCCAGCTATGCCTGGATGGCCCATGGCTTGGGGTGTAAGTATGCGATGCTCTTAGAGCTACTCAGTTCACCCACAGACATATTGGTAGGTGCTGGCTTGGGGCAGCGCGCCGAGCGGCGGCAGCGACAGCAGATTCAGCAAGGTCTAGCCTGTATCAGCACCCGTCTGCGCCAGATGGAAGTCCGAATTCAACATCTGACGGGGCAACAGGTTGACTACGGGTGGCCATCGATCAACCAGCAGCCGTCAATTTGGTTAGCTCCCACCGTTACTGACTTAAATGATGCTATCCCGGTTAAATCGCTACAGCAGTCTGTAAAGCTGTTTCTTACGGTGTCTCCAACGGTTGAGCAAACCCATCAGCTAATTGCTCAAAGTCGTTTGTTCCAACAAACAGGGCTGGTACAGTTTGCCCGCGATCGCATCACAGCTGGTACCTGTCAACAGCTCATGCAAGAACAGCCCCACATCCGTCGTCGGTTACTTAAAGGCAGTCATCTAGATCCCGTAGGCATTCAGCTGGGTCAGTTTATAGTGGATTTTAATCCGCTAGACAAGTTTATCCAGCCCCTTAGCAGTCGTGACTTAGAAACCAAGGCCCTGGCCCTGCTGCAGCGGCTTCAGAAAATGCCATCCCCCCGGCAAACTGGCTGCACCGTCAGATATACCAGACACAAGTCCCTGGCGGCTTAATGGCTCAAATGCCTATTAGCCCGTCATAGCCTATATTATTAACCGTTTAGGCGCGCTTATTGGTGATTCAGATGGATAGCTGGATGGATGATGAAATTGACCTTGAGGAGATGCGATCGCATCTTTTTAATACCTATCAGCAGCAATCGCCTTTACGCAAAACTATTGTTCAACTGCTCTCTGTTTTCTACGGCGCGACCAGCACCGCCAATATTGCCACAGCCCTAAACTATATCGGTGCCACCACCAAAACAGGCAAAGCAATCACCCCCAGTAATCTCAAAAGCCAAATTACGGCTCTGATGGAAGAGCAGCTGCTGATCTACGGGGCAGGCCATCTGCCTCAGTGTCACGCCCTAATTATAGAAATGGTGAGCCGCCAAACGGTCCAGTCAGATATTTTTGAGCCAATGGCTCAGGCCGTTAGAGGCATATTTCACCCCCGTCGTCAGTACAGCGGACGCACTAATCGAATACGCCATATTTGCCGCTCACAAGATGAGCTGTACCGCGAAGCTCGATTGGCCCTCTACAGCCAAGATTATGACGCTCTGCCCCAGCTATTTCTTGACTACAGTAACTACAACTATTATGCAAATCCCGTTGATCTAGACGATTTTCTGCTAGATGTTGTCAACAACCCGTTTGATGCAGAGTGGCTGCAGAAATTGCCTGCTGAGCACTACGGCATGATCTTAAAGATGCTCTTGATACAGGCCACATCTGTTTTAGACCCTGTTGACCCTCTGCTCACACTGTTGGAAGAGTACACCAGAAATTCTAATGAGCTGAATGTTTTATTAGTAGAACAATATCTGCTACGCAATCGTCTAGCAGAAGCCGAAACAGTACTCGAAAAAATTAATGATGAACAGTCCCAGGTCTATGGAACAGGCCTACGCGGTGCTTTAGCACTGCTCATGGGAGACACAACACTCTCACTGGAGTACTATGGAACAGCTATAAAATTAGCCCGGAAACAGTTTAACAAAAAAGCTGTTATTGGCGGCATCGCCGGACTGTTCTACATACTGGCATTGCTTAAATCAGGCGAGCCCAAACATCTTAAACAAGCAATCACCATCAGCACTCCCCTGATGCAAGGTGCCGGCTACTTAAGCAATGCCTACATGCTGCTACATGAACTGACACTGCTGCATCAAGGGCAGCTCTCCGCTCGTCAGAGATTGCTAGAACTGATTGAGTGCTATGGCACTGATACCGACGACAGCTTTGGCATGTTTTTTAGCATGCTCTGTCTGTACTGGCTAGATTTAGATGAAGCCAGAGCCGTGGTCCCTAGACCGTTAGGAATTTTTGCTGAACAAGCAAGAGAAGCCGGTTTAAACTGGTTAGCGACCGAAGCGGCTGAGATTTTAGATCGTTTAATTCCCGATAGTGACTACGGTCAGTGGGCGGCGCAACGCTCTAGTGTTTCTATCGTAGATACCTTACAACCTCAAAGCACCTGGGAGATTAGTCTCAAAGCCCTGACTCATGTGGCGGGAGTCGCTAGCACGACAGCTAAAACAGAGCGTCGTTTGGCTTGGTTTTTGACTCTCTACACAAAACACTGGCTATTGCAGCCCAAAGAACAAAAGCTGAGCGCCAGGGGCGAATGGACAAAAGGGCGAGTAGTAGCCCTCGGTCGTCTGGCTAAAAGTGCCTCAGAATTTGACTATCTCACAGCTCAAGACTTACAAGCCTGTAACCACATTAAATATGATTACTATTCCGGGTCCCAATATGCCCTAAATCGAGATGCGATCAAAGCATTGGTGGGTCATCCACTAGTCTTTTGGGAAGAGTCTCCTACAGTGCGTGTGGAGATTGTTGCGGCAACGCCAGAACTGATTATTGAACAGGCGGGGGATGGCACCTTAATTTTAAAGATGGAGCCCGCCATCAATCCCGGAGATGGCATCACCCTGGTTAAAGAAACCCCGACTCGTGTCAAAGTTCTAGAGGTGAACGCCGAACATCAGCGTATTGCCGAAATCTTAGGCAAACGCAACCAGCTAACGGTCCCCGCAGCTGGACAAGAACAGGTGCTAGCCGCGATTCAATCCGTGTCGAGTTTAGTCACGATTCATTCCGATATCGGTGGTGAAATGGCCGATATGGAAGCCATTGAGGCAGATGCTAAACCCCATATACATCTGATGCCTGCGGGCACTGGGTTAAAGCTATCGATGTTAACTCGTCCCTTTCCTAATTCTGGAGCCTATTATCCACCAGGGGCTGGGCGTAAAACTGTGATTGCTGAAATTGATGGCAAACGGTCCCAAGCAACCCGCGACCTAGCTATGGAAAAGCGATTGGCCCAGGATCTTCAACAGGCTTGCCCGGCTCTGGAATTTGGGGAGGAGACTGATGGAGAGTGGATTTTAGATGAGCCAGAAACTTGCTTGGAGCTATTGTTGCAGCTTGAAGCTGTTGAAGAAGATATTATCTTGGAGTGGCCCGAGGGGGAAAAGCTAAAAATTCGCAACAAAGCAGGGATCGACGGTTGGCGACTGCAGATTAAACAGGAGCAAGACTGGTTTTCGGTAACAGGAGAGCTGGAGCTAGACGATGGCACGGTGATGGATATGCAGGGGCTGCTGTCGCTCTTAGACCAAACCTCTAGCCGATTTGTACCGATTGGTGATGGTCAGTTTTTGGCACTAACCCATGCCTTTCGTAAGCGACTGGATGAATTTCGGGCCTACTCGGAGCGACATGGGGAGGGGGCTCGATTTCATCCCCTTGCAGCGCTAGCCCTAGAAGAAACCCTGGATGAGGTGGGGCAGCTAAAAGCAGACAAAACGTGGAAGTCTCATGTTAAGAGACTAAAAGAGGCTAAAACAATTAGACCAGAGGTTCCGTCAACACTTCAGGCTGAGTTGCGAGACTATCAGCAAGAAGGCTTTCAATGGTTAGCACAGCTGGCCCACTGGGGGGTGGGGGCTTGTTTAGCCGATGATATGGGGCTGGGTAAAACCCTACAGGCGTAGGCAATAATTTTGTTGCGCGCGCCCAAAGGACCCACACTGGTAGTGGCGCCCACCAGCGTGGGTGCTAACTGGGTTAGCGAAGCAGAGCGGTTTGCCCCTACGCTCAATGTTGTGCAGCTAGGCAGTGGTGATCGTCAGGCTGTCGTGGATCAGCTAAGTGGGTTTGATTTGCTGGTGTGCAGTTACGGTTTATTGCAGCAGCCAGATGTGGCATCGTTGCTAGCAGAAATAGAGTGGCAAACCATTGTGCTCGATGAAGCTCAGGCAATTAAAAACAGCTCGACCAAACGCTCTCAAGCGGCAATGAGGCTCAAAGGTGGCTTTAAGATAGTGACCACGGGCACCCCAATTGAAAATCATCTAGGAGAACTGTGGAATTTATTCCGATTTATTAATCCTGGACTGCTCGGGTCGCTAGATAAATTTAATCAGCGGTTTGCCACACCCATTGAGCGATATCAGGATAAACAGGCTCGTCTACAGCTAAAAAAACTGATTCAGCCTTTTATGCTACGGCGCACCAAGTCTCAGGTATTAGATGAACTGCCTTCACGGACCGAGATTACTCTCCATGTGGAACCGAGTACGGAAGAGAAAGCGCTGTATGAGGCCCTGAGAAGAGATGCGATCGCAAAACTGACCACCAGTAAAGCTAAAGCAGGCGCGAAACATTTACAGGTCTTAGCCGAGATTACCCGACTACGTCGTATGTGCTGCAATCCTCAGCTGGTAGTCCCAGAAATGGCCCCGGCAAGTGCCAAGCTACAGCTATTTGGCGAAGTATTAGAAGAACTGCTAAGCAACCGTCATAAAGCTCTGGTATTTAGCCAGTTTGTCGATCACTTGACGATTCTACGGCAGTATTTAGATGACCAGAAAATCACTTATCAGTACCTGGACGGCAGTACACCGGCCAAACAGCGCAAACAGCAGGTGGATGCGTTTCAAGCAGGCGAAGGCAATGTGTTCCTAATCAGTCTCAAAGCTGGAGGCACCGGGCTCAATCTGACAGCGGCTGACTACGTTATTCACATGGACCCCTGGTGGAACCCAGCGGTTGAAGACCAAGCATCAGACCGGGCCCACCGCATTGGGCAGACTCGTCCAGTAACCATTTATCGATTAGTGACCAAAGGAACCATCGAAGAGAAAATTGTTGAGCTCCACAATAAAAAACGCGATTTAGCCGACAGCCTGTTAGAAGGAGCCGACATGAGCGGCAAGCTCTCCACCGATGCTTTATTAGAGCTGATGAGTGAAGCATAAGTAATTATCTAAAATGCCCAAACTTAAAATAGAAATCGCTAAAGACGTTTACTTTCAGTGTCTAGTAAAAAGGTGAATTTTTGACATCGCATACGTTTTAAGGATCTACATGCGTTGTCAAAAATAACCGTGTACTCAGCAACACAATTGTACAAAAGAGCATAATAAATTCAGCTTCTCGAAACAGATCTTGCTATTTCTTCGATAGTGAGGTCAGCTATGCTTTTTCTCAGTAAAAATAACTAAAAGTCGGTCATTTTGTATTCATTACGGCATCCAAATAGCGTGTAGTGTATCTTATTACTGATAGTGACTTTGTTAGTTTTTGCATCAGCTGAGTTCAATAATAAAGTATCGAGATTTAATCATGGTGTTTTGTTGTTTATCTGGGCTGTGCATAGTGCGCCAACTGTTGTCTTTAAACAATCAGTTTCAGCTTAAAACCGATTGAGAGCCTGGCTAAAGCAGCTAAGCCAATAGCGCATTCTTGGCTTAAGGCTGCAAATCGACCTGCTGGCTCCCCCGTCTATAAATTGCGTTGGTGCTACTCTTGCATTTGGTTTTTAATTTATATCTAGGTGTTAGAAACTAATGCATGTAGACCTCTCGAACAGTGCTAACTCCAACAATCACCAAGCCGATGGCTTTATCAACAAGGTCGCATTTGACCGATCTCCGCTGGTTGTAAAGCCTACCGCTTACTTGAGTCAGGTTGTTGCCTGGATGTCCCAAGGGAATAGAGATAATCAGGCTGTGGATAGTGCTAGTAAAGCATCTCAAGCTAGTAGCTACTGTCTGGTAATGACGCAGCGAAGACTGTTAGGTATTTTTACCGAACGTGATGTTGTCAGAATTATTGCGCAGGGGGTTGAACTACAAGCAACAACGGTTGCTGAAGTGATGACTCGAAACCCTATCACTGTATCTATTACAGAGTTAGAACGTCCAACTAATATAGTCACCTTATTCCAAAAGTATCGTATTCGCCATCTACCGATTGTGGATGAGTCTGGGCAACTACTTGGGGTTGTGACCCATACGCATTTGCGTCAATCGCTCCAGGCTAGCGATTTATTGCGACTGCGACGGGTGGAAGAAGTCATGTCTATCCACGTTGTAACAGCGCCATGTGACGAGAAGCTGTTGGCTGTGGCTCAGCTGATGGCGACCCACCGAGTTAGCTGTGTAGTGATTGTTGAGACAGATAATTTGGCAGGGGTGCAAAAGCCGATTGGCATTCTGACTGAACGTGACATCGTCAAACTACAGGTTCAAAACCTAGAGCTACCGGGTCTGAATGCTGAAGCTGTGATGAGTACACCGTTGGAAAATGTGTCCCCCAAAGACAGCTTGTGGCATGTTCACCAGCGTATGCAATCTATGAATGTGCGTCGCTTGGTCGTTGCCGAAGCTGATGTTCTGCATGGGATTGTGACACAAACCAGCATCTTATCGGCCCTAGACCCGTCAGAAATGTACAGCACAATCCAAATGTTAAGAGAGGAGGTCAGTCGGCTACGAGATGAACGCCTGGAACTACTACAGCGACAGACGTCCCGTCTGAAGAGTCAGATACAAGTAAACGAGGCTCGATTTCAGGCTATTTTTAATCAGACATTCCAGTTTATTGGATTATTAAAGCCAGATGGAACTCTTCTAGAAGCTAATCAAACCTTATTAGATTTTGGCGGACTACATCGAGAAGATGTGATTGGTTCGTTGCTTTGGCAAACACCCTGGTGGAGTTTGTCAACTGAAGCTCAGCTTCGTTTGCAAGCCAGCATAAAACAGGCCGCTCATGGTGACTTCATTCGATACGAAGTCGATGTAGTAGGAGCTAATAATCAAACAATTACTATCGACTTTTCGCTACGTCCGATTGTCGGTGAAAACGACAATGTAATGATGATTATTTTGGAAGGTCGTGACATTAGCGCTCGTAAACAGATAGAAGCTGAATTAAAGGAGAGTCAGAATCACTATGCGAATCTAGCTGAAATCTCTCCTGTAGGAATTTTTTGTACCGATTTTCAAGGAGATTGCACCTATGTGAATGAACGCTGGTGTGAGATGGCTGGTATTAGCTCTAAAGAAGCGTTAGAAACTGGATGGATTAAGGTAATTCACCCAGATGACCGATCTCGAATCGCTGGTGAATGGTACCAGTCCATTCAGTCATGTCAATCATTTCAAGCTGAGTATCGATTTCAGACACCTGCTAAGAAAATCACCTGGATTTTGGGTCAAGCCGTTGCTGAATATAACATCAAAGATGAACTCACTGGCTACATCGGAACCATTACTGATATTAGCGATCGCAAGCAGCAAGAAATAGCGCTAGCAAGTGCGCTGGAGACCGAGAAAGAAATGGCCCAAGTGACTCTAGACTCTATTGGAGATGCCGTCATTACAACAGACGCTACAGGTAGGGTGCGTTACTTAAATCCGGTGGCTGAATCAATGACAGGGTGGACAGCTCAAACTGCCCGTGGGCTACCGCTCAATCAAATCTTTGAGATTATCAATGAGACAACGCGAGAAACCGCTTTAAACCCTGTAGAAAGAGTTTTAACGGACGGGCAGGTTACAGGATTAGCGAATCACACAACGTTAATTCGACGAGATGGGCAAGAATTTAGCATCGAAGATTCTGCCGCACCGATTCGAGACAAACAGGATCAGTTAATCGGGGTGGTATTGGTTTTTCATGATGTTACCCAATCTCGCTCCATGGCGAGACAGCTGAGCTGGCAAGCCACCCATGACACATTAACCGAGCTATATAACCGTCGCTACTTTGAGACTGAACTTGACGCCATGGTAACAACGGCAGTACAACAAAATCTGAGCCATGTGCTCTGTTATTTAGATTTAGACCAGTTTAAGGTGGTCAACGATACTAGTGGTCATTTAGCTGGGGATGAACTTCTGCGGCAGTTGGCCCGACTGCTCAAACGATATATTCGAGCATCTGACACCATAGCCCGTCTCGGAGGCGATGAGTTTGGCATTTTATTAAATCAATGCCCGCTCGATCGAGCAGTCAACATTGCCCAAGATATACGCCAGGCCATAGCCGACTACCCATTTATTTGGCAAGATCAGGTTTTTCGTGTAGGTGTCAGTGTTGGATTGGTTGCTATTGATTCTAATAGCACTGATGCTACGGCAGTCATGAGTGCAGCAGATGTAGCCTGTTACGCGGCCAAATATCGCGGTCGTAATCGCATACAGATTTACCAAAAAGATGATGCGGAACTTAACCAGCAACGACAAGAGCGACACTGGAGTTTGATTATTCGTCAGGCTCTTGAGAGCAATAGTCTCTGTCTTTATCGTCAGGCAATTACTCCAACGATGGGTCCTCAAAAAGAAGACACCAAATTTTATGAAGTACTTGTACGTATGGCAGATGGCTCAGGAGAGTTAATCTCTCCAACAGTCTTTATTCCAGCAGCTGAGAGATATGGCCTAATGCCCCTGTTAGATCGCTGGATTATTCGTACCTGTCTATCGAAACTTGAACATTCTTTAACAGAAGGCTCAAATAATGCCTGCTACAGCATTAATCTTTCTGGTACAAGTCTTAACGATGAACAGTTTCTTGAGTTTGTCCAAACGCAGTTTATAGAATTTAATGTCTCCCCTGAATGTATCTGTTTTGAGATTACAGAAACGGTAGCCATTGCCGATCTTGAGAGTGCATTCTCATTTATGCAAGAGCTGAAACGTTTGGGATGTCGTTTTGCTCTGGATGATTTTGGCAGTGGGATGTCTTCTTTTGCTTATCTAAAAGCTTTACCCGTCGATTTTCTAAAAATTGACGGCGAGTTTATTAAAACGATTACGTCTGACTCAACTACTCACGCTATTGTTGAATCTATCCATCGAATTGGCACTGTCATGGGGTTACAAATTATTGCCGAATCGGTCGAAAATGATGCCACCTTAGCAAAGATACAAACAATTGGTATTGACTATGTTCAAGGCTACGGCATCAGTCATCCAGCTTTTTGGTGCTAGCAGCTGGTGACTGGATTGGTGATTGCCTGCCTGCCCCATTACAGTCCATTCACTAAAACAATTTCGATGTCGGTTTTGCGGTCTATCCAGTGGTCGATGTTAGTGACAGAACTATAGAGCAAATACAAAACACCGCCTGTAAACTGCGGATGTGGTCTGTCTTTATTGGTGACAATGACTTTTCTAAGTCCGTACCTAAGGGCTTGTTTACCCATGTCGTGCATACAGATATCCCTAAGCGCCTCAATCAGCGGTAAGAAGTAAACCTTATAAAAGAATTCGGTGTAGTCATCGGCATAGCCATCTGCTGCGATCGCAAGCCAGTCAATTTCCAATGGCACCTCAAACTCAACCACCTGATTGATCTCGGCTTGTAGCTTGGGTAGCTTTTCAGTCTCAAATTGTTTAGCTGCACGTCTCTCTACCAGACCCATTTTTAAATTCTCCTTACTGCCTGTGACAATGACGCACCTCGACTGTCCGGCTAGACAGCCTAAATAATGCTACGAAAACAATCCATTTTTTTCAGAGAACATATCTTAAAAAATCGATGAATCCAGAGAAAGAACGTTTGTTTACCGGTTCAGACAACGCTGTGACAACCGTGAAAGTTTCACACTTAAGTGTTTACAACCAGTAGCTTACGAAGGGTTTTTGATGACTTCTGATCAAATCTCATTACGGACAGCTGATGAACTGATATAGTTTCTTACCGAACGGGCAATCTTTCCCGGAACACTACATAGATATCCGTTAGGCGCTAACCTTGTGTTTCCTGTAGCCTCACGTTAAAAAAATCTGTCTCCTACCCGCGACCCTTAAGGGATATGAAATCACTTCTTCGTCAACTCACCACACTGTCGGCAGTCACGGCTACCACCTGTGGTGCAGTGATCGCCATGCCATCTAACGTATCAGCTGCTCAATTTGGTCAACAACCGATTCCGGACGAGCGGGTCGTTGCTGTGGCAGAGCCTGTAAACAACGGGCGATTTTATAAACTGTTGATCATCGAACAGCTGAGTTCAGCCAGGCGTTGTTGGCAAGAAGAGGGAAATAATCCAACGACAATTGATCCGCTGTTAATTAACTTTGACTTTACCGGTATCTGTGGACGGGGTTCGGATAGCAACGGGTACTCTGTGCGGATTGATGGAGAAGATTTAGGATCACGCTATCGCCTCCAAGTGGAAAATCGGGGAGATCGTTTGGTGCTGGTGGCGGCACCTAGTCCCCTACAGCGCGGGCTGCCAAAACTAGAGTTGGGACGCTCTAACGGCATCGCTAACGATTTTGTCAAAATTGAGTTAGATGCGGGTTGGACCCTAACGCGACGGGTATTTAACGGTCAAACCCTAGGGCACACCTACATCACCAATAACCAGGCATTAGATACAGTCATTGCGGCAGCAGGCGGTGAGCAGCCCGCCCCCAGCGGTGAGCGGCCAACACTCCGACCGACGCTACCAACACCGCCTACCAGTCAACAACCGTTACCTCGTCCCGGTAGTCCAGCTGCGGGCGAGGTTGACTACCAGGTGATTGTGCCGGGCGGGTCTGCAATTTTGCGATCGCGGGTTAATAGGGTTGAGCCAGGGGCCTTTCGCACTACCATTGACGGGCGCGAGGTGATCCAGGCTGGACGTTTTCGAGAACAGGCTCGGGCCAGTGAGCTACGCCAAAGATTAACCCAAGCAGGGCTTTCTGCCCAAATTGTGGAGACCTCCGGAGCAGAGGCTCCTCGCAATCCAGCACCAACTACCCCATCGGGGAATGTAATTTATCAGGTGATTGTACCGGGCGGGTCTGCGATTTTGCGATCGCGCGTTAACGCAGTTCAATCCGGTGCCTTTCGCACCACCGTTAACGGTCAGACAGTAATCCAGGCTGGACGTTTTCAAGAACAACCCCGTGCCAACCAGCTCCAGAGTCGTTTACAAAATGCCGGACTCGATGCTCGCATTGTTCAAACCACAGCAACCGCCAGTCCACCGTCTAGCCCCTCCCCTAGAACGCCCACGCCGGCCCGCCAAGGCGAAGTATTGATCATGATCGATCCGGGTCACGGGGGGCGTGACCCAGGCGCTGTCGGTCGCAACGGTCTTCAAGAAAAAGAGATCAACACCTTTATCGCCCGTCGGCTGCAGCGCACATTAGAGCAGCGGGGCTATCGCACGGCCATGACCCGCACCCAAGATGTGGAGGTAGACCTGCAGCCTCGGGTGGATATTGCAGAACGTGCCAATGCCACCATATTTGTGAGCATTCATGCCAATGCTATTAGCCTCAGTCGTCCTGAGGTAAATGGTTTAGAAACTTACTATTTTTCGACAGGACGTAATTTGGCCCGTGCGATCCACAGCAGTGTGCTGCGTAGTACGGACATGCGAGATCGCGGTGTACGTCAAGCTCGTTTTTATGTACTGCGCAATACGTCAATGCCCGCGGTCTTAGTGGAAACCGGATTTGTCACCGGTCGTGAAGATGCCGCCCGCTTTCAAAGCACGGCTGCCCGTGAGCAAATTGCCGATGCGATTGCCCAGGGTATCATCGACTATCTGCGCTAATGCAGTGCTCTCTAGCCCGAAACATCAGCAATGGTTAAGTGAACCGGTTGAGACCCATATCGCAAATCGTGCTGCCGGTTTAGCCAAACCTGTTTTGGCCAGCTCAGACGTCCGGCGATGGGCAACAGCCGCTGTGCGATCGCTAGCTTCCACGGTGAGGAACGAATGAGCTTGAGACTATTGGCCTCTCGTAGCTGTAGCGCTTGCGATCGCGCCACTTCTGGCATACGTTTAGCCTGAATTGTCTTTAGTGCGGTGTCTAGTTTCTCAGATGTTTGTTTCAAAGCAGGCACCAGATAGTTACTTGCCACAATTGCGTCCCGCAGCGCCAAGTTAATCCCCTGCGCCCGCACTGGGGACATCGGGTGGGCAGCATCGCCCAACAGCAAAACCCCAGGCATCCACCACTGTGCACAGTTGCCCACAACAACATTTAAACGTACCGGTTCGGTTACTGAGTCGCGCTGGGCTAACAGGTGACTTGCCAACCAATCCGGTGCTGATGTCGCCGCCACACTTAACCAATCGGTATCACCCAGCTGTCCCAACCCACCCTTAGGTAAAATCAGCCCATACTGCAGTTGACCATCCCAGGAGGTGTAGCAACTGGCAGGATGCTCCTGGGCTTTAGCCATTAAGTAAAACTGACAGATGTCCTGCAGGCATTCCGGTGCCGGCAGCGTAAACCACAACACATCATACTGGTCGGGTTGCAGGTCGATGGTGAGTCCAGCCCTTCGTCGCACCAACGAGCCACGTCCATCGCAGCCAATCACTAAGTCAGCATGAATCTCGGACAGGTCACTCTCTGTTTTGACCCGCACGCCAACCGCTCGCCCGTTTTCCCACAGCAAGTCCTGCACCTTGCATCCAGGTTGAAACTCAAAGCCCTCATATTGACTAGCCTCATCGATAATGCCCCGGAGCAATGCAGGTTGAGAAACAACACTGAGAGAATTTTTACCCAGATCAGGTTCAGGAATAACAAAAACTTCCTGCCCCCCCAAATGAATATTCCAGGACTCTAGCTTGCGACTAGGCACCTTAGTGAGCAAAGCGGTTAGTCCCATCTGATGCAACGCATCCATACCCGCAGGCATCAAACCCTCTCCTCGAAATACTCGTTCGAAGGTGGTTTCTTGCTCTAGCAGAGTAACCCTAATGCCACAGCGAGCTAAAAGGAGTGCCAGACTGGCTCCCGCTGGCCCAGACCCAACAATAATGACGTGTTGTTTTTTCACTACGCCCCAAGTCTTCTAATTCCTCTATCAGATTTTCAACATCTAATTCTGACCAGCGACCATGACGCAAAGAATAAATCTGTTCCTGAGTCCACTGCAGAAAATCTTGACTGTAGAGGGTTGATTTACCCATGGATTTTCATCCAAAAACGTTCGAGGTCTTATCATACGGGCAGCTATTGATGACTAGCTGTCAGGGTCTGTGTTTCTCTAGCTGTAGACACTGACTCCACCTCAGACCTGACAGCGCGAAACATGCCAAATCGACACAAACCGGCACCAAATGCCAGACGCATCAACAGAATGGTGGGCACCTCACGTAGAGATTTAATAAATCCAGAAACACCAAAGCGAACTAACCCTTTAGGTCGAATGATGCCCTGCCAAATCGAGTCTAGCCAGGAGGGCAAGGTTTCCTGAGTCCAGTCTGCAGTAGCCACGCTATCCTGCACCAGACCTGTAGCTTCCAGGTTTTCAGCAAATCCTTCTATGCTGGCAAAGGCTGGATGAGACCACTGGTCCAACAGCTGTCGCATTACGGGTTTTTCCCAAATGTTCAAAGGCACCTGACGGTCATCGCGCTGGTTCCAATCCGCTAACACTAAAACGCCACCGGGCTTTAGCACCCGCATCAGCTCGCGGGCAAACACAGCTTTATCTGGCATGTGGGGGCCGGCTTCTACCGACCAAAAAACGTCAAAGCAAGCATCTGGATAGGACAGCGCCATGGCATCGTCTACCTTAAACTTAGCCGTAACGCCTTCAGGAGTAAGCTGTTGTGCTCGTTCTACTTGCTGAGGGCAAATGGTTACCCCAGTCACATCAAACTGGTAGTCTCTGGCTAAAATCCGGCTACTGCCACCAATGCCACAGCCGACATCCAACAGAGTTGTACCTGAGGGTAATTGAGCTAAACCACCCCACCGCACCATCTCATGAACAAAATCTGCCTTTGCTTTGAGAAAGTCCTTTGAGCGAGGTGGAGCCCCATAGTGTCCCAAGTGAATATGCTCACCCCAGTAGAACTCTAAGATGCCGTCTTGAGTCCATTGGTCATAAGAATTAGCCACCGAATCTGAAGACTGATAACGACGAGCAGTCAACAAATAAGCAGCTATTCCAAGTGCTGATAGCGCTATCAGCAGCTTGAGCAAAAACAGTAGATTCATGGGAGAAGGCAGAGATGTAGATATTTGTACCGTCGAAAATCTGGGGCGTCTAAAGACAGCCCATAAAACGATACATTCCTTTACATCTTAACGCTGTTGCAGCGTCAGGATGGGGCTTAATCACATTACCCTAGACGGTTCAAACGCCTCAATGCAATCAATTGGGAGTACTGATTCAATGTTTTCGGCAGGCAGTTACCACTCCTGATTTTCCCGAGTGTCCTTAACCGCAACGACAAAAAAGATCACAGTGATTGGAATGCTCAATGCCAGCACGATGCTAGTGGGCAATACCCCCAAATCGGGCTCACCCGATGAAAGTTCAAACACTGAACCGACGCCTGCAATAGCCGTAATACAGGTACCGGCTAAAAATAAACCACTCTTAGGGGTCACAGTACTCTCCTGATGATAAAAAATCAGATCGCACGCATCATAAGACGTTCTATAGAAAGTCTCTACGTATTTCTAAGCAACCTTTTTAACATCATTAGCAGAAAACCCGCCTTTTTGAAGTTCCTGGGCAAGGGCAATCTTGTTTTCTACGCGATCAACAAACATGACTCCATGCAGATGATCCATTTCATGTTGAATCACACGGGCCAGCAGTTCACTAGCTTGAATTTTCTGAGGCCGGCCGGTTGCATCTTTGAAGCTAACTTCGATAGCGGCCGGACGAATCACATCAAGGAAAATACCAGGAATGCTGAGACAGCCTTCCTGACCGCAGGCCATTTGTTTGCTCTCGCGAATGATTTTGGGATTGATCAGAACTAAGGGCTGGTTTGAGGCCTCGTCTGGGTCAGTATCAACCACTAATATCTGCTTATTGATTCCAACCTGTGGTGCGTCTTTACCGATACCATCTTCGCTATACTTGTTTTGTAGCATCTTTTGAGCGATATCTCGGATGCCGTCATCCACCTTGGCAACACGCTTGGTAGCCTTTCTAAGCACCCGATCACCTTAATAATGCAGCTCAAGGGGTGATTTTTTTAACTTTTCTTTGCTTACAGAAATACCCACGGTTAAATTGATTAGGCTGATGAATCTAACCCTATCCTAGCAATTAGGTCTTCACATCGCGTATGCGTACGGTGTTATGTACGCATACGCATTTGAATAGTGCCCTGGGATAGTATTTTCATCAGGTTATTTGTGTCTGCTGCCTCATCATCAATGGAGTATTTGCTCAGCGTATAAGTCAGCATGGGTAAGTTTTTTACTAAAGCAAGCTATCTTCTGCGGGAAACCGTTTTGGGACTGCAGCGTGGCGGCTGGATGAACTGGGCCGCTATCAGCACAATCATGGTGCTGCTTTTTTTATTTGGGATTAGTTTGCAAGCAACCTGGCAGGTGGAAAGCCTGTTAAATCAATTTGGTAGCCAGCTGGAAATTGCGGTCTATCTAGACAGTGGTGTCACGGCTGACAGTCTTAGCGATCGCATCACAAACTTGGCCAATGTTGCCGAGGTTGTCACCGTCACCAAAGAAGAAGCCTGGACACAGCTCAGTCAAGAACTGGGTATCGAGGATATGCCTAATGCTACCGAGCAGCTCAAAGGCAATCCTTTGGTGGACGAAATCAAGGTCAGAGTCGCCTCATCTGAAGCGGTGCCAACTGTGGCAGCCCAGCTAGAGGGTCTGAGCGGTGTTGATGAGGTTCTCTATATTACAGAAGCTGTTCAGCGTCTGACGGAGCTAAATGAAGGCTTGCAGTACGTCAGCTTAGGTGTGCTCGCAATTTTAAGTGTGACTTCGATCGCGGTTATTACCACAACCATTCGATTGATTGTCATGGCCCGCCGCCGGGAAATTGAAGTGATGCAGCTGGTGGGGGCCACCTCGGCGTGGATCTATTTACCGTTTATCTTGCAGGGCATCACCTTTGGACTGATGGGCGCCTTTATTGCCTGGGCTTTGTTAGTGGGTACCCATCAATCGCTACAGCGTCTATCGGCCCAGCAGCCAGAATTTTTACAGTTTTTAGCTGTAGGACTGCAGTTCACACCAAGACAGCTAATCATGCTGCCGACATCGCTATTTGCCCTGGGCAGCCTGGTGGGTCTTTTAGGTAGCTTAGTGGCTGTCCGCAAGTTTGCGGTCCGAGCATAAAAAACTCCTAGCCCCAAAAGGCTAGGAGATATAAACGTTTCGAGTGAAAGCTGTTATCAAATCTGAAAGTCTAGTAGGCCAGACCCATGCTGCGAGTAGTTTCAGCACCCAGATAGACACGAATACTTAAAAAGTCAGTTGGGCAAGCGGTCTCACAACGCTTACAGCCGACACAGTCCTCGGTACGAGGAGAAGAGGCAATCTGACCAGCCTTGCAACCATCCCAAGGCACCATTTCAAGTACATCTGTTGGGCAAGCCCTAACACACTGAGTACAACCAATGCAGGTATCGTAAATCTTGACCGAATGAGACATCGAAGGAATGCTCCAATATTATTAAACGGTTTCAGCTATATATAGCAGTTTGACTATGGCGAGTATGCAAACCATAACTGAGAGGTGCTTTGAAGGATATATAAATCACAACTCAGCCAATTTTGTTTACATTGGCCAAAACTAGCCAAAGTAGTTCTCCAATCAAGCTTTAGTCTATCAGTGCCATTTTTAGCCAACGGGGCAACGTGTCAAAAGTTTATGGATTGTAATATTGTGGGGCTCCGGTCTGTTTTGGCTGCAGCCGACTTAAATGCAGCTTGCCGTATGCCCATGTAGGGCGCACGCTTTCCTATAAGATGAAAAAATGCCTAAATCCAGACAGACATCTTGACATTTTGGGATGCGCCAATCTGAGTTTAGGACATGTTCTTTGCTGCGCTGAAAAGGAAATTTGGAGATTATGGCTGACGATATTTTAGGAAAAGTTCAAAAGATCGTATCTGAACAGCTGGGTGTTGATGTCGCTGAAGTCAAACCAGAAGCTAGCTTTGCCAACGACCTAGGCGCTGATTCCCTGGATACAGTAGAGCTGGTAATGGCTCTCGAAGAAGAATTTGACATCGAAATTCCCGATGAGGCAGCTGAGAGCAGCGGCACCGTTCAAGCAGCCGTTGACTTTATCAAAGAAAAGTCCCCTGCATGAGCGACTGTGTCTGTTTGAAAACCCTGTTTTTTAATGCCTTGGGACCGTTCCTCTTGTGTCGATGACCATGACAAGTACTGAAAAAAAGCGCGTTGTGATTACTGGTATGGGGGACATTACCCCCATCGGCTATACTCTAGAAGCCTATTGGCAAGGGTTGGTAGCTGGTAAAAGCGGTATCGGACCGATCACACAGTTAGACGCATCTAAGCATAAATGCCGGATTGCGGGTGAAGTCAAAGGGTTTGACCCGTTGGAGTACCTGGATGCTAAAGATGCTAAGCGAACCGATCGATTTGCCCAGTTTGCGATCGAAGCTAGCAAACAGGCCCTAGCCACCGCCAAGCTCGCCAATACGGACCTCAACGCAGAGCAAGAGGGCGTCATGATTGGCACCGGTGTGGGCGGTCTTAAGGTGATGGAAGAACAGCAATCTGTCTATCTAAATAAAGGACCTAGCCGCTGCAGCCCATTTATGGTGCCGATGATGATCGCCAATATGGCAGCTGGGTTAACCGCTATTCATACGGGTGCAAAAGGCCCTAATTCCTGTGCGGTGACCGCTTGTGCAGCTGGCTCTAATGCGATTGGAGATGCCTTTCGCATTGTCCAAAACGGGTATGCCCAAGCCATGATCTGTGGGGGTACCGAAGCCGCGATTACACCGCTGTCATTTGCCGGGTTTGCCTCCGCTCGAGCCCTGTCGACCCGCAATGACGACCCGGATCACGCTAGTCGCCCCTTTGATAAAGGCCGCGATGGGTTTGTGATGGGTGAAGGGGCTGGCATTTTGATCTTAGAAGAACTTGAACATGCCCTCAGTCGAGGAGCTCACATCTATGCGGAGATGGTGGGCTACGGCATGACCTGTGATGCCTACCATATGACTGCGCCCGTTCCCGGTGGGGCCGGTGCTGCCCGTTCTATGGAGCTGGCCCTTAAAGATGCGGGTGTATCTCCCTTAGAAGTGAGCTATATCAACGCCCACGGCACAAGTACCCCTGCTAATGATCCGACTGAAACAGCCGCGATTAAAACCGCGTTGGGTGATTGTGCAACACAAATTCCAGTCAGCTCAACCAAATCGATGACAGGACATTTGCTGGGTGGATCCGGCGGTATTGAGGGCGTAGCAGTCTGTATGGCTGTTGCCAATGATCGCGTTCCCCCCACCATCAACCTGCAAGACCCAGATGATGGGTGTGATTTAGACTACGTACCTAACAAGAGTCGTGCCCACACTATAGATGTAGCAATGTCTAACTCATTTGGTTTTGGTGGTCATAACGTGACGTTGGTTTTTCGCAAGTATCGTAGTTAGTGCTACAGCTTGGTAGGTATAATGACCTAACAGAAAACATTTATTAAACGACAGAGTAACCTGTTCAGGTTGCTATTCGTTTTTAAGTACATTCATATTTTTGAATGTATTGACTAATCACGGTATAGGCTTTAGGCCAGTGGCTCTCCTTGAACCGAGTTGGGGTGGTTGGCTCGCTTGCTCAGTGGGGTTCAGTGAGAGACTGTCACAATTAACGGTTGCAGGTGAGTGGCTAGATGCCTGCTCCAAACGGTTGAAACTGTTTTGCCATATGGCTTGTGCGCTCGGGGTGTTTGAGTCTGCAGGCTCTTACCTTAAGGGTACACAATCATGCACGCAAATACGTACATATCCGTTTTTGCCCATGCTTTGACACGTTGGGGGTTACCTGTCTAAAACCTCCTAATCTGCTATCACCATCAGCAAAGGTGCGTTCGTCTGCTTTGTTCACACCTGGACTGTACCGTCGTTAACTACTTGGAAGACTATGGCTGTTGCAACCCAATCTCTTGAAACCCAGTGTATAAATGCCATTCGGTTCTTGGCCATTGATGCCGTTGAAAAGGCTAAATCTGGTCATCCCGGTTTGCCCATGGGAGCTGCGCCAATGGCGTTTGTTCTTTGGGATCAATTTATGCAATTTAATCCCAAAAACCCCAAGTGGTTTAACCGCGATCGCTTTGTTCTGTCTGCAGGTCATGGTTGCATGCTGCAATACGCACTGCTGCATCTGACAGGTTACGACAGTGTCAAGCTCGAAGATATCAAGAACTTCCGGCAGTGGGGGGCAACAACTCCCGGACACCCTGAAAACTTTGAGACTCTTGGTGTTGAAGTTACGACGGGTCCTCTGGGCCAGGGTATTTGTAATGCTGTCGGTCTAGCCATGGCCGAGGCTCACCTGGCAGCTCGTTTCAACAAGCCTGATTGCACGTTGGTAGACCACTATACCTATGCGATTTTGGGCGACGGCTGCAACATGGAAGGGGTATCCGGTGAGGCTTGCTCGCTGGCGGGTCACCTGGGTCTGGGCAAACTGATTGCCCTCTACGACGACAATCATATTTCTATTGATGGCTCTACTGAGCTTGCCTTTACCGAAGATGTCAGCAAGCGTTTTGAGGCCTACGGCTGGCATGTTCTCCACGTAGAAGATGGCAACACCGACCTGAGTGCGATCGCAAAAGCCATTGAAGAAGCGAAGCAAGTCACTGATAAGCCCACCATGATCAAGGTGACCACCACCATTGGCTATGGCTCCCCCAACAAAGCCGACACATCCGGCGTTCATGGTGCAGCTTTGGGTGATGAGGAAATTGGTCTAACTCGTCAAAACCTAGATTGGAACTACGCACCCTTTGAAATTCCTGAAGACGTTCTCACTCGTTTCCATCAGGCAATTGATAAAGGTGCTAGCGCTGAAGCTGAGTGGAACCAGACCCTGGACACCTATCGCACTACGTACGCGGAAGATGCCGCCACATTTGCGCGGATGATATCCGGCACGCAGCCCGAGAATTGGGAAGCCGCATAGCCCACCTATGAGACTGGTG
>JBHJIV010000130.1:0-20140 GCA_050043105.1 Leptolyngbyaceae cyanobacterium | reverse complement strand
ATAGTTCACAGCGTCCACTTCATAAGGATAGGTACATGACGTTTCGAGTTTTAGATTCCTTCTTTACCCGTTCCAAACGGTCCCTAAAACTGTTTGGGGCACTAATGGCCGCCACATTAACCGTAGTCACCTCTCCGGCACTTGCTGGCGACCCGTTCCGCGCTGGTGATGAACATGATATTGGTCCCAACGCCGAAGCCGCATTTGAAGCGTTCTTTAAAGAAGGTGACTATGTAGGAGCCCGTGAAGCACTGGATTTAGCCAAAGACACCGAAGCAGATGAGCCCCTGGTACATAGCATGGCAGCGGCCATGGCCTATCTTGATGAAGATTGGGACACCTTGGCAGACGAGGCAGCACTAGCCAGCTCTACAGCTGAGGCATTGCTAGAAACCAACCCACTGCGGGGACACATTTATTCTGCTGTCGGTATTTTTATGGAAGGGGCTCACATGATGAGCACCCAGGGTGTGGCCCGTAGTACACCAGCCGCATTAGCCATGTTGCAACAGGTTTTTAGCCACATTGGTGAGGCCGAAAAGATTGACAGCACCGACCCAGAACTCAATCTGATTAAAGGATTTATGGATTTGATGTTGGCGGTAAATCTACCGTTTTCCGATCCAGAAGAAGCCATTGAGCGACTCTCCCAGCATGGCAACCCTGAGTATTTAGCTTATCGAGGCATTGCATTGGGCTATCGCGACTTAGGACAGATGGATGACGCCATGAACGCCGTAGACCAGGCCCTGGAAACAGCTCCTGAAAATCCAGAACTGTTTTATCTCAAGGCACAGCTGCATCGCCGTCAGGAAGAAACCGACGACAGTGTAGCCATGTTTGATAAAGCCTTAGAATATGCCGCTCAGCTACCCCCTAGTGTGGCCCGCAAGATCTATAAAGAGAAATGTCGCACCCAAGGAGGGTCCCATGAGACCTGTGGGAAAGAAGCCACCGATTTTGTTGCCAGCTTAGATTAGGCCGGCAACAAAACTACATTTAAAGAAGTAGCAGCCCCGCTATTAAACTAGCCGATACGGGCTTTAACGGGGCTGGAGACGCAGTTAGGAGGTATCTTGGTTAATAAGATACCTGCCACAGTCGTGATCGACCTCTAACTTAACAAGTTCTTAACTGTCGCCAGAATAAAACACGTCAGCATTTGTTTGGGATTGTTTAATAAAGTAAATAATCAATGCAGAAGCAAGGTTTCTGCAGACGTAAATAGTCACATTTGTCACATTAGAGATACCTATTCGGGTTGCGCTAGTTAGCTCATAGGCTCGATATGCGTGGCATTACCGTTTTGCTATAGCTGCCCCGCCCAGACGGTCTGAGATCAGGCCAATGACGACCTACGGGAGGCCAGCAATGGCAATTAAAAGTATTAACCCGGCTACCGGCAAAATTTATAAAACCTATTCTCCCCTGACATTAGATGAGATAGAACAGCGGCTGGCTGTAGGGGAGGCCCAATACCAACAGTATCGATGGCCCTCGTTTAGAGATCGCAGCGGCTGGCTACAGGCAGCGGCTGATTATTTGGCAGACCATGCTGAGGTGCTTGGTCGGATTATGACTCAGGAAATGGGGAAACCCATCGGGGCTGCGATCGCGGAAGTAAAAAAATGTGTCTGGGTCTGTCGTCACTATGCAGACCAGGGGGCTAACTATCTAGCAGATGAGCGCTCAGCAGCAGGATACGTCCGCTATCAGCCCTTGGGAATTATATTTGCCATAATGCCTTGGAATTATCCACTTTGGCAAGTATTTCGCCTAGCCGTCCCGGCCTTGATGGCGGGCAATGTCGTCATCCTCAAACATGCCTCCAATGTGCCCAAGTGCGCTCTATCTATAGAACAAATCTTTCGTAAAGCCGGATTTCCTGAGGGTGCCTTTCAAACATTGTTAATCAGTGCTGAGCAAACCGCCACAGTCATTGCCGATGAGCGTGTCCAAGGAGTCAGTCTGACCGGTAGCGGGCCCACTGGGGCTAACGTTGCGGCTGTTGCTGGTGAACATCTCAAAAAAGTCGTATTAGAGCTGGGCGGCAGCGATCCCTTTATTGTTTTACCCAGCACCGATCTAGATCAGGCGGTCTCAACCGCGGTTACAGCCCGGTTACAAAACAATGGTCAGTCCTGTATTGCGGCAAAGCGATTTATCTTGGTCGGCAATATTGCTGACGAGTTTGAATCTCGTCTTGTAGACAAGTTCAACACGCTGACGGTGGGAGACCCCATGCAGCCTGAGACGGACATTGGCCCTCTAGCCACACCGTCGATTTTGCGAGACATTGACAAACAAGTGCACGATTGTTTAGTGGCTGGGGCGAAGGCATTGGTAGGGGGTAATTTAGAAAAACTAAAAGCAACCCTTCCCACTGAACTAGAGCTAGGAAACTTTTACCCGCCAACAATTTTAAGCCACATTCCACCTGACACCCCTACTGACCAAGAAGAGTTTTTTGGTCCGGTTGCTCTAATTTTTCGGGTTCAAGATCTAGACGAGGCGATTCAGCTGGCCAACGCCACCTCGTTTGGTCTTGGTGCCAGCGGTTGGACCCAAGACCCAGTCGAGCAACAGCGTCTGGTCAATGAGCTTGAAGCCGGAGCTGTATTTATTAACAGTATGGTGAAATCTGACCCACGTTTACCCTTTGGGGGTATCAAAAAATCAGGCATTGGTCGCGAACTGGGGCGACACGGCATTTTGGAGTTTGTCAATGCCAAAACAGTTTGCGTCAGCTGAGGCATATTGTTCGCTTGTGGAGACGATCCATGGAACGTCTCCACAATCGAACGCCCCCACATAAATTCTCGATTATTCCCTAGTGCAGCGTCAAAGCTTGATTTTAGGGTGATCCTATTTTGAAAATACCTCCGTATAAGACTTTCAGAGATCGCTAACCCTAATTCTTAGTCTTGACGCTGCACTAGGTATCTTTTATGAACACTGCAGAACTCCTTGTCCGCTGCCTTGAAAATGAGGGAGTGGAGTACATCTTTGGCGTGCCCGGCGAAGAGAATCTCCAGGTGCTTCAGGCCCTAAAACAATCCTCTATCCAGTTTGTTACCACTCGCCATGAACAAGGAGCCGCCTTTATGGCCGACGTCTACGGTCGGCTCACGGGTAAAGCGGGAGTATGTCTTTCCACCCTAGGGCCAGGGGCAACAAATCTGCTCACAGGTGTAGCCGATGCTAACCTAGACCGGGCTCCGCTGATAGCGATTACGGGTCAGGTGGGCACAGACCGAATGCACATTGAGTCACACCAATATTTAGCCTTGGTGGCCATGTTTGCCCCCGTAACCCAGTGGAATACTCAAATTGTGCGGCCCAGCAATACGGCAGAAATTGTACGTAAGGCATTTAAGCTGGCCCAGACCGGTGATCCAGGGGCTGTGCACATTGACCTACCCGAGAATATTGCGGACATGGAGGTCACTGGCAAACCGCTGAATAGCGCAGAGCGCAACGGTAAAACCTTTGCCGCCTATGAGACACTGCAGACGGCTGCCGACGCCATCTCCAGAGCAGAGAGACCGCTGATTTTAGTTGGCAATGGCGCTATCCGAGCGCGAGCCAGCGAGGCCATTGTAAAACTGGTAGATGAGCTCCAAATTCCAGTGACTAACACCTTTATGGGCAAAGGGGTGGTTCCCTATCAGCATCCGCTGGCACTATGGACAGTGGGGCTACAGCAGCGAGACTTTATTTCTTGCGCCATTAATAAAAGCGATCTGGTCATTACTGTGGGCTATGACCTGGTGGAATATCCGCCCAAAAAATGGAACCCAGATGGCCAGCTGCCGGTTGTGCATATCAGTCTTACCCCTGCAGAAATTGATAGTAGCTACATGCCGGTAGTGGAGGTGATTGGGGATATCTCAGATTCGCTCGAAGAGATTCTCAAGCGGGTAGAACGTAAGTCCCAATCTAGCTATCCATTTAAGGCAGTACGCGATGAAATGCGGGCCGACTATGAGCAGTATCAAAATGCAACGGCGTTTCCAATTAAGCCTCAGAAGCTGCTGTACGATTTACGGCAGGTGATGGGGCCAGATGACATTGTGCTGTCGGATGTAGGGGCTCACAAAATGTGGATTGCTCGCAACTATCACTGTGAGCGGCCCAATACCTGTTTGATTTCCAATGGGTTTGCATCGATGGGAATTGCAATACCGGGTGCGATCGCAGCCAAACTTGTCTACCCTGACCGTAAGATTGTTGCCGTTACCGGTGACGGTGGCTTTTTAATGAACTGTCAGGAGCTAGAAACGTCGTTGCGCCTGGGTACTCCTTTTGTCACCATTATCTTTAACGACGGCGGCTATGGGCTAATCGAGTGGAAACAGCACAACTATTATGGTGAATCTGCGTTTATCAAATTCAACAACCCTGACTTTGTTGCCTTTGCCAAGAGTTTTGGGTTGAAAGGCTATCGAGTCACTGCTACAGAAGACTTTATCCCCATACTAAAAGAGGCGCTAGAAGCCGATGTACCCGCCGTAATCGATTGCCCCATCGACTACGGTGAGAATCTTCTATTTACTGAAAAATCACGAGAATTGGCCTGTGCAATTTAGCGGCTAGAGTACGGTACCCATGCCTAAATCCATACCAATGGTGTAGTTAAAGTTGCCCTCACCAACGCTTTCCCGTAATTTAGCAAGAATCTTGTTGGGGTTGTCATAGGGACCAGCAAAGTAGTAAGGCTTGCCGTTTTTACCGAATTCATGATAGGCAAGGTTATCTATCCGAGGGCCGAGATTGGTTTTGGCCTGTGCAAAGTCTTCATGGGGGTCAATGCCTAGACGCTTAGCATAGTCCACAGCACCGTAGATAGCCGACTGAGCCTGCTCAAGCGATATTGTCCTGTAGCTGTCCTCCATCGTTTTGGCGTAGGCTTGCTCTCGCATTAAGGGGTAGTCGAGGGTTTTAACTTTACGCGGCCCCATGGCATCTTTTACCCCCAGACACCACGCATCAATCAGAAAGGTCGTCACTAAATAATGGACCCCATCGGCACGGGTGACCATTATTTGGGACATCCCTTTGCGATCTTTGCGCGTATTTTGGCTCCCAAAAAAGCGATCAAATCCTTGAGAGTCAATTAAGCATTCTTTTAGCCTGGGAAGCTGTTTGGGTTGACTATATTTCTCGGGATTTGCAGTTAGCTGGGTTTGGATAATAGTGCTAACCTCGGCGGGGCGCAGACCTAGCTTACGGGCAATTTGTTTAGGACCTACTTTGCGATCGCGCAGGGCCAAAATTTCTTGAAATTGCTCAGAGGTAGCTGCCATTACGACTGGTTCCAAACGTGCGTACTGCCCATTCTTGCGCAGGTCTTTAGATATCGTACAAATGGTTTGCAAGTTTTTACCTAACCCGATTGACAATGCTCTAACGCAAGCAACTTCAGAAACCGACCAAGCTAAAAAATTATTAGCCGTTATAAATGACGGTTACTTTACAACCCAGGCATTGATAGAGCGTCTAGATCTATCCCACCGAGCGACGTTTCGCAAAACCTATTTGATTCCAGTCTTGGAAGCGAGACTACTTGAGATGAAATATCCAGAGTGTAAAACCATTAAAACCCTAAGGTTGCGCCTTAGTTACTCGTATTTTAGCGACTAGGATATAGGCTTGCGATGGACACGAGTAGAGAGGGTTTGCGATCGCATCGCTTTTGTGACAAAAACAAACCACTCTCACTTACCCATATAGTCTCTCTAGCCCACAGCAGCATTCAGAATGGCAGCTGAGTGCACAAAGAGAGACTATAAAACCTGACCCTAGCTAACGGTCATTGTGGTGATAGTTTCCACAGTTTCTTGGGGAGACGCGCTTAGCAGAAAATCACCTGTATTGAGGGCATTGCGAGGGCCGCTCCAGGGCTCTAGACAGTAAAAGTCTTTTCCTTTAACAGTCCAGAAAACAAGCGTAGAGTAGTTCTCATCAAAAGAGATAGTCAGCGTGCTATTCCCATCTTTTACTGTCGCCGTTTGACCTTCGAGGTTAATAAAGGCAACGTCAATCTCATCTTGGCTAAAGTCAAACTGACCGTCAAAATTAAAGACTTTATTACCGTCTTTTACCTTGTAATCTGTTGAGGGCAGATCAAAGCCAAGTTTAGTTTTATCAGCAACTGCAAAATAGGGATGGGTGCCGGTGGAAAACGGCATTGGCTCATCAGACAGATTTGTATGACGGAAACGCTGTTCTAATGTGTTGCCTTTGAGGGTGTAAATATAGTCGAGCTGGAAGTCAAAGGGATACACATCAAGGGTTTCTTCACTGCTCGTGAGGGTAAGTTTAATGCTTGCACCATCATCGGTAGACTGTTGTGTTACCTCCCACGGCAGGGTACGCCCAAAACCATGCTGCTTTAGTTGATAGGTTTCATCATCGAGCGTGTAGGTATCATCGGGCAGATTGCCACAGATAGGAAATAGTAGCGGGATGCCCCCTCGCACTGAAAGACTTGGGTCCTTAAAGCGCTCTGCATCTAGATAGAATACGTCTTTACCCTGAATTTTCCAGCTAGTGACAATACCCCCGCGTTCTGGCACGACTGCTATCTGAGAATCGCCGTCAGCCAGGATATAGGTCAAATACTGGTCCTTTTCAGTAGTAATCGTACTCATAGAGGTCTCCTCGGGGCATTACTGCTAAAACACTGCCATAGGATAGTCGTTTTGCCATGCAATCTGGGACACTCCTGGGGAATCTTTATGGTTTATGCGATTCTCTCTGGGATGCTTACGCTAATATGCTGGCTAATCTTTATTTACTATCGAGGGTTGCTTCTGTATGTCTGCTGCTTATCCCCGCGACCTGATTGGCTATGGTCAAACTCCGCCCCATCCTCAGTGGCCAAACAACGCTCGCTTAGCGCTACAGTTTGTAATCAACTATGAGGAAGGGGGTGAAAACTGCATCCTCCATGGAGATCCAACATCCGAAGCATTTTTATCTGAAACGGTTGGTGTCGCCCCGTTGCTGGGGGTGCGTAATATCAATATGGAGTCAATGTACGAGTATGGCAGTCGAGCAGGGGTTTGGCGGCTCCATCGGCTATTTACCCAGCGCGATCTGCCGGTTACAGTCTATGCGGTCGCCATGGCCCTAGACCGCAACCCTGCAGCTGGTCAGGCGATGGGCGCCGCAGGCTGGGAGGTGGCTAGCCACGGCTATCGCTGGATTGATTATCAATATGTGGGCGAAGATACTGAGCGGGAGCATATTCGTAAGGCCATCGAGATTCACACTGAGGTAATCGGCAGCCGTCCTCTAGGGTTTTATCAGGGTCGTCTAAGCCCCAATACACGACGGTTAGTTATTGAAGAAGGGGGCGTTCTTTACGAAGCCGATAGCTATGCTGACGACCTGCCCTACTGGAATACTGACTATGGTCGGCCTCACTTAGTAATTCCTTATACGCTGGATAATAACGATATGCGGTTTGCCACTTACCAAGGGTTTAACTCGGGCGACCAGTTTTTTACCTATCTAAAAGATGCATTTGATATGCTCTATGGTGAAGGGGAAACAGCCCCAAAAATGATGAGTGTAGGATTACACTGTCGTCTCTCAGGGCGGCCTGGACGGGCAGCGGCGTTAGGGCGTTTTCTAGACTATGTCATGAAATATGGGGATGTGTGGGTCTGTCGACGTGTGGAGATCGCACAGCATTGGCACAATCGTCACAAACCTTAACTTACATTTCTTTTCGAAGCGATTAATCTATTTCTAGAAATCGCGATTAGTATATTTGTATTAATTCAAGTATGGAGGTAACACCTATGGGTACTAGAGACAGCTATGACCATGGTGTGTTCAGCTGGGTTGATTTGATCACCAGCGATCAAGAAGCGGCTAAACAGTTTTATACAGAGCTGTTTTCTTGGAAATTTCAAGACATGCCGGTGGACAGTGGCGGTGTGTATTCTATGGCGTTTAAAGGCGATCGCTCCGTAGCGGCCCTGTTTGAGCGACCTGATGACATGAAAATGGTGCCGCCCCACTGGAACAGCTATATCTCTGTCGAGGATATAGAGGCTGCCGTACAAAGCTGGCAAGCTCATGGTGGCACAGTTGAGATGCCCAGCTGCGACATTATGGACTCTGGTCGGATGGCGATGGTAAAAGATCCAACCGGTGCCAGTGTGGGTCTCTGGCTGGCAAAAGATTTTTTTGGTGCCGGTCTGGTGAATGAGGTAAATACATTCTGTTGGACAGAGCTGCAAACCCGCGGTGCAGACAAAGCGGCAGACTTTTTTAAGGCTGTTTTTGGTTGGAAAATTGAAGTGGATGATAAACCACCCAACTACATTACGGGCAGCGTAAACGACAAAATGAACTGCGGCATGTTTGATATGGACAAAGCAAACTTGCCGCCTGAAATTCCCTCTAATTGGGCCGTGTATTTTAATGTGGCAGATCTAGATAAATCGTTAGAGATTGTCAATCGCCTGGGGGGTAAAGCACTGATGGACCCCATAGATATTGAACCAGGCCGGTTTACAACCGTTATGGACCCACAGGGAGCAGTTGTAACCTTGATGCAGGTGAACAACCCGGATGATTAAAGACAGCTTAATCAGTTAGTACCGCAAACAAATCTTTCATAAAGTTGTCACGATAGGTCTTTAGGTTCAATGACTCTGAAGATCTATCGCTTTCTGTTACACAATTTCTAATGACTTCAGCACTATCAGAGAAATAATCCCTGAGGTTACCATCATAGCTCTCTTGTCTTGCTAAGTGCGCTCTCAATAGCTTGCTAATCGACCGGTCATTGTGATGAAGCATATCAAGAATATTTTCAATATTTCTGACGATTGTTATTCGATCTTCCTCTGAAGAGCCAACGTTTAGAAGCATAACCATACATGCTGCAGAGAATATTTTTCCTAGACCAGCAATTTCACTCACACGTCTAGGATAAAGGTCTTGAACCGACTCAATCTCTCTGGATGTGTACTCATTATGATGCCCATCATTAGTGAATGATCGTTTAATTTCACGAATACTTTCTCCATTTTCTTTTATTCTAGTCATACTACATCCTGCTTCAGCAATTGCCCAAGCTAAATCCAGGAGACGCAGTGCGCGCTCAAGTTTGGTTCTCCAATCCATATCCGAGTTAGTTTGATGCTCTCTAAATTCATAGGTTGAATCACTACAAAGCAAATATAGTCCTCGAATAAAAAATAAGTAGCAAGCATTGGTCCCAAATAAGTAGATATTTTGAGTTGGATGATTGGGTGTTAATTTTGATATGTACTTGACATCAATACCAAGTAGTGACAAATCAAGCGTTAACAGACGATTATTGCCATTACTTAGAGGAGCCTGCTCCAAACTTCTAGCTTCATAAATAGCTGGCAGTTTATCAATACGATAGTGGCCATAGTTATCAAACTCGTCGGGTAGGCCGCTCTTTTCTTTAATCTCGTAGTAGCACTGAAGCCCTTTCTCAGAGTAGGCTAAGAGCGCATGGTCTCTTAATTTCTTAGCCCAATCAAGACAGTTCCCGTGACTCAGGTGTGTATCGCCTGACTGAGAAGATGACAGAGAAAGATCCCCATCGTTTTCAAAAGCTGCAAAAATATAGCCACAACCCTGCATAGCTGCATAATAGGAGTAAACTTCACTACTTCCGTCTGCAGCTGCATATAGACGGGCTTTCTCTAAAAGATATAGTTTTCCCCAATGGATAGACGCTCTCGTTCGCTTCTGTCCGACAAAACTCTCAGTCGGTAGAGATTGATCATCTCTGAGAACAAATTGTGGAAAATAGGTTAGTAACTTGGCTCTGAGAAAATAGATACGACCCAGTAAAGTATAGTGAGGGTGAAACGTCCCCTGGGAGATTTCACTGGTGACAATATATTTCTTCAACCGGATTTCTGTATGCTTCTGGGCATATTTCAATGTTTCCCAGGCTTTCTGAACTAGTACCTGGCGATTAATATCAGGTAAACAGTCAGGAGGTAGGTAGCTGGTATCTGTATTTTGTGTATCGTAAAGATAGTAATAAGTTGCTAGACAGATTAGATAACGGATTACTAACGTACCAGAAAAAACTTCAAATTCTCCGTTATGAATTCCTGTGTTCTCTTGGGAGATATTTAAGCCCTGTTGCACATAGGTGTCTAATATGTGTAGCTCCTTGATATACAAGTAACTAGCCTTATATGCACCTTCATCCAGTAACACTTCAGAAATAGACAGGTAAGCATCAAAATAAATATTCGGATCATCCTTACGAAGATTCCGTACTCTAAAAATTGGCTTGATAATCGCGCGGTGAATTGTGCCAATCATAGCTATTGAAGAGAATGGATAGCCCTTCACATAGGACCATGCTTTTTTAAGCGCTAACAGACGTTCTGTTCTTTGGCATAGTTCACATATATATGTTTCTGGGCTAACTCCCGTATTTCGAATTGCTTGTAAACGTGATTGTAGCGATGCCTGAACTTGAGATAAGAGAAAGGCAAATCCACAATAGGCACCATGACCAATAGGGTCACCAAATGCAAACTTGTCATAGGATGAGCTGTTATCTTGAGATGTTTGTAGTGCCTTACCAACAGTCTCTTTATGACACAGCTTGACCAGACTATGCGCCCACACTGGAGAAGCAACATTATCCCTGATAATCGATTGAGTAGAAGTTACATCGTGAGCTATTGGGAAAAATAGAGACAGACATGGAATATCTTCGAGTAAAGCGATATTGATGACTTTGATCGCATGGGACAACGTACCACCAATACCCGTACTACTCAGCGCAAAGTCTATCCGCTGATATTGCTTATTTCTATAAGTTTCATTGCTTGTCAATGTTTCAAATATATCTTTAACAACGCATTCGTAAGTTGCAGGAACCTTAATGTAAAACTCAACCGTAATTTTTGTAGCCTCTTGAGAGGCTAGCTCATAGTCACCGGGACCTGGTAAATTATTAACCAGCTCAACGTTAATTGGGGTATCCAACCGTTGAAGTTCTGAGTTTAATAACGAGGGGTAAGCATTGTCGAATTCAAAGGCTCCCAGACTTTTGTCAGCAAATGGAAGTGGACCACAGGCTTCCATGGTCACTCGCTTTAAATAAACCGGAAAGCTATCTGTTAATCGTTCATTGGTCACAACAGTTTCGGCCAGTTTTTTTACAAAAGCAGGGTGTAAATAGTGACAAATATAAGAATGTTCCGTGTTGCTATCGGGTAAAAATGCTTGCGTATTCCCACTTCGTGTCAGTAAGCGTCTAATTTCTCGTTGCGCCTTTAGGGTAAGCTCACGGCAGGTATCACTTTTGCCTGGAACTTTTAAGCGATTGGAATCGTATTTAAAAGATCGTTCTGGAAGATAGCTAAGAAATTTCTCAACTGTGCTTTCGATTAATCCGTCCACTTTATCTAAGTTTTGAAGAACAGATTCTGCATTTGAAAAATTCAGACCAATAGCTTCTTTATAGGCATGGAAAATAACTTCATAATTTTCAACTCCACCCGCTGTTTGCAATGTAAGTAGTATCTGTTGTAAGAGCGTGAGGCCATCACCTGTGGGTAGGCCTAGCTGTTGACGTTCTTCAGGAGTTAACTCAATTAACTTATATAGGGCAATTAAGATGTCTTCTGTTGTTAGGACTCGGTTATAGTCTTCTTCGTAGTTTTGATAAGCAGTATTGAGGCTACTACGTAGCTCACTGAGCATACTGACAATGCTACCTGTCGTCACGGTAGCATGATTATCTACCGAGCCCTGCCAGGCTCTGTTTGTGCCAAACAAAGCACTAACGACTTTACGAAATCCACTTTTTCCTAACCGTCTTTCAATTTTTTGAGCATTGGGTTGGTTATTTGCCCTGCGACTCATTGCTAAGGAGCCGCACAGATAGTAATACAGATGATAGATGCGCCAACTGTCTGAATCAGCCATAAATTATCCGAGGAAAATAAGTTTCTGCTACAAATTTGGAATTATCAAGATGTTTATCTAAAATTCTTCAGTTACTGAAGTTCCAGCATTTATATCCTTTTTAGTTTTGTAGACTACAATCGAGCCTATTGAGGATAATTTTTGTATAAAAAAACACCAAGATTGTGGGAAAAAGTATCCATAACCTTGGTGTTTTTGTGAGTTTTACTTGACCATTCAGTAGCTTTCGCAGATTTGTAAGCTACTGCAAAATAATGATAAGGAAGTCACCGGAATCAAACGAAGACTTCCTTGAACACTTTTGCACATGGAGGAAAACCCAAATGCATTTTGAATAATATCAGACAATACCCGGTTCAACGAACTGGCGTAAGGACTCTTTGACATAAATCCATAGCCCTGTAAAGGCTCATGTTGTTTTGAGTGAGTCAATAACGTTGCTTGCGCTTTCACAAAGAGGATATCTACTATGACAAGCCAACTAGAGGTTTCACATCCATTACATCCCCATCATCTTGAATGCCCAAGATGTGGACATCATAGTGTTGTAGTACAAAATGGAAATCATTACATTTGTCTACACTGCAACTGGCAACGGAACGTTTCAGAAGGATGGGGACTTCTCCCATGGCCACTGGCTATTATTTTGCCTTTTCTTTTACTACTACTTATCTGAGGCACTTCTGAACATTCTTTGCTTACAGTCAGCCGAGATAGAGCTCTCATGTAAAGTCAATTGCTTTTTACGTAAAAGCTAATTATCTTGTCATCTGTCTCCATTTGTGGAGTACAGATGACTTTTTTATCAGTATAGTTTTTGGCAACCAACTAAGTGAACCCTGTTTCCAGGAAGTCTTTGCTCATCGCTAGGTAGCTTACTTCAAAAATCTCTCACACTGTCGTCTAAAATCATCGCCGCGGGCTTCGAAGTTTGAATATTGGTCAAAGCTAGCGCATGCAGGAGAGAGTAAAACAACTTTGGCCTTTAAACCCAGGGCAATCTCTTTACTACGCTGAACTGCGTTTTCCAGAGTGCCAACATCTTCAAAGCGACCGTAGCCAACATCGATTAAACGCTGGCTAAATTGTTTTGCCGCATCGCCAATCAGTAGTACCTGAGCGGCCTTTTCTTGAATCTGATCTAGCCATGCCGTATCATCGCCTTCTTTAGCAGCGCCACCGGCAATGAGGATAACCGGACCATTCACCGAGCGTAGCCCCACTTCTGCAGCGTCATAGTTGGTGGCTTTACTATCGTTAATAAAGTCTATGCTTTCCCAGGTGGTGACATGCTCTAAACGATGGGCAACACCGGAGAAAGTTTCAATGGCCGTCGCAATCGCTTCGTTAGGAATGTCGGCCAGTTTAGCCGCAGCAACTGCCATCAGAAGATTCTGGAAGTTATGGCGGCCTACCATTTTAAGGCTGCTTGCTAATAACACCCGTTCGCCTTCATGAATGACCCAGCCCTGCTGGTCAATGTAGGTGCTAGGAATAAGGGGCGCGATCGCATTAGGCCCATCAATACTGGTCCAGTAGCTATTTTCCCAACGGCTAGCCAGGGTTTTCCGCAAATGGGGGTCATCTCCATTTAGAACTCGCTTTTCGCTACGCTCTAGCAGCGACGCCTTAATCGCGTAATAATTTTCAATGGTCTTATGACGATTGAGATGATCGGGGGTAAATGTCGTCCAGACACCGATTTTAGGTTTAGGGCCAATGGACGCCTCAATTTGGTAGCTGCTAAGTTCTGCTAGCACCCAGTCGGGTTTAGGGTCGAGGGCAACCTGGCAGGCCGCATAGCCAATGTTGCCACAGGCTGGAGCATTGAGTTTAGCCGCTTGGAAAATGGCGGCAACCAGTTCGGTGGTGGTGGTTTTGCCATTAGTGCCGGTGATACCCAGCCACGGCAGATCGCTTAATGCTCGCCAGGCCAGTTCCATTTCACCGATAGTGCTAATTTCCTTTGCCCTAGCTTGAACTAAGCTCGGCAAATCCCAAGGCACACCGGGGCTGACCACCACCAAATCCATTGGGTCGTCTGCCGAGAAACTGTGGTCTAACTTAACATCGATGCCTTCTGCTGTCAGTGTTTCCTGCTGGACAATTTGACGCTCGCCATTGTGGCGATCGCTGATCACCACATGCCAACCTTCCTTTTTTAATAGCCGAGCTGCCGCTACACCAGACAGGCCGAGGCCAATAACATAGGCAGTAGGCTGCGATTCGAGCTGACCTAGCTTGGCTAATTCCATGGTTGACTCCCTGCTATCCCAAGTCAGTAAATGTAGCAGATTTAACGCGGGAGTGGACAGTGAGGAATGATAGCCTAGCCTTTAACAATGGCTCCGAAGTCTGCTAAAACACGGGCATGATTACGCAATAGCCCCAGCAGATTCAAACGATTCTGACGAATTTTGGCATCATCATCCATCACAAGCACACTGTTAGGACCGTCAAAGAATTCGGCTACCACAGGGGCCGCCTGTTTGAGTCCGTTGATGAGCTTATGATAGTCGCGTTCGACCTGAGATGCTTGAGTTTGGGGCACCAGCTGCTGCAAACTTTCGTAAAATGCGGTTTCAGCAGCAGACTGGAACAGGCCGGTATCCACCACACCAGCTGGGTCTAGACTGCCGGTATCAAGGTCACCCTTGGTGGCCAATTTAGACGCCCGATTAACAGTTTCATAGACCGTGGCCAATGTTCTATTCGTACGAATTTCTTGAAGGAAACGGGCGCGATCTCGAGTGTCTAATAAATTACCTAGCATGCGCTGACGGTAGTCAAAATCACCGTCACCCACCACCGCATTCACCAGGTCATAATCCACACCCTCATCATCCTGGAGTAGCGTCTGCACCCGCTGAGCAAAGAAATCTTCTAAATCATGCTGCAGTTCGGCGGCATCAACCCCATCACGACCGGCCGCAAAGGTATCCACCACAGCCTTCAGCAGCGCACTCAGATTTAACGTCAGCTCACCGGCCCAGATAATATGAACCACAGCATTCGCCGCACGTCGTAGCGCAAACGGATCAGAAGATCCAGTAGGCTTCATCCCCAAACCAAAGATACTGACCAGCGTATCAATCCGGTCCGCTAGACCCACCATCTGGCCAGTTAACGACTGGGGTAAGCTATCCCCTGCACCTTTTGGCAGGTAGTGTTCAGAAATAGCCACAGCAACCGCCTCAGGTTCTTGACTATGGCGGGCATACTTTTCACCCATGATGCCCTGTAGCTCAGGGAATTCACCCACCATCTGAGTCACCAGGTCAGCTTTACAAAGTAGGGCAGCCCGATTAGCCAACTCAGTTTGGGTAGCATCCAGATTTAGTTGAGCTGCGATCGCACCCGCCACACCCACAATCCGGTCCACCTTTTGTCGCACAGACCCCAGACGCTCCTCAAACGTCACCATCTCCAGCTTAGACAGATAGTCCACCAGAGGCTGAGCCCGATCCGCATTAAAGAAAAACATCCCGTCCGACAGCCGAGCCCGAATTACCCGGCCATTGCCCTCCGCAATAATGTCTGACTTGGCCGGGTCACCGTTAGAAATAGTAATAAAGTTAGGCAGAAGCGCATCACCAGACTTCAGCGGAAAATACCGTTGGTGGCTTTCCATCTCAGTAATCGCCACCTCAGACGGCAGTTCTAAAAATTCATCATCATATTGACCCACCACAGCCGTGGGCCACTCCACCAAATTAATCACCTCATCCAGCAGCCCAGGGCTCACAATTGCAGTCCCATTAACCGACTTCGCCGCTGACTCCACCTGGCCAATAATTTTCTTACGTCGCTCCTCTGGGTCCACATCCACATAGATAGACCGCATGGCCTCAACATAGCCAGTAGCATTCTGTAATGTAAGGGGCTCAGGATGCAGCACACGATGCCCTTGAGAGATGCGATCGCTACTACACGTCTCAGACCCATTAGTCAGCGTAATCGGCAGCACCTGATCATCCATCAGCGTCACCAACCAGCGCACCGGACGAGGAAACCTCAGATCACCATCTCCCCAGCGCATAAACCGTTTACCCTCTAGACCTAAGATCCACTGAGGAATCAGCTCAGTCAAAATCTCAGTCGCAGAGCGACCCACAATCTTTTGAGTCACAAAGACAAACTCGCCCTTTTTAGTCTCTCGAATCTCAAAATCATCCACGCTGCCCCCACGGGAGCGCGCAAACCCCTCAGCCGCCTTAGTCGGCTTACCATCCTTAAACGCCGCCTTAACCGATGGCCCTTTTGCCTCCTCCTCCCGGTCAGGCTGCCGCTCAGGCAACCCAGTTAGCACCAAAGCCAACCGTCGCGGTGTGCCATAAAATTCAATACTCTCCGGACCCAGCAGCTGCTCCCCTAACTCCGCCGGAATTTTCGCCTTCCACTGCTCAAGCGCATCACTCACAAAACTAGCAGGAAGGTCTTCAGTACCAACTTCAAGCAAGAAGGTCGCCATGGGTGCACAAAAAAATCGAGTCAAAACCTTAGTATTATGGCAGGAATAAGCCCTCGTGGAACGCCCACTTCAGCCCAGCCGTTCACATCGACGCCCCAAACTCAAATTTGTTCGTTTTAGAGCACAAGAAAAGAGAACGCTCCCTCAATACTTGAAAATAATATTGAATATTGACAAATCAGCGATAAGGACTGCTCAGGGCTTTCCTCCCTGAAACCCTCCTAAAGTGGGGGCCTAAACTCCCCCACACCCCCCGAAAGTAGGATGTCGATTACCTTAAAGGTAGTGGTGTGGTATGGGGTACGGTGATGTTAAGGAAAAAGTTACGTTCTTCAAACTATGAAATTGCTTTCTAACAACTCTTAAGAATCAAACTTGAAACTAAGGTTCTATGTTTCCACTCAGAAGAAACCCCAAAACATACATAATCGACCCCGCCGTAACCCCAACTTAATGCAATCAGGGACACCTTAGTACGTTGGGTTGTAGGGCGGCGTAACGGCCCTGCCCATTGGGGTGTGGGGCACTCGGAGGAGCCCCACGCAGCATCTCTCAACTCCTCGCCAACCCCTAATCAGGAAACTTATCTGAGCATAACTCCCCACCAACTCCCCAATTCTCCTTCCCCACATCCTCAATTACCACATAAATCGACCGCTCACTACAGCCAGCAATCCGCGCCGTCTCACGAGTCAGCACCTCCACCAACTCCCGCTTTTGATCAACAGTCCTACCCGGCAAAATCTCAACACGAATAATCGGCATAATCAATGCAGTCTCAACCAGCCTAACCAGAGTAAACCAAACGCCTAGCTCTAATCCGGCTTCTGCAACGCCAGCTGAGCCTCCAACGCCAGCCAATCTTCATCGGTCGACGCCTCCCAAGGTGTCGATGCCTCAGCTGGTTCAGCCCGCACACCCTCTTCTGAACGATAACGATGCAGTAAAAACGCCGCAAAATCCAAAACCTGACGTTGCGTATCTAACGGCAGCTGATTCAGCACATTGACCACAGCTTCCGCCGTTGCCGACGCCGGATTCTGCGCCGAATCTGAAGAAACACGATCCATAACGAACTCCACAGACAGATGTAGTTGGGCATTGCTTTCTCAGACGCCACCACGCCTTAATTATGAAAGACGCGATGGCAAAGTGCCAAAAACGTTCCTTAACGCTGTTTACCGAACCTTATCTATCTGAGTCTTGCGCTTTAGCAAAATCAGCCCAGCCGCGATCGCACCCACACTAAGCACCGATCCGGGTTCAGGCACAGATACAGAATTCAGTGGATTCGATGGGGTCGACAGATCGTCCTGGCCATCTTCCACCTCGCGGTCAAACCGGTCGGCAGCCGCCTCAGCCTGGCGTAGCAGTTCACGCTGCCGGTCATTAACAAGCACCAACATAGACGAATAGGGCGTAACGATTTGGGTACGTTTTGCGATCGCATGTACCCCATCCAAATTTGCCAACTGTGTCATATCCACCTCGCGACTTTGCTGCAAAATCAGCTGACGTGCCGCCACTGGCGCAAACTCATCCGTTTGTTTAGCCCCATCATCAGCCACAACAGACCACTCATAGCCATCAATTATGTTCTGGTCTAAACGCTGCAGCACCGCACTCACATCTGTCGCCACGCCACCGCCGCTAGCCTGAATCATCTCTAGCAACGCATCGTCATAGGCAGACGGCAGCTGATTGCCCATATGCACCAGCCAAAGCGGTGCAGACAGCTCAGGCAGTTCAACATTTTCTTCCGTCAGCTCATAGCTGCCCGCATCCGTCAACAACACAATTGCATCATAGGTCTTAGGCAGACGCTGTTGAGCAAACTGTTGCAGCATTTCTGCAGGCTGCAGACTACCATAAGGAACAACAAGGTCAAAACTTTCAATGTCGTCGCTGGGGGTCAACGTCTCCCCAGTTGCCGTTGTTAGATAAAAATCTAGACTGTTCTGTTTTCTAACCTTGTCAAGCTGCTTCAGAGCCTCAGCATGGCCGCGGTCGTTCATGCTATAAGAAGTATCAAAAACAGCCGCAATCGTTTTGCCCTGGGGTACGTCAGCTTTAGCCACAGGTGTTGCCGTCACCCGGTAGCCCTCAGCTAGCTGAACCGTATGAGCTGCCGCCTTAGCTTTCTTTTTGGCCTGCAGTGCCGGTTCAAACCACTCATCTTCGCTGACGTTTACAGTCTTGCCACGCCGCTGATGGAGAGTCTTATCAGTCCAGAAAATGTTGCGTTTTTCTGTCAGCTGCGGCAAAGGCCAAGTGCCATCCTGCTGCAGCACCTGATACGTCATCCATAGAAATAACTCACCCGGTTCTTGTGTAGACACAGCCGCCGGGATGGGAAACACTCGCAAACGATACTGACGCGGACCCACCTGTTCTAACAAGGCTGTGTCTTCTGCCCGCTGGGTTTCTGCCCGTTCAATTTCACCTTTATAAACCTGTTGCGCAGCACCACGGGGGGAAACCACAAAAGGAAACCGAGAGCCGTCTTTTGCTTCCGCCAGCCACAGCCCCGTAATCGTCGCACTCTCAGGCAAAGAGAAGCTGTAAAAAATCTCCTGAGGCTCAGCCGTCCTATTCTCGTAGCGTTCGTAAACTTCTATCTCTGCCCAGTCGCCGTTCTCAGCTACCTCAACAGTTTGATCCGTCAAACGAATTACTCGCTGGTCCAGGTTTAACACACCCGCCTGGGTTTCATCCCGATTCGCCGTCGCCTGCAGAGCACGACGGATAGTGGTTCGTTCCGACTTTTGGATAGACGTATCAAAGAAGCTAGCGTACAGCTCTTCTGCTTTATCGTCATCACTACGGCCTCCCTTATATAGAAAGGGCGATAACAGACCATTGTGAAAGTTTTGAAATGCCTGATTCGTCGATTTAGGCAAACTAAAGACATAGCTATACATTTCCCGCAGCTGGTTGCTTTCTTCGGCAGTGCCAAGATAGCGATAGCGAGAAAGATAGCCATGCACCAGACCTTTGCGAATGGTCTCAGACTGATTGACCAGAGCAAGTCGCTCCACCGCCGTTTGTGGAGCAGGCCCCTCTAGCAGGCTAAACGCTTTAGCCTGGGGCTGAGGCAGCTGCAGTAGCCCAAACAATAGACAGCTAACCCCGACAACAGCGCCCGTAACCGCCCAGCTATGGCCATGCTGTTTTGCAAAGGCGGTACGGATCCGATGCCAGGAGCGCACATAAAAGTTAACCATGACATAGGGCATGGAAACAAAGACCGCAGCGCTCAGACCCCATAAGGTAAAGAACAGGCTAAACAGAATTAATGGTCCAGGATCCCTTAATGACCAGACCAAGCCTCGGGACCACGACAACCAGTCAATATTGAGCAGCCCCGTAATAGCGGCATAGACCATGATGCAAAAAGCAGGCACGGTGTATAGCAACAGCAGCGCCCCTGCATACAGCCCGGTAATTAGGGTTTGCTGAAAAACTCAATAGAAATCTTAGGGATTATCCCACAGCCCAGATATCGTCATTAGGCCCTCTCCCATGGTCAAGAATTTTCCGTCTGTCCTTGCTTAAGGTGTCTGTCAATTGTCTCACATCTGCCTGATAACCACGTAGTAAGCGTATCAACACCAGCAAAAACAAGACAATAAAACGGCATAGCCGTTTCTCCAAGTTCATCACCAAGCAGGTGATGGCAATCATGGTTTCGGCAGTTTGGGCAAGTTTGGC
>JBHJIV010000129.1:0-12023 GCA_050043105.1 Leptolyngbyaceae cyanobacterium | reverse complement strand
TTCCGCTTGAGTATTTCAACAGAGTGCAGCATAGTAGAAGTATCTTTGTGTGAGCCAAGGCTATTCTCCTTCACTGGCGAGGCGCTTGGCCATTTTTTTGGCTATGCAACATTCTTAAGTCAGCGCCATTCGTCCATCAGTGCTAAACCACCTTCACTCTAAATAGGCATTAGCGTTACTGCGGGGTTGAGCAAGGCTTGTAATCAGGTGTCAGATGATCGCTATCTGGGTGCGATAAAATAGATGAATATAGCCGTTCTGTCGCCTTTTCACACCATGGCTGAAACGATCCACTAGAGCTGCCCGATCAACTGCATCAACGTCTGCTGAGTACAGCCCAAGCCACCCAGCAACCCTTAGAAGCAGTTATTCTGCGTGCATTGACAGTCGGTAGCCCGCCTGCTTGGGATGATGCGCCTGAAGAATATCAGTCTGATCTCGCAGCTCTAGATCGTTTAGACGATAATGCGTTATTGAAAGTAGCCCAGGCTAGCAAATCATCTGAAGATATGGCTCGCTACGATGAACTACTAGAGCTAAACAGCGAGGTCAAGCTAACAGATACTGAACAAGTAGAGCTTTTGAACCTGCGCCAGAAGTCTGAGCAATTTATGTTGCGCAAAGCCCATGCGGCAGCTATTTTGCGCTGGCAAGGCCATCAATTGCTAGCTGTCTGACATCTCATGTCATCCTATATCTCAACCAAGCTTCGCGAACAAATTGAGCAGGTAAATTAAAGACGCTGTTGTTATTGCCAAACTCAAAAGGCCAACAGTGGTATCCCATTGTCGTTTGATCATATTCTACCTCGCGCCAAAGGTGGCAAAACAAGTTTTGAAAACATTTGTTTGGCATGCCGCTCTTGTAATGAGTTCAAAGCAGCTTCTATTGTCGGCATAAATGCATTAACGGGAGAGAATGTAGGCTTGTTTAACCCGCGTTCACAAAATTGGGCTGAACATTTTGCCTGGAGTGAAGATGGGACAACGATTGAAGGGGTAACACCTGTAGGTAGAGCAACCATTATTACTTTACGCATGAATTATGCTGCAATCGTTATTGCCCGAAAACGATGGGTTTACAGCGGTTGGCCCCCTCCGGATTGATAGTCAGAATGCTTCAGCTACTCTCATAGAGAAATACTGTCAGATCTGATCACTACAAGGCCCGGAAACAAAATACAAATATGCGCTGTCGCTTTGCCAGATAGCGATCTAAAGATTGCATCAAGATGTTTAAAGCCTTAGATGTCCGGGGTTTAAACATTAAATTCACAATAATTGTGTCGCTATATTAAGTCACTGTAGAACTTACTAAAACCCGGTTCTCAGATATAGATTCTGTTTTTATTCTTAAGTCCAAAGTTCAGGGACATATATCTAAAACCATAAAGCACATGGAAAGTTCTATACGCCTTTTATAAAGGTCGACCTGTTTGAATACATCGGTCAGAAGAGGCTTTCCATAGATTTTTTTCAATTTCAAAGACGCTGAAATAGCAATAAATAGCGCTTTTTATCTATTACTAAATAATGCTGACCCCCACTCGTGCTGTTGATATCGCTGACCAAGAAATCTTGGTGGCCCCCCACCTTAGAAAATCAGATACTGCTCCAAAAGCTGTTATTTTTGATCCTCACATTGATGATCTAAACTTGCTGTTAGATGGTCTACAGGCCGATGTTCAAGCCCATGTGCTGACCAAAGATCATGATGGCATCAAACAAATAACAACATTTTTAGAGCAAAATCCAACCAGCGATCTCACTCTGGTCGGCCATGGCTTCCCTGGTGGTATATATCTTGGGTCTGGCACATTAGAACTTAAGAACTTAGACAACTACACACAACAGCTGGAGCGGTGGTTTATCTCAACTGGCCAAGCTAAGCTAACCCTGATGGCCTGTAATGTTGCGCAAGGCGTGGGCCAAGATTTTATCCATCGACTTACTGAGGTTACGTCGGCTGAAATTGTCGCTAGTGCCAAAGTGCTTGGTAATGGCCATTGGCTACCGGCTGCTAACTCGCTGTTTACACCAGAAACATTGCAGTGCTATCACGGCACTCTGACATGGACCCAGGTGGGACCTGGTGCGATCGCACCGGATATTGCCAACGACTTTGATATTGAACTAGACAGTAAAGGTACACCTTATATCATTTTTCAAGATGGTGGAAACGACTCAAAGCTGACGGTCAAACAGTTTAACGGCGTTGACTGGGTAAACCTAGGGACACCGGGTTTTACGGGCGGCAATGTAGGTTTTGCCGGACTAGAGTTTGACTCTAACGATACTCCCTATATTGTCTTCAAAGATGATGCAAACAGAAGTCGAGCTTCTGTCATGCGGTTTGATGGGACTGACTGGGGCTATGTAGGTGACCCTGGCTTTTCTGTTGGGGGTTTAAAGGATATTAGCCTCACGTTTGATGGGGATACGCCCTATATTGCCTACACCGATAGAAGCCAGGGTAGTCGTGCCACCGTTCAGAGGTTTAACGGTACCACCTGGGTAAACGTAGGCCCGCCTGGGTTTTCTAATGGTGAAATTGAGGCGGCTGATCTGAATATAGATGGTAATGGTGTTCCCTACATTGCCTACCTTTCAGAAAGCGATCGCACCAATCGGGTCACCGTACAGCGGTTTATCAATGGGCAGTGGAGCGTTGTTGGGTCAGAGGCATTTTCGGCTGGAGCAGAGTCCTATGCCCCTGATATCGAGTTCGATAACAATAATGTGCCCTATGTGGTTTATCGTGCTCGGGGTAATGGTGAAGGTAACAAAGCCATTGTAGAAACGTTTAATGGCACCGATTGGGTCAAGGTTGGCAACAATGATGCCTCGATTGCAGGTGGCTTTCACCCCGACATCGAGTTTGATAACAATAATGTTTTACATCTGGCTATTGTCGATCAGGCCAAGAAAGACAAAGTCTCCATTAGAGTTCTAGAGAATGATACCTGGGTTTATCTAGGAGACAGTGGGTTTTCCATCGGGCCGATGAACTTTCCCGATCTTGAGTTTGATGTGAACAATATTCCCTATGTTCTCTATCGAGAGACATTTGATGCTGATGGAAACATTGTTAGTAGTGCCGTTGTGCAACGGTTGGGAGAACCCCCCGCAGTTGTTGATGAGATTGCACCCGTACTAGAGAGTATCCGCCGCAAGAACCCCACTGATGATGTAGTTGGTAGCGGTACAGTGGTCTTTGAAGCCACCTTTAGTGAGGCGGTGAGGAATGTTGGTCTAGACGATTTTGTAATTAATGGGGACCCAACAGCCACCATTGATTCTGTAACTGCCCTAGACGGCACTCGCTACGAGATCTCTGTGACGGTTAATGCGAGTGGCGCTATTGGTATCGATCTAGCTGGGGTCTCAGATATTACGGATATTGTGGGTAATGGGCTAACGCTGCTCGAACCCGCTATTGACGAGGTTTACACCATTACTGAGCCGGATATCCCGGACCCAGATCCGGACCCGGACCCAGATGTGCCGGTTACCGATCCAGACGTTGAAGAACCGGTAGATGAGCCTCCTACGCCTGGGCCTGACACTGATGACTCGAACGGGTTACTGACGGTGTTGCCCAACAACGCTGTGGAAGTTACGGAACTGGGTGATGACAACACCATTCGGCTAACGCTTTTGCAGGGGAAAATTACCTAAGTTAAAGATGTCGTAGTGTTTAGTGCTCAAAACTCGCCTACAGAATCGGGCGAGTCCATTGGCCAGTTTGCGCTACTAAACTATGACGAGTTAGCCATGGCTACGTTGCCTCTATTTACAGTCGATAGCGAGCGCATTGATCCGGGTGAGCAGCTCCAGTTTGCGATTCGAGAGGGGGGTGAAACTCTGTTTGCAACACCCAGCGCAGTGTCTGAGTCTGAAGTGCGGCTGGAGTTTGATAACGGTGTCAGCCTGAGTGTTGAGCTGGCTACTGAAACTGCCAATACAGCTTTGCTGATCAACGATGCTCAGTCGATTGATTTAACGGCCCAAGCCTCTGAGCTAACTATGAGCTTCTCGGTTTATCGAGAAGCGGCTCTGGACAATACGATTGATTTTTATACTACTGACTTGGCCAATGGTGGAATTATCGATACCCTCACCGGGCAAACCCTGATGCCTGGGGATGCAGGCTATAAAGAGGCTGCGATCGCAAATCGATTGAACCTCAACCTATCGGGCACTAACGGTCGAGCAAATACCTTTGAAACGTCCGTCACTGGCGGCACGTATCTGGGTATCTTTGTCGTTATTGATGGGGTAGACCCCACCGTTGACGAAGTTGTCTTTAGCCACGGTAGCGCCAATGCTAACAATCATGATCACATTAGGCAGCTTGGCGACAACGCCTTTGGTATCGAAGATCAGGCTGGCCTAGGCGATCGCGACTTTGACGATGTTGTTGTGCGATTCTCCATTGTCTAGCCTATCGGCTGGAGTATGCCTGAGCTGAAGACTCATTTTGCCCCATAAGCACTCCCACGACCGGTTGGATATCCAGCCGGTCGTTTTTAGCTATTGCCTGGGCATTGCTTACTAACATGATGGGCTCCGCAAACTAGCGATGGTTCGTCAACGTTGCAGTTCCCTTGCCACTATCTATTCAAGTTGACGGCCCAGCCTGTGAGTGCCCGCTAACTCCGGCTAATTAAGTCAGTAGTTCCGAAAACTTAGTATTGGGTTTTCGAATATTCAATCCAAAACCCTTACATTTCCGGGTGTCAGAGCTTTGTAACAAACTTGTTAAATAATCCGGGTGAACCCGTAGCTGTACGAAGAGTAGAACGGACAGAAAGTCTTACGAGAGACTGCATCAAATAATGTTTATCACGCTGATGCAGTTAGTCAATCTGACTATGCAGTTAGTCAATCTGACTATTTTGAATCGATCGCCCTAGCCTAGCGGCTGTGCCTGGCCTTCTATACTGAACCGGCATTTCTTACGAGCCCTACTATCCCAAAGATAGTAAGTTTCGTCTGCCTGCATCTACCAGACACGCTAATCTTTTTGCCTGGCCGGTTCTAACAATATAAGTGTTACCCTATCGCAGTCTCTGAGTGCTTTCTGTCGACTGTGTCGTTAAGCCCTGCTTATAGCGAATCATGAAACAGCAACGATTTTGGCATACCAAACGCCGTTGCCACTTTTATCTGCCCGTTTCCAACTCCCCCGGTATGTTTATGTTTATGGGTAAACCCTGGACACCAAAGGCATTACAAGCCCTTGGCTTTGTTCAAGAACCCGATGAACAGAAAATCAATCAGGAGCCTCCCCTTGTTTTTGGTGATCCCGAGCGTTTTCAAGGCTCGTTTTGCAAAACTCAAGGTAAAGGTTCCTCTCCATCTTGGGGGGCTAAAGGAGGAACCGGTGGTAAGGTGGCACGGGCCCCCAAGAGCTAAACAAAATCCTGGGGATCGCCCACTATAGAACGAATAGAAACTTTCTTGGTAGAAGACTGAGGCTAATCGAAAGATGGCTTCCATCTTCTACCTTTTTTGTCTCTTCATGACAAAACTCTCTCAAGTAAGAACTGACTTGTTTGAATCAATTATTTTTTAAGAGAATTTATTTCTTTGGAATATTTTTCCTATCTTCCTTTTAATTGATGGACGATGAGCCTGCCAGGTATCTCTTCACTCTGGGAGCATTTATCTCACTAAACCAATGATGATTTCGTTGTGCCACTAGCAAGTTCTGAAACACCCTGCATAAATATCTTGATAATACATGCGAACTAAGCGGTCTTTATATCCCTTCACGTATCCCTACGATTCATTACTCGGGCTCACATTGCTTAAGGTTTATTTCGGATAATCGTTACAGCTCAACCGTATGAGATCCTAGAATCCTCACGATTTACACCACTTTAGACTCGCTTTTAGAAATCAATACCCATGGACCAATCTCAGCAATCAACGGCGGTAGTTACCGGGGCCTCCTCCGGCGTTGGCCTATATGCAGCAAAGGCTTTGGCTGATAGGGGCTGGCACGTGGTAATGGCCTGTCGAAATCTGCCTAAAACTGAAAAGGTGGCTAAGGAAGTGGGCATGCCTGACGGTAGCTATTCCATCATGAAGTTAGATCTGGCTAGCTTAGATAGCGTGCGTGGCTTCATAAAAGATTTTCGTGCCAGTGGCAAAACTTTGGACTCGCTGATTTGTAATGCGGCTGTCTATTTGCCTCTGCTCAAGCAACCTATGCGAAGTGAAGATGGCTATGAGCTGAGTATGGCGACAAACCATCTAGGGCACTTTTTGCTATGTAACCTCATGCTGGAGGATCTTAAAAAGTCGTCTAACCCTCGCCTGGTGATTTTGGGAACGGTGACGGCCAATCCTAAAGAGCTAGGCGGTAAGATTCCATTTCCTGCACCACCAGACCTGGGCAACCTTGAAGGATTTGAGCAAGGGTTCAAAGCGCCGGTAACGATGGCCAACGGTAAACCGTTTAAGCCGGGTAAAGCCTATAAAGACAGTAAACTGTGCAACGTGCTGACGATGCGGGAGCTGCACCGTCGTTACAGCGAGCCGACAGGCATTGTGTTTAGCTCTCTCTATCCGGGGTGTGTGGCTGAAACTGCCCTTTTCCGCAATCATTACTCAGCGTTTCGTAAGATTTTCCCCTGGTTCCAAAAGAATATTACCGGTGGCTATGTGACTGAAGCGGTAGCCGGTGATCGGGTAGCTGCAGTCGCTGCCGATCCTGAATACAACCAGTCTGGCTACTACTGGAGCTGGGGCAACCGTCAGCAAGAAGGTCGTAAGTCTTTTGTGCAGGAGATGTCGAATGAAGCCCTGGATGACACAAAAGCACGTCGTCTATGGGAACTGAGCGAAAAGCTGGTAGGGATTGCTTAGGCGGACCCACCCGGAGCGCCCCTCCCAGGAGGGGAGAGTTCTTATTGCTTGCGACAAGGGGTTGGAGTTGCTGGGAAATTATTTCCCTTAAGGTATGGCAATCCTCCGTTGATCCCCTTCTGGGAGGGCTGTAAGCGGGGTGGGTTTTTCTTGCTCGGAAGTGTGCTGTAAGCAGGGTGGGTCGTTTGGCTGACGAAACTCAGCTGTGACTCATCTATAAACAGATCACTAAAGATCAGCTGCCCTAACGCTAACTCCTGTACTATGGCGTGCGAGTAACGCAGTTTTGTAACAGGGACATCTCTATGGCGCAGGCAGAGATTGGCATTATCGGTGGCAGCGGTCTCTATAAAATGGACGCTCTGACGGATGTGGAAGAGGTCACTGTAGAGACTCCGTTTGGTGCGCCTTCTGATGCGTTTATTTGTGGCAAGTTGGACGGCACCTCTGTTGCCTTTTTGGCGCGCCACGGTCGTGGGCATCAGCTGATGCCGACTGAGCTTCCTTTTCAGGCGAATGTCTATGCGATGAAAAGCCTGGGGGTAAAGTACCTGGTGTCGGCATCGGCGGTGGGCTCGCTAAAAGAAGAGGTAAAGCCGGTGGATATGGTGATTCCGGATCAGTTTATTGACCGGACTAAAAATCGAGCGGCTACGTTTTTTGGTAGCGGTATTGTCGCCCACATAGCGTTTGGTGATCCGGTGTGCAAAAATCTGGCGGCGATTTTGGGTGATGCGGTGGAAAGCCTGAATCTGGATGGTGTGAGCCTGCATCGGGGTGGCACCTATGTCTGTATGGAAGGGCCAGCGTTTTCGACGAAAGCAGAATCTCATTTGTATCGTAGCTGGGGCGCTACGGTGATTGGGATGACTAACCTGACGGAGGCAAAACTAGCGCGCGAAGCTGAAATTGCCTACGCCACGCTAGCGATGGCGACTGACTATGATTGCTGGCATCCAGACCATGACAGTGTGACGGTTGAAATGGTGATTGGCAATCTGCAAAAGAATGCCGTTAATGCTCAGCTGGTGATTCGAGAGGTGGTGCGACGACTAACGGAAAACCCACCGTCATCGGATGCTCATTCGGCCCTTAAATATGCTGTCCTAACACCGCTAGATATGGCTCCATCAGAGACAAAGGCTAAGCTCAAGCTGCTGTTAGAAAAGTATCTGTAGGCGGTCTGTTGGGCGTTTGCCCGCCAGTGCATCAAAACTTTTTGACGCATACTTTTGCTAGAGCTGCTGTGCGCTGAAGCCGTGTACTGGGTATTTTTGTCTGTTTGTGTCGTTTTGATAAAGCAGCTGGGCTGTAGTTGAACTTTTGAAGACAGCCTCGTTACAAGATATGAATTAATTCCCTTGAGGTTGTTTTTATTTTTGCCTGGGTAAGACATTGTGTTACCTGGGTATTTTTTTGTTGATGATTCCCTGGTGCTGCTGTCCAATTTCTGTAGGGTGAGTCTATCTGTAGCTTTGCGCACATAGTTCACACCAGTGATGATTGCTGAAAGCTTTAGATAACTGTTGGTCCATCTCCTTTTAAATCATCAGTAGATAATGGATTCTTTCACAGCCCCTGATTCTCTTAAAGGGGATAAACCCTCTCCGTATGCATCCTGGGTGGCGTCGTTGGGAGAGTGGGTGCGATCGCACCCACTGCTAGAAGCGACTGTCACGGCCAAAACGCTGACAACACCTGGGATTGATGAATACTGTTTTTTGTTTAAGCTAGCCGACGGAGCTGCTGTAGACTTAACGCGGTTAGGCACAGGCGAAGTGGTGGTTACAGGGCCCCATGGCTATCATCAGCCAGCGATTTTTGTGGGTCTAGAAGGCGGTGCTATTCGCTATCGGGTAAAGGCTCCAAACGAGACCTGGGCCAACGGTGTTTATCAGATTAGTGTAGTTGTTGATGAAGCGACTCCACCTATCATGATGAGGGTGTTTCAGATCGATATTGCAGACGGTCTGGGACATTGTTTATTGCAAAATAGTGACTTTGCGGCGGGTTTGACCTACTGGGATACGTTTGCGGGTACTGAACGGGTAACCCGCACAGGTGCCTACAGGGGGAAGACGTCTCTGTTACTGTCATCAGCAGAGAGCGGGACGCGACAAAATGTGCGTGTGACTCCCGGCGGTATCTATCAGCTAACAGGATATGGTCGGTCTACAGCCCCTGGCTATAGCTCCTTTGGGATGGTGTTTCTAGATGATCAGGGGAGTTTGCTGTCGCGCAGTGATGCCGGCACAATCTGTTCATCTCAGTGGCAAGACTATTTTGTTGTAGCGCTAGCACCAACCCGTGCAGCCTATGGGCAAGTTTGGACCTATCAAGACTTTGACCATGGGATGACCCAAATTGACGGGTTGTCACTACGACAGATCGACCCAGACGATATGCCGCCGACTCAGGTAGGTCAGTTTATCTTGATCAATGGCCCGTTAGCACCCACAGACAGGACGTTTGCCTGCGGGGTTTGAGTCTGCTCACATCTGCATTTCTACACCGGGCGTTTACCAATGGGTTCTAGAATGCCTAATATATGGAGACGCTTCTGGAACGCATTATGACCGGTGAACTTGGTTATTCCTTACCCCCAGCTGTCCGTCGGATTGCCAACAATTTTCGCCTGGTGGGCTGGATCAGCTTTTGGGTGCAGGTGGTCAGCGGCGTTATTGCCACCTTATTGTTTGTCACATCGCTGTTGGGGCTGCAGTCGGTCAGCAATCGCGGTGGTGCTGAAAATGCCGCTGCCGGGAGCGGGTTTTTTCTGGCGGCGTTAGGTCTGGCCGCTGTCTATGTGGGTTCTTTTTGGGCGTTTCAGTACACACGGTTTGCCCGCAAGCTGAAATCAACTAATCCAGACCTGAGGCCAAAGCCTAAAACTGCGGCCAAAATGATTGCCACGGGTCTAAGCATTAGTGTTTTAGGCATGTTTTTGGGTCTATTGGGGGCTGGGGGTGTAGTGTGTGCACTGATGCTTAAGGTGATTTCTCAACCCCAGAGCAATATTGCAATTGCTAATCCCACCCTTGCCGTTGAACCCTTAGATGTATTTTTGGTGCAGGCGGCTATCAATACGCTGATTTCTCACTTTGCCGGTATTGTGGGCTCCCTATGGCTGTCTTGGAAGATTAATAAGCAGTCGTAGACGGGGTAAACGAGATAGGGTTCGGAAAAACTATATATACAGCCTGTATTACCAGGTATAGGCAGTCCAGTCGCTAGTCAGTATTTCAGTTGGCACGTTTCAAACGATTGTTTGATTAGAGTTGGCTAGAGTAGAACTATCGGGCCGCATTTGTTCCTGGGAGGTAAGTCATGCAAAAAGGCGCATGCCATCGCATTTGGTTGTTATATCTACAAGGGCGACTATCCCCGGTTCAGCTGTTGGCGCTGTGTAAGCTATCCATGGAAAAAGAAAAAGAACGCGACCAGCAATCGTCTTCCCTGGGCCTGCGTCAGGCGTAGAATAAGGATTCGTCACCGGGCCACTGGCCCCCACGGTTCTCTATTTTTACGGACAATCTATGAAACCATTGGCAGACCGAATCCCAGCCGCAACGCTGGTTATTTTGGCGGGGGTAACGGTGCAGATAGGGTCTGCCCTGGCAAAGTCTCTATTTGATTTAGCGGGTCCCCTGGGCACTGTTTTTTTGCGTGTGGCCCTATCTGCGGTATTGCTGTTTGTTTTTTGGCGGCCACGCTGGCAAGCCACCCACCCCCACTGGCCTTTGGTGATGGCCTATGGGGGCGTGCTGGCGTTGATGAATACATCGTTTTATTTGGCGATTGATCGAATTCCTTTAGGGGTAGCGGTAGCCATTGAGTTTACGGGACCGCTAGGGCTAGCCGCCATTAGGTCTAGACGCTGGCTAGATCTGATGTGGGTAATACTGGCGGCGATGGGGGTGCTTTTGCTGGCACCACTACAGGGAAATAGCGGGCTAGATCCGGTGGGGCTAATGTTTGCAGGGCTGGCGGCTCTCGCTTGGGGAGGCTACATTTTGCTGGCTGTAGCGACGGGTAAGGTGGTGCCAGGAATTCAAGGGTTGGCCTGGGGGCTGGCCTTTGGGGCTTGTATGCTCACCCCTGTTGGTATTGCCGCTGCCGGTAGCGCCCTGTTGGATATTCGACTCCTTGCGATCGCAGCTCTGGTGGCGGCCCTATCATCAGTCACCTATGGGCTGGAGCTGGTGGCTTTGCGACGGGTGCCGGTTAATGTGTTTGGTGTTTTGCTAAGTGTGGAACCTATGTTAGCTGCGGCCTCTGGCTTTTTTATTTTGGGCGAAACGCTGACGATGAGATCGCTGATGGCCGTGGTCTTAATTTCCATCGCGGCCGCTGGGTCAGCCCGCTATGGTGTGCTGGTGGTGGACTAGTGGAGAGTGGAGTAAAAAAAGCCCCTGCGATCGCAGGGGCTTTGAGAGACTTATAACAGATGGGTGCTAAGCAATGAGTGCGCCCACCTAAACCCTATCGCTGTCAAATCGAAGCGTTCATACGACCGCTTCATTTAGCAGTTCGGTGATAGCGCGATGCTCAATGGGGGGCTCAGCCAAGACTTCTTGACGCGTATCGGTAATCAGCCAGTCAAGTGCCGCCTCTTGCATATCGATGGATGCGCCGGTCTTGTCTACGCAAAAGCGACCAAACACTAGCTTGTCCATCAGACGCACACCAGGACCAATGCGTGAATATTCAAAAATAACGCTCTTGTCCACCAGGGCACCGCTGCAGATACAGCAGTTGGGGCCGATCATACTGGGGCCAACGATGGTAGCACCATCTTCGATTTCAGCCATGCCACCAATGTAAACGGGGCCTTCGATGTTGATTTTGTCCCAGTTGGCCTTTACATTTAGACCCGTAAAGACACCCGGCTTGACTTCCTGACCCGGAATGCCAACGCCTTTGACCTGACCTGTAAGCACATCCTGAATCGCCTGCCAGTAGTCGGGCACCTTACCAATATCTACCCACTCAAATTCCATGGTGATACCGTAGAAAGCTTCATTCGCTCCTTCCAGTTTGGGGAATAGGCCGCCACCGATATCAAACTCTTGACCCGAGGGGATGTAATTAAAGATTTCAGGCTCAAAAATATAAATACCGGTGTTGATATCGGTGCTCAGGGCTTCT
>JBHJIV010000128.1:0-24373 GCA_050043105.1 Leptolyngbyaceae cyanobacterium | reverse complement strand
TCTCGGTCGCTAACTCCCAATTTCTCTTTGATAATCAATGCGCCCAACGCCATCCGAAATCCTTTCGCTGGTGCCCCCATATCCTCGCTAAACTGACTAGCGTAGATCGATTCAAACTCATCCCATGGGATTATCTCGGCTTGTTTGACCCAACGGTTCTCCGCCGATAACTTGCCCCCAAACGGCAAATAAAAATCTTGGAACGATAGCTGGCCCGGTGAAGATTGTCGGTACATGTCCCCGGTTAGGTGCAAGGGTTTTGGGCATTGTAGCTATATCCCCGTGCACTTAAGCACATCGCAATAGATTGAAACCCCTGCAGAAGCGGGGTGCCTGACTTTAACAGCAAACCCTAGTTAAATGTGCTCCACATTTAACTAGAGTCAATCGCTTCAAGTCGCCATACATCACTTATCTGTTGGTCTATACAAAAATATCTGCTCTCGATTCTATATCAATCACATCGATTCCTGACTTTCAAAAAAAACAGTCCGGGTTACGGACCGTCCGTTGGGAAAGTGACTAAAGGGCTTCGTAGTTTCAATCTAAATTTATTGACAATAAAACAATGTACAGTCTTGAAACCTTCACAAAGGTCGATGTCTCCCATTGTGCTGTTGCTCTTCGCAACTTAGAGTACGATTCCCAGACTATGGAAGACGCGGCCAATCGAATTGTTCGCCATATCTACGACAATTTTCTTGACCCTCGCACAGGTGAACGAGAATTTGCGCTTGCTCGGTTTTTTAAAACCCATCCCTATCGGGAATTAAACTCACACATGCAGGATCAAGCGCAAACAATTGTAAAAGACAGGTATATTCCTCCTGCAACAAAATGTTTGACACTGCTAGCCACTGCCGGGGATGAGCCGGACTGGAATCAACGACAAAAGTCTAGAGGACATCAAGCGATTCCGCTAATAGATGAAGAGTTTGTGCAGCGGGCTCCAATGATCTTGCAATTAATTCAACAGTTCGGTTTGAAAGTAAGTACTGTTATTGACACAAACCCAACATTAATTACAGCCTCTCCCCATAAAGCTTTTAATGTTTTTCATATACCTACCGCTTTAAACAGTCCCTATATTCCTGCTCAAAAAGAATTTGTAGTTCCCTATCGAGTCAAGTCGGTTTTGGGATTTGGCGGTATGCTGCCGTCTAATGAGCTATTTGCTGTCATCATGTTTAGCAAAGCATTGATACCTTTTGAGACGGCTAATCGCTTCAAATTTATCTCTGCCTATGTTCGTGTTGCGATCGAATCGTTTACCCGCATCAATATTCTGGCAGAGCCTATTACAAAGTGATCTCTTGTTGGTGATGGCTATTTGAAGCAGCAAAGTTCCCACGCTGGCTGCATTTGGTGATATCACGAACAAGAATCTGTTTGGGCTACTGTGCCTCATCTTCTAATTCAATAGCCAGCTCAGCAGCAAACTTAGCGAACGCAATCAGCGTCTCCAGCTGATTTTTATAGGGGCCGTCCTGACATTCACCCCATTCCCATTCCCAAAACCAGTCGCCAGGATTATCACTATCTTCAAATATCTCTAGACCAGGTACGACATCGGCAGCAGCAGGAGGTATGTTGCCATAGACTGCATTGAGCAGTATGCTCCCCACCGCATTATTAATATCTATCTGATTGTTGTCTGTATCTAGCTCAGAACTCACTGCCGAAAATGATTGAAGAAGTTCGGCAATATCTATCTGAGTTTCATCCGTACTTTGATTAGGGTTCATTCCTGAAGAAAATAGGAGCAGATTTAACTCTACTAAAAAAATTGCAATTGCTGATTAAAAGGGTGAATCGGTCTAGAGCCATGGTTGTTGAAAAGCCTCTCATGATTAAAATCATCGCGAAGATCAGCAATGCCAAGAAATCTATATTGCTTGCTATATCTCTGGATACAAAGCAATACGTTCTAGCTATCTGAAACTCTCTCCCGCCCGCTGTTCCACTCTCCTTCAGATAGCCAAACTGCCTCTGTTGGTAGCTCATCCATCACATAGAGCCAGGCTTCTCCAAGGGGCTGACCGCGCAGATCAAACACCATTAACCACTGTCGGGCATATTCTTGATTATCATCGCTTTTAGGGTTGTATCCTTCCAAGTAATCTAACCCTGGCATCGCCGCTTCATCTAGGGTGAATAAATACCCTTTGACCCAGCCATCACCCAGAGTCATCGCTGGATAGCCCAGGTTTGGTAAGTCATAGAGTAGCCCTCGCACCTGGGCAGGTTGAGCCTTTCTTAAATAAGGCAAACAAAATTGCTGATGGTAGGTACCTCCAGGCTTTAACGTGCCATAAACAAAAACATCAATCGTTCCCGTGGACAAATTCATAGTGGCTGTGGGAGTTTTAATTGTGCCTTTGGGCGATGGGTTGGATTACAGAATTATCTATCGCCTAATCTATAGATAATCCTTCCAGATAGACAGCAGACGACTAGAATTGATTATGCAATTCTGATTGCTAACTTTGTAGGTTTGGCGAAAACGCACAGCCGCAGGTGTAGTAAACCGTATTTAATACCGAGGGGAAAACAAACGTGGAGTCTCGATATAACCCAGCAGACATCGAGAAAAAGTGGCAGCAGCAATGGTCTGAGCAGGGTCTAGACAAGACACCTGCCACACCAGGGCAGAAAAAGTTCTATGCCCTGTCCATGTTCCCCTATCCCTCCGGCAATCTGCACATGGGTCATGTGCGCAACTACACAATCACTGATGTAATTGCTCGTGTGCGGCGTATGCAGGGTTATAACGTGCTTCACCCGATGGGGTGGGATGCATTTGGGTTGCCTGCAGAGAATGCGGCTATTGATCGGGGCATTCCACCGGCTAAGTGGACCTATCAAAATATTGGCCAAATGCGCGAGCAGCTTAAGGAGCTGGGTCTCTCCTATGATTGGGACCGAGAAGTGGCTACCTGTTCGCCAGACTATTATCGCTGGACGCAGTGGCTCTTTTTGCAGTTTTACGAAGCGGGGTTGGCTTATCAAAAAGAGGCCGCTGTTAATTGGGACCCTATTGATCAAACTGTTCAAGCTAACGAGCAGGTAGATAGTGAAGGGTGCTCTTGGCGTTCTGGTGCCAAGGTGGAGCGTAAGCTGCTGCGCCAGTGGTTTCTTAAGATTACGGACTATGCTGATCAGCTTTTGGGCGATCTCGACAAGTTAGACGGTTGGCCTGAGCGAGTAAAGCTCATGCAGGCAAATTGGATTGGCAAGTCTACGGGTGCCCATGTGGTGTTTAGCACCGAAGCGGGTGACGATATCAAAATCTATACGACTCGTCCCGATACTCTCTGGGGGGCTTCCTTTATGGTGCTCTCGCCCGAGCATCCTTTGGTGGAAAAGCTGACAACGGCTGACCAGGCGGCTGCGATCGCAAGCTATCAAACCACCGCCGCCAGCATGAGCGAAATGGACCGCACCGCCGAGAACCGTGAGAAAACCGGTGTGTGGACCGGCAGCTATGCCATCAATCCAGTTAACGACCAAAAAATTCCCATCTGGATCGCTGACTATGAGCTGATGGACTATGGCACCGGCGCCATCATGGCGGTACCGGCCCACGACCAGCGAGACTTTGAATTTGCTAAAAAATTTGACCTGCCTATTGATGTGGTGGTACAGCCCGAGGATGAAACTCTGGACGCAGCCACCATGGAGGACGCTTATCCCCATGATGGGGTGATGGTAAATTCGGGTCCCCTTGACGGAATTCCTGCTGGTAAGAGTGACGGTCAGAGTGTGCCAGCGGCCATCAAATGGCTAGAAGATAACAACAAGGGTGAAGGCACCGCTAACTATCGTTTGCGGGACTGGTTGATTTCGCGCCAGCGTTACTGGGGTGTGCCTATTCCAATGATCTATTGCGACACCTGTGGCACTGTCCCTGTCCCTGCTGATCAGCTGCCGGTGGTGCTGCCTGAAGATGTGGAATTCAGCGCCCGTGGTGGATCACCCTTAGCGAAGATGACTGACTGGATTAACTGCCCGTGCCCTAGCTGTGGAACCGATGCCAAGCGGGAAACCGATACGATGGATACGTTTATTGATTCATCCTGGTACTTTTTGCGCTATGCCGATGCCAAAAATGAAGCGCTACCGTTTGCCAAAGATAGGGCCAATGATTGGCTGCCAGTAGACCAGTATGTGGGTGGTATTGAGCATGCGATTTTACACTTGCTCTATTCGCGGTTCTTTACTAAGGTGCTGCGCGATCGCAATCTTGTCTCTGTTGACGAGCCCTTCCAACGATTGCTCACCCAGGGTATGGTCCAGGCCATGACCTACAAAAACCCTATCACTGGTAAGTACATTGCCCCTGGCGATATCGTTGATCTCACCAACCCGATCGATCCCAATACGGGTGACCCACTCCAGGTGTTCTACGAAAAAATGTCCAAGTCCAAGTATAACGGGGTAGAACCTCGGGTCGTGTTGGGCAAATACGGTGCTGACACCGCTCGTATGTTTATCTTGTTTAAGGCTCCGCCCGAAAAAGACCTCGAGTGGGACGATGCGGATGTGGAAGGCCAGTTTCGCTTTTTAAATCGAGTGTGGCTTTTGGTGACAGGCTTTGCAGCAACACAAGGCAGTAAAGCAAGAATCACCAGCGTAGACCAAGATAGCCTGAGCAAAGCTGACAAAGATCTACGTCGTGCCGATCACACAGCGATTAAGGACATTTCAGAGGATGTGGAAGAAGGCTATCAGTTCAACACAGCCGTTTCTGAGTTGATGAAACTTAGCAATGCCCTCAAAGAGGCTAAACAACACGATAGCGATGTCTACGCTGAAGGGGTTCAATCCCTTGTGCTTTTGTTGGCTCCCTTTGCCCCTCACATCGCGGCGGAGCTTTGGCAAACCTTAGGCTTTAGCGAGTCAGTCCATCGTCAGGGCTGGCCTACATTTGAAGACAGTGCCCTCGTTGCTGATGAGATTACCCTGGTCATCCAAATCAAAGGCAAAACCCGAGGCACCATCTCAGTTCCTGCCAGTGCGACCAAAGATGAGCTAGAACAGTACGCCCGAAATTCCGACATTGCCAAAAAGTATCTGGATGGCAAGGAGATTAAAAAAGTAATTGTGGTACCCGGCAAACTAGTGAACTTTGTAGCGGTCTAAGCTCCAATAACAGCTCCAGAACCTGAGGGATGTTACAGCAGAAAACTGAAAGCCCTTGTAATTAGGGAAATGTGCCAAGTTACGGTTATGATGGCTGATGTAATTAGACCCTGCAGTAATCCCTCGGAGTATTTTCCCTTATGGCCGTCGACTATGTCCCCGATGAAGCTGCTTTGGACAACTTACTTACTGACGACCCCTTGGTTGTTATCGACTTCACAGCCTCCTGGTGTGGGCCTTGCAAACTAGTGGCACCATTGATGGACCAGCTCTCTGAGCAATACAATGGTCAGATTACTGTCGCCAAGCTTGATATTGATGCCAATAAGCCCATAGCCAAACGATTTAGCATCAAGAGCATCCCGGCTGTGCTTTTCTTTAAGGGAGGGGAGCATGTAGATACTGTTATTGGTGCCAAGCCCTACGGTGAATTTGTGGCAGCCCTAGATAAGCATTTGTAGGTTTGCGCTGGACTATCCAGCTATTCAGCCATTTTCCTAGAAAACTTCAGCTACACAGCTTAAGCAAGCCTTAACCGTCAGAACTACACTGGGATGCATGTCAATCAGTTAATTGCAGAACTGTCGGTTTCACCATTTTTTATTGGTATTCGGCTGGTTTGTGTTCCCCTTTTCATTTTCTGACATGTTTGTGTTTTTTATCTCCCGGTGAGCTGAACTGCTCATCGGGATTTTTTTAGGGACAGTGTTTGCTGTAGATTAGATATCTCATTGAGAAACAACGATGAGACAACATCAGACTGTTTGGGGAACTAGCAAGTTCCTTAAATATACTGACATTCACTGGAGTGGGCTGTATATTCTGCGGCGTGCGATCGCTACCCTGGCATCAGTATTAGTTAGTCAGCCCTACAGCTATGCTTGAGACCACGTGTGTAATCCAATCTGGCTGGGTAGACTATGGAATGTAACATTTCATTGTCGCTGTCTGGCGACCATAGCTACGATCCCACTCAACGGCTATTTCCGTAAACCTACTTAGTAATTTGCCTAACTTTATTAATTTTTTAACAAAAACACAGAGTCTCTAAGAAAATACGTCCACTTTGCCTTTTGTGGCAATGCTGCTCACGCGTAGATCTACTATATGACTACACTTATCACCCTGAAAAAGTCCATGCGGCCCGACCTCCTAAGTGAACTATTTCCACTCTTTAACGCCGCGAATCCTGAAACCCTAGCAGGTCTGCTATCTGCAGCCACTGAACTTACCTATCCAGCAGGCCGCACTGTCCTTATGGAAGATTCCTGGGGAAATGCTATCTACTTAATAGTGGCTGGTTGGATCAAGGTGCGACACGATACGGGGGGTGATTACGTCACCTTGGCTGTTCTGGGTAAAGGCGATTTCTTTGGCGAGATGGCCATTTTAGATGAGTCGCCCCGCTCCACCGATGTTGTCGCCCTTTCACCGGTTAAGCTACTTAGTGTTCCAGCTCAGCACTTTATCGACACTCTTTTTCAAGATCATCATTTGCATCATCGCATGCTACAGCTGATGGTGCAGCGGTTACGCCATACCAATGGCCACTTTCAGCGACGACGTAAACCTACTGCAGTCAAGCTTGCTAACACCTTGATGTTCCTCGCTGAGACCTATGGCGAAAATACAGACACCATTCCAGAAATTTTTAATCTAGCTATTGATGACTTAGCAGCTATCGCCGATATTCCAAAAGACGACGCCGCTAAAATTATGGAAAAACTGCGCGAGAAAGAGTGGATCGTTACCAATCAAGACGGTCAGACACTGCAGTTAAAAGGGTTTAACCATTTAATCCAGCTGGCACAAAAGTAGACTCTGAACAGTGGTAGACATTTCAAATTACAAATCATTGCAAAATTTTGAAAAAAAGCTTGTTCTCTAAGCATGTCTTTGAGAGTTGGGCCGATACTTAAGGGGTTGTGCCACACTGAGTTTTCATGGGTACCCAACTGCCTCCTTCCATTACCCCACGTCAAATGAATCTGCTACGTGTCGTGCTAGCACTGGCGTGGGCAGATGGCAACCTAGCGAAAGAAGAAGCAGATGTCATGCTCACCAAATTTAGCCAGGTTTTTGCCACTACCTCTGAAGGCCAAGAGGCTGTTAAACAGGAACTTCAAGGCTATTTGGTTCAAGATGTTCCATTAGATGAGATAGTCCCCAAACTAACGACTGACGCGGAGAAGGAATTTGTCCTACGTTTGGGGTATGAAGTCATTATTTCCAGTGCCCTCACGCCTGACGAAGACTTAATTAATAAGGACGAACAAGCCATCTATCAACAGTTAGTAAGTTTGCTGAATCTACCAGCCAGCACTGTCGAGCGAATTGAGCAATCTGCCCAAACAGCCTTGGGTCAAAATCAAGCAAATGGCAGCAACGTGGTGGATTTGCTCACTTACCAGCTACGTGAACACTTAAGTGTTTAATCATAAAGCTTGTGAAAAGCTTTAACAGAAAAGCAATGGGTTGGTCTCCACTGCTTTGTTCAGCCCAGATTTCAAGCACTCATGGTCAGCATACGCTGGATGGGTACCAGGGCCTTTTTCTGTATGTCCGCAGGCAGAGTAATTTCTGGTGTGCGGTTTTTCATAGCCAGATATAGCTTTTCTAACGTGTTTAACCGCATGTGGGGGCACTCGTTGCACTGGCAGTTAGCTTCAGGAGGGGCAGGAATAAACAGCTTGTATGGTAGCTGTTTCTCCATTTGATGGATAATGCCAGACTCTGTAACCACAATAAACTGCTCAGTTTTACTGCTTTCTACATACTTAAGCAAAGCTGTGGTTGAACCAATGTAGTTAGCATGGTGCAAGATAGCCTCTTCGCATTCAGGATGAGCCACAATTTCAGCATTAGGATGCTCCATTTTGAGCTGCAGCATCTTCTTTTCTGAGAAGGTTTCATGCACAATACAGCTGCCCTGCCATAGCACTAAATCACGTCCTGTCTGGGCTGCAACATAGCGCCCTAAATTACGGTCAGGTTCAAATATAATTGGCTGCTCTGGCGGAATTTGATTGACAAGTTTTACAGCATTTGAGCTAGTGCAGATAATATCGCTCATAGCCTTGATTTCAGCAGTACAGTTAATGTAAGACACCACAAGATGATTGGGGTGGGCCGCCTTAAACTTGGCAAACTCTGCTGGTGGACAGCTATCGGCTAGGGAACAACCTGCGGCTAGATCGGGCAATAGTACCAGTTTGTCAGGATTCAAGATTTTGGCTGTCTCAGCCATAAAGTGCACACCGGCAAATACGATCACTTCAGCATCGGTTGCGGCTGCTTTTTGAGACAGACACAGCGAATCCCCAATGTAATCGGCAATATCCTGAATATCTGGCTCTTGGTAATAATGAGCTAAGACAACGGCATTCAGCTCTTTTTTCAACGTCTCAATAGCGTCGAAAAGATCCTTCGGTAGCCCAATGGCAGGTGCAGATGCAGTGGTGAACATGAAGATGGACTCGCAGACTAATTTTGGTTTTGAATCTAATATTTATCTGGTCTTATTATAGTCATTTTAACCATAAATGTCAGCTCATCATTTTATTCGTGGTTTAAAAGTATGCCAAATTGCTGACACACTTCTGTCACAGCCTCTATCCATCCCTGAGGTGCAGGGGATGGAGCAATAGCCCAACCTCGATTGTCTAACTGTGGGTGGGGGCCGTTGACCCCAGGCAACACAATTGGATGGTCAACATGCTCCAACATATCCAAATCATTAGGGCTATTGCCTAGACCCATAGTGACAATGGTTTCTTCAGGTTGCAGCACACTTTGATAGAGAGAAACCAAATGTTTTACGGCGTTACCCTTGCCAGCATCAGGACCAATCAGATGCGAAAACCGGTCACCGACAACGACCTTAAAGCCCACTGATTCAACTGCTGTGATTATCTGCTCAGAGGCCACGGCTTTGGGAGTAATAAACGGCTCGCTAAATACTCTTGCTTTGGCCTCCTGGGCATCTTTAGCAGACAGCCCAGTATATTTCTGTAGTCGTGCAATGGTCATATCGCCAAAGCCTAATAGAGAATGGTGCAGCTCATTGGCAATGACCCGTAGACCGGCCCTGGCCTGAACATAGGGACAGCCTAATTCCACTACAAAATAGCCATCCTCTTGCTCACCGGGCGGCTGATCAAAGGGATTATGATTGATCTCAACAAAAATGCCGCTACCGTTCTCAGTCACAAATGGATCGGTGAGTCCTACGTCTTTCCGTAGGGTAGAAACCTCAGCCCGCGTTTTACTAGTTACCGGTATAACCGGGATCTTTAATGACTTTAATTGCTGGATAATAGTGACTGTTACAGCGTAGTCGTAGGTCTCGCTGTTGAGCAGTGTGCCATCTAGGTCGGTAAAAATAATCAGCTGGGTCATGGGAGGTTAACGCGCCTTGAACTGATCAGAACATGTTTAGATTAAACAACGATTTATGACTCAGCCCATCACGATTGCCATTGTTGGCGATGTTCATGACCAGTGGAGCGATGCAGATGCTTATGCCTTGGAATCCTTAAATGTCGACCTGGCTCTGTTTGTGGGTGACTTTGGTAACGAAGCGATCTCAATCGTTCGACAAGTCGCGGCTGTCTCAGTGCCTAAGGCGGTCATTTTGGGAAATCACGACGCCTGGTACACAGCCAGTCAGCAAAACCGCAAAAAGTGTCCCTACGACCCCACTAAAGAAGACCGCGTTCAGCAGCAGCTAGACGTTTTGGGAGACTCTCATGTGGGCTTTGGCAAACTGGAGGTGCCCCAGTGCAATTTGACTGTTGTGGGGGCACGTCCGTTTAGCTGGGGCGGGCCTAACTGGCGCTACAAGCGGTTTTATCGAGAGCGACATAACATTTCTAGTTTTGCAAACTCAACGGCTAAAATCTGTGCATCAATAGATGCAGTACAACAGCAGACGTTAATCTTTCTAGGCCATAACGGCCCGGCCGGTTTTGGCAAACAGACCCACAGTGTCTGTGGTCGTGACTGGAAACGCAACGGGGGTGACTATGGCGACCCGGATTTTGCAGATGCGATCGCATACGCTCAGCAATCTAAGCGACATGTCGCGCTGGTCGCCTTTGGTCATATGCACCATGAACTACGACACGATAAAACCCGACTGCGAGAACGGTTAGTAGTTGATGACTATGGCACGGTTTATGTCAATGGCGCTCAGGTTCCACGAGTTATAAAAACTGACAGCGGCTGGCATCGAAGCTTTACTTTAGTATCTATGGGCAAAGGTATAGTTCAGACAGTGTGCTTGATTTGGGTAGACCATACGAACAAAATTGTGTCTGAGGAGTACCTCTATGGCGCTAAACAAAAAATTGACGCACCCCTAGACGCAGCGATGAATCTGGGCTAGGATTGCTGATGCTTCCAGTGCATGCTGGTAAGCAGTTTGGAGAGGTGGCAGAGTGGTCGATTGCGCTCGACTTGAAATCGAGTGAGCCGAAAGGTTCCGAGGGTTCGAATCCCTCCCTCTCCGTTATAAGTTTCAGGCATTACAGCGTTGTTTCAGCCATCGAATTGCTGTGCAGATACAGCAGTTATTTATAGTGAAAATGTCGTATTTAACGCAAAAATTAGATCAAAATTAGATCAGGTTTTAAGGTGTTTTAAGTGTGCCAGTTGGTGTGTGCCGTTTTTGATTCGCCTAGTACGAAAACATAGGCTGATCTGGGGTGGATAAAAAATTGGATCTACCTTATAACCCTCTGTTTTAAAGGGTTCTGAGTAATTTTGATCCACTTGGTGTGTGTAATGGGGAGCCGTGAGCTTTGAGAAGGTAGATCAGCTGATTTTGGTAGTAATGATGAACCCATTGTTTGTTCAAACGGGGGTGAACTGCCCGAATGTCTAAGGGCAACAAGTACACCCACGGTCAAGCTAAAGTAGGCAACTAGAAACTGCATAGTCTGTATGCAGAGTCACCATAATTCCACACATCAAAAGCCTTTACCTTTCTTTTTCTTTTTAGCCCCCTTCCCCTTATTACCCAGCGCCTTGACCTCTTGCAAGGGTGACTTGCGAGACTTAGCAGGCTTAAAAGGCTTTGCAGGTGCTGGAGACTTAGCAGGTGCTTTTCTAACAGAAGACGGTTGCTGCTTCGTCGGATTCGGTGCAATCTTTCCAGCCACATCCGAGACCTTAGCCTCCCAGTCGCTCTTTTCGGCAGGCTCAGTGCTTAACGGTTCAGACTGATTAAACGTGTCAGCAAACCGTTTGGCCTCTGCCTCAAAATCTGCCGCAGTTTGATAGGTGGGCTTACCCCAACGATGGATAAAGCTATATCGCCAGAGAGGCCCCTGCCAATGGTCTATCAACGTTTTTTTATGATTAGTGACCACCTGAATGGCCGACTCATATACAGAGTCTGTAATCACCCCTGCCGTATGCAAAAAGTCATACACATGGGGAATCCCCCACAGCGTGGCAAACCCCTTCGACTGACGAGATGATAAAAAGCCACCAATCAGCTGAACTACGTAGCGTTCTAACTCCTTGGCATCAATACTAAAGAAACGGTCTGGATGAGACATTTGTTTTTTAGACAGATCCCGTTCGTCTAAAGCACCCATTACCGAAGACCAAATTGCCTGGCCACAGACAAAACTCAACTGATACAGGTTCGCCATATGGATAGTGAATCGCAGTGACAGTTGAGGAAAGACTAAGTCGATTTGCTTTTGAAACAATCTTATAATTTCGGGGCCATCTAACACCTGACCCGACAGGTTTTGGATAATTTCCTGCTGTACTTCCGGTGTCCCTTGAAAGTCAAAAGATTTAGCATCTTGTTCCCAATTCTCCCAATCAACAGATTGCCCCTGCTGAATTTGCCCATAGGCTTGCTCCAACAAATCAGCAATGACAACTGTCCCCAAAGTATCGGCTGAACCTCCCAATAAATCCTTAGAGGTGGCTACAGGTTTATAAACAGCGTGGCTGATCTTAACTGCCCGCTTTCGGACATCATAAAAGCGAAGATCATCTAGCATGGGCAACAGAAAATCAATGCTTTTAACTGGATTTTGACGATAGCGAGCCAGGGCTGGATCTACTAGCGTTAACTCTTGGTTAAAAAGCGCTACTCGAATGGGAAAATTATCAAAATAATAAAACTCCTGCTGATATAGCTCCGGTTGCTGCTCCTGCAAGATCGTCGTGAACGCCAGCGCTTGCTCAATTAAGTTGTTATCCTCCAATAAACATTCCACATCTATCAGCAGGCATACAAGGTCTACATCTTCCGCAAACTCTAATGGAATGGGTTTAGAAATGATCTCTCGTAAACACTGATGCTGCTCCTGGGGAGACACCTCACTAAATTGTTCGTACCATTGGTCGAAATCGTCTAGAAATAGAGACATAGCAAGCCGATAGCAGGTGCGACTTGCCACATGCTATCGCGATCCTTATATGTTCCTGTAGCTATACCTCAATGTTTTAATACAGAGCAATAATAATCGCGGTAGGTCAAGTAAAGGTGCACTTCAGATGGCGAAGGTCAAAAAGTCGGAAAACGTACCCAAGGCCATGCAGGCCAAGTTCGACAGCATTGTGGCCATTACCGACGAGTTTGCCAACCAATATCTGAATGATGAATATGCTCAGTTTATTCGCTATGCCGTTGCAGCCCTATGTCGTAAACGACCATCGCCGTTAACCAAGGGGCGCGATAAAACCTGGGCCTGTGGCATTACCCACGCTATCGGTATGGTCAACTTTTTGTTTGACTCATCCCAGGACCCACATATCAGTGCCAAGGAGTTATATGAAGCCTTTGGGGTAAGCAGCAGTACTGGACAAGCCAAATCAAAACTGGTGCGCGACATCCTCAACACTCATCAGATGGATCCTGATTGGTGTCTATCGAGCAAGTTAGACGACAACCTCATGGCCTGGATGATATCGGTGAATGGATTTATGGTAGATGCCCGATCAATGCCCAGATACATTCAGGAAGAAGCCTTTGCCAAAGGCTTGATTCCCTACCTTCCTGACAGTGGTCCTGACAATGAAGAGACTACTCAGATAGATGCCTCGACACCAATCCGTAGTAAAACAAAAGCAACGAAACAATCAGATGAAACATTGTTTGTTCTGTATGTCGCTATCATTGATGGCCCTGTAACAGAAGAATTCATAAAAGAAAATCCTGAGATCTCACGCACCATTGAAATTAAGGGCAGCCACACACTTAAAGACCTACATAGACTCCTGTTTAGCGCCTTTGACCGAGAAGAAGAGCATCTCTATGAATTTCAGTTAGGGGGACGGGGACCCAATGACCCTAATGCAACCAGGTATGGGGTGCCAATGCCTGGTGACCCCAGTTCGGTCAACGATGTTGCTAAAGCTAAGATGGCCTCATTAGGACTCTCTCAAGAAGACTGCTTTGGATACTGGTTTGATTTTGGAGATGACTGGTGGCATCAGGTGAACGTCATCGATATTAAGGCCAAAGCCCCTAAAGGAAAATACCCCAAAGTAACTAAAAGAGTTGGGGCTAGCCCACCCCAATATGCCGAGTTTGACTAGGAATCTGCTGTGCCCAGAGTTTTTGTGACATTTAGCTTATAGAATAAACTTAGCCAGACCATTAAGAGTCACCACTCACTAGTGTCAATTGCGGCATTTGGAGCTTTAAGAGTCTTTCAATTGTTTTTGCAGCCAATCAGTATCTGCCTTAGAAAAAGCTGGTGGTGGTGGTACCTGGTCATAGTCAAGAGATAGATCGTAGGCGGCTTCATCGTAGATGGCATTCAGCACGGCTTGCAGGTCCAAAGGCACATCTGGATCGGGCTCCTGCAAAGGTACAGGTACGACCGGCAAGGTATTGGGCAACTCAACCGGCCAGATTTCCATTTGTTTCGCCTGGGCACGAGTGAGTGCAATACAGTAGGGCACCTCTGGTAGACGAGGTTGGGCAAAAGGCCGAGCCCCTCGCCGCAGCAAGTCTAATTCCAGTAAGTGAACATCAGCCTGGTATAGTCGCTGCCGTTTTTGGCGGTAGGTCGTTAGCCCTGGTTCCCGCTTATTAACTGGGGACAGAATTTCAATGCTGGCTACCAGCCGATTTTTTGCTGTGTCTCGAATTTCAACCGTAGTCAGTCGCACCTGCACCGCCTGAGGCACAGGTAGAGAAAGTTTGGGAGGGGTAATGGTGAGGGTGCTACCAGGGGCAGTTTCAGCAGTCGGGCGTTTGGGGACCTCTAGCACTTCTACATCCGGATAAAGAATGCCAATTTCCCCTTCTGGGAAGGCATCTTCAGCTAGATAGACCTCCAAACGAGCCGTGTATTTAGGCCGCAGCAGTGGCGTTAGCTGCTGACGAATTTTATTGGCCAACGCACTATGCACATCTGGCCATAGATAGCCTTCAAGGTAAGGATCCATTCCAGGAAAGGGCGATGACATAGAAGTCAGTTTCGTAGGAGCGTTAGGACTAGGATAATCATTTCTAACGCAAGGTAACTGCTCTGCTGAAAAATGTATAACCTCGTGATGCGATCATACTGACCATTTACAGCCATGAGATTGGCCATGCAGTAGCCATCAAAATAAGCCCTATAAGGGTTACACGGAGTAGAGTGATCAAAATACTCTATAAGTATTGGAATATATACTATTGAGTAGTGATCAAAGCGAGTGATCAAACATGATCAATACCCAAAAGTGATCAAAAATTTGAGGTATCCCATAATAGGAAAGCAATCGTAGGAAATACTGGCTCAATATTGGCTCAAATATTTTTTAGCTTACTTGAAACCCTTTGATAGATATGCTTTCAACACTCCATATAGCCGACTTAAAATCGAGTGGGCCGAAAGGTTCCGAGGGTTCGAATCCCTCCCTCTCCGTTATTAGTTTTGATAGTCTTCACGAGTCATATTCTCAGCATAGCCTGGTAAATCAGGGCATTATATTTAGCTAAGTCAATTGCTCCGAATTGAGGCTATGGCTCTGTAAGAATTAATAAAGCAAATAATATTGATGTATTCACCGGCAAGAACACGGGAATCTTAAACGCGGCTTACAAAACCCTGTTCCTCTATCCTCTAAAGCTTCAACATGCAAGTTTCTAGGAATTTTGCATTTCTAAAGGTTCACAGCTTAGAGCTTGTCAGGCTTGGCACGCTAGCTGAGCACTATTTTGCAGATGATCCGAATACTTGCTTGATTAAATTGCGTCAGTTTGGAGAGGGTCTGGCCCAATTGGTAGCGGCTAAGGTAGGGCTGTACGAACAATCTGGCGAAAAACAGGTTGATTTGCTCCGACGCCTCAAATTTCGAGGGGCTGTTACTGGCCAGGTTTCAGATGTTTTCCACGAGCTTCGTAAGCAGGGAAACGCTGCTACCCATGAGGGTTATGACGATAAAGGAGCAGCTCTTAACTGCCTTAAATATGCCAAAAGTTTAGGGGTTTGGTTTCATCGTACCTACGGTGGGGCTAAGGGGTTTCAATCGGGGCCATTTGTACCACCACCGAACCCAGCCGAAGCAAATGCCGAAATCAAGCAGGAGCTTGAAAGACTACAGGCAGAACTGGCTGTTAGCAAAACGGCGCAACAAGCAGCCCTGGATCAAGCGGCATTGGCCCAGGCTGAAGCTGCTGAAGAAGCTGATTTGCGACAGTTAGCAGAACAACTGTTAGAAGAGGCTGAAACCCAGGCCGAAGATGCCCAGACAAAAATCGCTGAAATCTCTGAACAATTTGAGGTTCAGCTCCAGACTATGCAGGCTAACGCTGTGGAGAAACCTGCTCAAGAGATTCAACAACTGGTTGTAGAGTCTCAGCAAGATGAACAAAATCTAGATCTTGATGAGCGGGCTACCCGTAAGCTGATCGATACCAAGCTGGCAGCGGCAGGTTGGGAGGTGGATTCAGAAACACTGACTTACAGTAAGAGCGTTAGGCCACAGAAAAATAAGAATATGGCCATTGCCGAATGGCCCACTGTTGACGGACGAGCAGACTATATCCTATTTGCCGGATTGCAGGTGGTGGGCGCGGTGGAAGCCAAGCGACGAGGCAAGGACGTATATGGAGCGATTGACCAGGCTAAGCGCTATAGCCGGGGGTACGAAGTCAAGGGTGATGAACGACTGGTGGCGGGTTATCCGTGGCAGGATTATCAGATACCCTTTGTGTTTGCCACCAACGGTGGAGAGTATTTGAAACAGCTCGAAACCAAGAGCGGTACTTGGTTCTGTGATGTACGACGACCGGAGAACCTGCGGCGACCGATCGGTAGTTGGTACAGGCCAGAAGGACTTTTGGACTTGCTGCAACAGAATAATGACAAAGCTCACGAACAACTGCAGCAGGCGTCTTTTGACTATGACTTTGAACTGCGACCTTATCAAATTAAGGCGATTGAGGCTGTAGAATCAGCACTTGCCGACGGGGGGCGGGAACTGTTGCTGGCCATGGCTACAGGGACCGGCAAAACTAAAACCTGTATTGCCATGGTTTACCGCCTACTGAAAACCAAGCGTTTTCGCCGGGTATTGTTTTTAGTAGATCGCACTGCCCTGGGTGAGCAGGCTACGGGGGCTTTTGAAGAGACCAAGATGGAGAACCTGCAAACCTTTGCAGAGATTTTTGATCTAAAGGGTCTGAAAGAGCAAACGCCAGATCGGGACACCAAAGTACATATTGCCACAGTGCAGAGTTTTGAAAAACGTCTACTTTACGCTGATGATGGCACTCCAGCTATAACGACTGATCAATATGACTGCGTGGTGGTGGATGAGTGTCATCGAGGTTATTTGCTAGATCGGGAGCTGAGCGAAAACGAACTCACCTTTCGAGATTTTGGTGACTATGTGTCGAAATACCGTCAGGTGCTGGACTACTTTGATGCAGTGAAAATTGGTTTAACAGCAACACCAGCACTGCATACCAGTGAGATGTTTGGTAAGCCTGTGTATACCTATAGCTATCGAGAAGCAGTGATTGACGGCTTTTTGATTGACCATGAGCCTGCCCATCGGATTAAAACGGCCCTATCGGAAGATGGCATGGTTTGGCAACCCGGGGATCAGGTGAAATACATCGATCCAAAAACTGGCCAGATCGATCTATCCCAAACACCGGATGAAATTCGGGTAGAGGTGGAACAATTTAACCGTCGGGTGATTACCGAGTCGTTTAATCAAGTGGTGTGCGATGCCCTGGCAGATCAGATTGACCCCACGCTGCAGGAAATGGGTAAGACCCTGATCTTTTGTGTGAATGAAGACCATGCCATTTTGGTGACAGCTCTGTTCAAAAAGGCATTGCAAGAACGGTACGAGGACATTGGTGACGATGACGTGGTAAAAATCACCGGAGTTTCGGATAAGCCGCTGGAGCTAATTCGGCGCTATAAGAATGAGGTGAGCCCGCGTGTAGCGGTAACGGTAGACCTGATGACCACTGGGATTGATGTACCTGAGATTTGTAATCTGGTATTTTTGCGGCGGGTAAAGTCAAGGATTTTGTACGAGCAAATGCTGGGTCGAGCGACGCGTAAGTGCGATGACATTGATAAACAGGTTTTTCGTGTTTTTGATGCGGTGGATTTGTATAGCGCGATTCAGGATTTCTCAACAATGAAACCGGTGGTGGTAAATCCTAAAATCTCCTTTAGTCAGTTGGTGGATGAGCTGGGCCAGGTGACAAAGCCAGATGCAGTGGGTGAAATTTTGGACCAGATTCAAGCAAAATTACAGCGCAAGAAGCAGCATTTGAGTGACCCTCAAAAAGAAGCCATTGAGAGTCTGGCAGACATGTCCGTGGAGGAATTAGCCGGACACCTGAAACAACAATCGACTGAGGAAGCCGCCGCCTGGTTACAGTCGCGTAAGCAGATTGCAGAAATTTTAGACCGTCGGGATGGAGGGCGCAAACCCAAGATAATTTCAGACCATCCTGATGAACTACGCAGCGTTTCTCAAGACTTCAGGGCTGGTGAAGCGGAGGGGGCTTACACCATGCCAGGGGATTATTTAGAGAGTTTTAAAGACTTTGTTAACAACAGTCAGAATGAGATTCCGGCATTGCTGGTGGTAACACAACGACCACGAGATTTGACGCGAGAACAGCTAAAGGCTCTCCGGGTGCAGCTCGATGCAGCAGGATATTCAGAAACGCAGTTACGATCTGCCTGGCGGAACCAAACCAATGAAGACATTGCCGCGTCAATTATTGGCTTTATTCGGCAGGCAGCGGTGGGTGATCCCCTAGTGCCCTATGGGGAGCGAGTGCAGAAGGCAATGAAAAAGATTTTGGCAAGCCAGCCTTGGACAGCACCACAGCGCAAGTGGCTGGAGCGGATTGGGAAGCAGATAGAGCAGGAATACGTGGTGGACCGGGCGGCGCTGGATCAGGGTGCGTTCAAGCGGGAGGGTGGTTTTCAGCGGTTGAATAAGGTATTCAAGGGAAAACTGGAGCAGGTGTTGAATGACATCAATCAGGCTCTGTGGGAAGAGGTTGGTTAATACAAATTAACTAATTTGCCTGATCGTTTACTCATAACTCGTTTATACTGAGATAGCCATTTAGATAGCCATCTATGACCCAGTACTCTATTGCTCAAGCGAGGGATCGCTTTACCCAATTAGTGCATGAAGCAGAGCAAGGCAACGCGGTGGAAGTGACCCGCCGGGGGCATCGAGTAGCGGTGCTAGTTTCTGCAGAAGAATATGACCGCTTGTTCCAGCCAAAACAAAGCTTTGGTGAGGCGATTTTAGCTTGGCGAGAAAAGTTTGGTTTGGATACCCGCGAGGAAGACGAGGAAGATCGCGAGTTTGAAACCATTATGGACACTGTGCGGGACAAGGCTCCTGGGCCGGAGCCATTTGAGTGGTAAGTCACGGCTAAGTTAAATTTTGGAATTGCTTCACCAGAAAAATTACAGTTCTGGACATGGAAAATATTAAATGGCAGTTCATTTTTTGTTGGACACCAATATTCTGTCGGAGCCAACTAAGCGTCATCCGAATGAGCAGGTGATGCAGCAGCTAATGAAAAACAGTGGACAGTTTGCCATCGCTTCTGTTTCTTATCATGAAGTGATATTTGGTTATTTGAGGTTGCCAAAATCTCGAAAACGGCGGGAAATAGAAGCCTATATGCAGCAAAGCGTAGAAGGGGTCTTAGAGATTTTGTCTTATGACAATACGGCGGCGCGATGGCATGCGCTTGAACGAACAAGACTAATGCAAGCGGGGACAACACCGCCCTATGTGGATGGGCAGATTGCCGCTATAGCAGCCACGAATAACCTGACGCTGGTGACCCGGAATACCGATGATTTTGAGGCTTTCCAGGATCTACAAATTGCTAACTGGTTTGAATAACTGCTCTGATAAACATATTATCTATGAACGCTACCTCCGATATTGTTGCTAAGCTGTGGAACCTGTGCAACGTCCTGCGGGATGACGGCATTACCTACCTGCAGTATGTGACAGAGCTGACCTACCTACTGTTTTTGAAAATGATGCAGGAAACTGATCAAGAAGCGGTGCTGCCAGAGGGTAAACGCTGGGGTGATCTGGTGGCGCTGGATGGCATTGACCAGTTGGAATTTTATCGGGATCTGCTGCGGGACCTGGGACGCAGCGGCGTCAATAAGCGGGTACAGGCGATTTTCGCCAATGCTCAGACAGCATTAAAACAGCCGCGCATTATCAAAAAGCTGGTGACCAGCATTGATGAGCTGGACTGGTATTCAGCGAAGGAAGAAGGGCTGGGGGACCTGTATGAAGGGCTGTTGGAGAAAAACGCAGGCGAGAAGAAATCGGGAGCGGGGCAGTACTTTACGCCTCGGTGTCTGATTGATTGTATGGTGGCGTTGATGCAGCCCCAGCCAGGGGAGCTGGTGCAGGACCCGGCAGCAGGTACCGGAGGATTTTTGATTGCAGCAGATCGCTATATCAAGCAAAAAACTGACGATCTGCACGATTTGCCCACCAAGCAACAGAATTTTCAGATAAAGCAAGCCTTCTTTGGCATGGAGCTGGTGCAGGATGCCCATCGGCTGTTGCTAATGAATATGATGCTCCACGGTATTGAGAGTACGGTGACTCTGGGGGATACGCTGGGGTCCGATGGTACCGGCCTGGCTAAGGCAAGCCTAATTTTGACCAATCCCCCATTTGGTACTAAGAAAGGTGGCGGTAGCCCTACGCGGGATGATTTTACCTATCCCACCTCGAACAAGCAATTGGCCTTTTTGCAGCATATTTACCGCAGCTTGAAACCGGGGGGACGAGCGGCAGTAGTGCTGCCGGACAATGTGTTGTTTGAGGCGGGGCAGGGGCAAAAAATTCGCGCTGACCTGATGGATAAGTGCAATCTCCATACCATTTTACGATTGCCTACGGGGATTTTCTATTCACCAGGAGTGAAGACCAATGTGTTGTTCTTTCAACGAGGGAAGACGGAGAGGGGCAATACAGAACAGGTATGGGTCTATGACCTGCGGACAAATATGCCCAGTTTTGGCAAGCGAAACCCATTGACACGGAAGCATTTTGAAGAGTTTGAAACCTGTTATGGGGAGGATGCGAATGGTGGCAGCTCTCGGAGCGATCAGGCCGAAGAAGGTCGGTTTCAGTGCTTTAGCCGAGAGTTTATTCAAGAGCGGGGTGAGAACTTAGATATCTCCTGGCTGCGGGATGAGAGTTTGCAGTCAGCGGAGGATTTGCCTGAGCCAGATGAGATAGCGTCGGCGATAATGGAGAAGCTACAGGTGGCGATAACGGAAATGGAAGCGCTGAGCGTGTTGCTGGAGGAATAAATTATGAATGTTACGTTGACGCCTGAGTTAGAGCAGTTTGTGCAGACTCAAATTGACAGTGGTAAATACGCATCTGCAGCAGAGGTGCTTTTAGCTGGAGTTGCCCTTCTGAAGGAGATTGATCGTATTTATAAGGGGCGATTTGAAGAGTTAAGGCAAAAAGTGCTAGAGGGCGTAGATGCCGCTGATAGGGGTGATGTGATTGACAGTGAAACAGTATTTGAGAACTTGCAGGCCAAGCTAGAGCAAAAGCGCTATCAGGGCCAATGAGTAAGATTTGTAGATTTACGGTTCTGGCCAGTCGTGATCTTGAAGCAATTATTGATTATGTCGCTGAACAGTCAAGCATTGATACAGCTGAGACATTGCTAACAAAGGTAAATCAGAAATGTAAGCAGTTGATAAGTTTCCCTGGAATTGGCCGAAAGCGTGATGAACTTTCAGCAGGTGTTAGAAGTATACGGTAGATAATTATTTGGTTTTCTACAGATTAATTGAAGAGGGCATCGAAGTTTTGCGTATTGTGAGTGGATATCGTGATCTAGAGGTTCTTTTTGAAGAGGATGATCCTTTGGAGGAGTAAACCTATGTCCAAGCTGCTAGATAAAGACACTAACTATACCCTTCAGTCTTATTTTGAGCTGCCCCACGATACGGACGAAATTTTAGCTGAGTTTGGCTATGCTCAGGAGAGAATCACGCTGCCTAAAACGACTGCTGAGCTAGATAGCCTAAAGCGTTGCATTGAGCGGGTATTGCCCCATGTGCAGCAGCCCAGCGAAGTAGCCAAACGAGAGGTACTAGTAGCTCCTATTTTGACCGAGGTGGCGACGGTGTGTAACCAGACACTGCGATTTGAGTATTTGCTAAAGGTCAACAACTGGTTGCAGGGCAGTCTGGATTATTTAATCCGGGCTGAGACCCAAATTGTGGTGGTAGAAGCCAAGCGAGACGACCTAACCCGAGGGTTTACCCATCTGGCAGCGGAGATGATTGCTCTGGGCATGGTGGAAGGGGCACCAGAGATAATCTATGGGGCTGTGACGATGGGGAGTCTTCGGGTATTTGGGGTGTTGGATCGAGGGGCTAAGTTGATTACGCAGGATATTGGTGGTTATCGGGTGCCAGATGATTTAGAGGAGTTGGTGCGGGTATTGGTGGGGATTTTGGAAGGATGATGCGCTAACTCCGAGGAGACGCTTCGCGAACGGCTTCGCTCAGCCAACGATATTGGTAGTATGGGTAGGAATAATGAGGGTTATTGAGAGGATTTTCGAGGAGAGAAATAACAGTTATTCAGGCCCCCAAACCCCCAATGCTGGGGGCTTTGAGTCTTATTCTTTTCAGGATTGGCTGGCTGGAGTGAACTTTAACGGGTATAGCTTTTTCGAGGAGATGCCTAATCTCTTTCTAGAAATCTTTCGCAAGTTATCAGGACTCTACCGTAACCTTTACCCTGACCTCGCCGTAACTCACACCCAATCCGTATGTTTGCTATGAAAGACAACCTACTTTCGGGGTGTGTGGGGGAGTTAGGCCCCCACGAACAGGAGGGTTTCAGGGAGGAAAGCCCTGAGCAGCCTTTATCGCGATTAGTCAATTTGCAATGGATACTGCTTGAGGAAATGGAGGAAATCGTTTGAGTAGTGTGATTGATTTTTTGCCTGCAGGCTGGGACACAGCTTCTATTGATGAGTTAGTCAGAATCATTGATTACAGAGGAAGAACTCCCCCATATAGTCAGGAAGGAATACCACATCTACGTTCCTCTAATATTCGTAACTTTGGAGTTATCTGGGATGGCTTAAAATATGTAACAGAAGAGATTTTTCAGGAATATATGACCAGAGGTCTTCCAGAAGAAGGAGACGTTCTTTTAACAACGGAAGGACCACTAGGTGAAGTTGCGCTAGCACCAAATATTAAATTCTCTTTAGCTCAAAGGATGATGCTTCTCAGAACGGATAGACATTTACTTTTACCTGAGTATCTAATGTATCAGCTGGCTAATCCTGAATTTCAGGCCAGGTTAAAGGGACATGGTACTGGAACTACTGTAAAAGGAATATCTGCACGCAACTTTAAACCACTCAAGATTTATCTTTCCCCCCTCAACGAGCAACACCGCATCGTCGCCAACATCGAAGCCCTAACCACCCGCAGTCGCAAAGCCCGCGCAGCCCTAGACACCATCCCCCCATTGCTCGACCAGTTTCGGCAGTCCGTCCTCGCCGCCGCATTTCGGGGCGACCTGACGGCAGATTGGCGGGCACAGAATCCCGATGTGGAACCTGCAGAAAAGTTGTTGGAGCGGATACGCATAAATCGTCTACCTAAAGCAAGCTCATCTAAACAAAGAGAGAAAATAAGCAAAATCTATGATTTTCAGGAAGTAGGTGAAGTACCTGATTTACCAGATTCTTGGCGGTCTACATATTTAGAAAAATTAGCCGAATCATTGAACTATGGAACTTCTGCTAAATCAGCTCCCTCTGGTGAGGTTCCAGTGTTACGAATGGGGAACTTGCAAGGAGGTGAAATAGATTGGGACAACCTTGTTTATTCTTCTAATGAGGGAGAGATCAACAAATATAGCCTCAAACCATATACTGTTCTCTTTAACAGGACTAATAGCCCCGAGCTTGTTGGAAAAACAAGCATATATCGAGGGCAGAGAGCAGCTATTTTCGCAGGATATTTAATTCGGATTAACAATTTTGAAGAATTAGATCCTGAATATCTGAATTATTACCTAAATAGCAACTACGCTAAAGCCATGTGCTGGCGTGTCAAAACTGATGGTGTGAGTCAGTCTAATATTAATGCCCAAAAACTTGGGAAATTTGAAATACCTTTTTGTTCTCTTCAGGAACAGCAGAAAATTGTTCAGAAAGTAGATCGCTATTTTGCTTGTATCAGAGCTATTGAAAAATATTACCAAGATAATCATACAAACCTAAACTCCCTAGACCAATCCATCCTCGCCAAAGCCTTCCGAGGCCAACTCGTCACCCAAGACACCAACGACGAACCCGCCAGCGTCCTCCTCGAACGCATTCGGGCGGAGCGGGAGAAAATAAAGAAAAAGACGGGGAAAGGGGGAAAGGGGAAGGGTAAGAGGAAACGGTAATGGTGCGTCAGTTCGCCCTGCACTGAAAGTGACAGGGCTAATGGGATCAAAACCCGCTGAAGGGGTCGTGGTTTTGTCGCTTGAGCGACAGCCGTCGGTTAGCGCACGGTTTTGAACCGTGGGTGGGTGAACGGCACCCACCCGAGATGCCTGGATACGGGCATAACGATTGGCTGATGGCGTGGGGGGGGGCGGGGGGGGTTAAAAAAAAGGGGGAAGCGCCCACAACAAAAAAAAAATAGAAAAAAAAAAAAAAAAAAGGGGGGGAGGAGGAACCCACCCC
>JBHJIV010000127.1:0-47472 GCA_050043105.1 Leptolyngbyaceae cyanobacterium | reverse complement strand
ACGCTGCAGGTCTCGGGAACATAGCTTTCAGTAGCCGGACGCAACCCACGCTGGGCATCTACATAGGACCCCATATCCGTCATATAGTCCACGCAAGGAGTTGCAATGGGAACCTGCTGGTCGATATCGAGAACACCGTAGGTAATCTTGCCATCGGCAACATGACCTCCCCCATTTACATCGGTGTTACCAATCATCAGAAACTGAGACAGATAGGGGCCTACTTCAACACCGGGGGAAGACCCACGAAACAAAGTCTGAGCGTCAAACTTGCCAGATGCATTTACTTTGCGGGGACGACCGGTCTGGTTATCGACGTAGCTCAGCCCATTGAGACGTGCGATCGCACCCTCAATATCAGTATTGGATCGACCATTTTCAAACGCATTAAAGGGCTGGTCTCGCAAAATAGCGAGTTCGTATACCTCAGCCATTTCCAGAATCAGCTCAGGATTGGGATTACCGGTTTCGTCCAATAATGCTGGTGCCGGGGGCATTGTTACGGCTTGTGCATCAGGCCCCTGTAGCTCATAGACAACACCCGCTGTCGGCGCTTCCCACTGGCGAAAGTTGTTGGGAGGACACTCAAGTTGCACGACCTCATCGCCTTGCACTTCAAATTTAGCGCCGTGGCGAACGCGATCGGTAAACGGATCGATAAAGCCGTCATCGACAGCGCGGCGAAACTCAACAAAATCCTGAGGATCCTTGATTAGACCGGTCTCTTTGTTGTGGGGAAGTCCCTTTGTAAAGGACATAAAGTACTTAGAGTCAGCATAGCGCTGTTCATCCCCATTTGCTTTATGCTCTGGATGCTGGCGACTTCTGGCTAATTCAGCTGCTTCTAGACGAACAGCATAGGACTCTTGACGACGATCAGACATAAAAATCTTCCTACACGAAACGTTAGATCCTGCAGATGCCCATGGCACCGAGAACCTAAAAATGATGTATCTGATTCAAATTTAAGAGTCGTATCTGGAATCGCCAGTACCCTTGGGGGTGATTTCAAGTATCCTTGAATAATTGTTGCTTTTCTCCGGAATTCGGCACAATCCACCTTCTATTCCGATAAAACCTATTCTGATAGAGCTTTTAATTCTTTCCAGCGGGCTTGGATTTCACTGATTGTGTAGACTGCCTTAAAGACTATGTTCTCTTGAGCATAATACTCTGAGCCACCCTGTTGGCGATCGACTAGAGAAATGACTTGATTGACTGCATAGCCAGCTTCTCTCAAGCGCACAATCGCTTTCATGGCAGACTGTCCGGTCGTAACAACATCTTCTAAAATGACGACATTGCTAGTCTCAGGCAGGACAGGGCCTTCAATATAGGCCTGGGTTCCGTGCCCTTTCGCTTCTTTGCGCACAATTAGAGGCGTTATGGAGCGGCCCTCATAGGCAGCAACGACGCTGACTGCGGTAACAATTGGATCGGCTCCTAGGGTAAGACCACCAACACCAACAACGCTGTTATTCAAATAGTTAAGCAAGACCTGACCAACCATCTGCCCCCCTTGAGGGTGGAGAGTGACGAGCTTTCCGTTGATGTAGTAACTGCTTTGCTGACCCGATGAGAGCGTGAAGTCACCTTCTTCATAAGCGTCAGTGCAAATCAAATCGAGCAGCTGTTGTTTGACAGTTGTGAGGTTGTTTGAGCTAGTGGGCGTAGCGGCCATGGTAGTAGATATCAACTAATCGGTGGGTACTTTGAGAGAACTGTGAGCTAGTGCAGTGGATGAATGTAGCTAAAAGACGTTGCAAAAACTGTTAAAACGGATAAGATGGAGGCCAACTTTTGTTAGTTGACTCTGCTTAGACTTTTAGCAGTTCCACGGTTGGCTGCTAAATAACGCTTAGCTAGTTTATCGATTTTTATGAACCGGGGTACCATATGCCCCAAAATGTGAGGTGAAATCCATCATGAAACTTAAGGGATTAGTACTCGGCACAGCGGTTGCGATCGCAACCCTGTCGACCATGGCGACTCGCGCCAACGCCCAAAACGCAACATTTACTGAACCAACTGTTTTAGAAACATTGGACGACATTTTAATTCGCCCTGGCACTGATTTCACCTCAGATCGCACCCTCCTTCGTCAAACGTCTCATCTGTTTGGCTTTGGTGTTCCTGGGCGGGCGGGTTTCCCTGAGCTAGAACTCAATCGCGAAAGCGCTGGCATCTTAGAAGCCTACAATGAGCTGATGTTTCTCCAGACTCGTAACACTCCAACTATCCGAGTACCTGACTTAACTAACCCTTACAACACCTCACTGCAGATGCTGCCTGGTTCTCAGGTGGGCGGTCGAGTAACGGGGACCGAGTTAAACTTTGAGCCGTAGCCAAGACGCTAATTTTCCTTAAAACTTGAAAAGCCCCGCTGTCTTCTACACAAGATACCGGGGCTTTTTAGATCCAGGGTGCAGGGGTCGCACCTGCCTAAGGCGAATTATGAGTTCGCTGCCTAATCCGCTCGGCCAACCCTGGTAAAGCGCATTCAATACGCCCTTTATAGCATAGCCAATTACTCAAAGCAGATGAGTATTGGTTTTTGATATATTAAGTTAGGCGTCCCCAATCCGCTATATTTTGATACGGCTATGGCCCACTTTAGTCATTGGTAATGCATGTTTGGATCTTATGAGAGTTAACCCCGCGATCGCATTTACATTAATACTGCTTGCGGCCATGTTTGGTTCAGGCATTGTTAGCGCATCTTGGGGGTATTCATTAGGTCGACAGGCACTGACCGGTATTCGTCAGCCTGAAACTCGGCCTGCTAGCGCCTCAACCGCAAGCCGTGGTACGACACAAACCAGCGATTTCGTTTTGCTAAAAGAAGACGATATTCTCAAAAATATCAAGGCTCGTATCGAAGGTGGTCTGGATACTGCTGAGTAGTCGAATAATGCCGCAAGTATATGAACCTAACCCCATAGGGGTCTGGCAATGGCTGTGCAGGATTTAGTAAATGGCGGGCTACCTATCAGTGCTTCAGGGGTAATGGTCCGTCTGCTCATCGTTGGCGCACTCATTATTCCGAATGCTTTTTTTGTAGCAGCAGAATTCTCGATTGTCTCAGTACGACGTTCTCGTATTAATCAGCTGGCTGCAGTGGGCGATGTTCAGGCCCAAACTGTACAAAGCCTGCAGCAAAGTATCGAGCGACTTTTGCCGACAACCCAAATAGGCATTACGCTGGCAAGCCTGGCCTTGGGATGGATTGGTGAAGATACGTTAGCGCTGCTTTTGCACCAGTGGTTGCGACGGTTGCCCATACCCATTCCCATTTTTTCCCACGGAATAGCCCTAATGCTGGCTTTTTGGGGGCTTGCTTATTTACAAATCGTCTTGGGGGAGCTTATCCCTAAGTCGTTGGCATTAAGCTACTCAGAACAAACTTCGCGACTTCTGGGGCCTGTGAGTCTGACGGTGGCTCGTTTGTTTTCACCTGTCGTTTGGCTGCTTAACTGCTCCACCCAGACTTTATTAAAGCTTGTAGGTTTACAAGAGCGGCGTCAGTCTGACACTCAGCTCACCTCGGATGAGCTGCAAATGATTATCAGCACTCCGACAGCCGTTTTGGGCCTTGATCAAGAAGAGCGAGAAATTCTCAATAATGTCTTTGAGTCTAGAGACTTTACGGTAGAGGACATTATGGTTCCACGTACCCAGATTGTGGCCTTAGACGATACAGCTACCTGGCAAGATTTATTGAACATCGTGGTTGAGACTGGCTATTCTCAATTTCCCCTGGTAGGGGATTCTCTAGACAATATTAGTGGCATTTTAGACTTCAAAGCGATCGCTGAGCCTTTGGCAAAAGGACAGCTCACAGTTACAACTCAAGTCAGTCGTTGGATGAAGAATGCGCGTGTAGTACCGACAGATTTGCCCTTAAGCGATCTGCTCAGTCGTATGCAGCGGTTGAACCATTCCATGATGATTGTAGTAGATGACTATGGCGGCACCGCTGGGCTGGTAACCTGGGCCGATGTAACGGCTGAACTCATTGGGTATGAGGACGCTATGGTGTCGGGAGATATCGTCTATTTGGATGATTATTCAGTGCTGGTGCCCGCTCAAATGGACATTGATGCAGTTAACAAGCAGTTCGCTCTAACGTTGCCAACACCTGAGGACTATCAAACCCTGGCTGGGTTTATCATTCACTCGCTACAAAAGATTCCAGCAGCAGGAGAGCAACTAAATTATGGCGATGATCTGGTATTCACGGTCAAGACAGTTAAAGGTCCCAAGCTAGAGCAGATTCAAATTACCCGTAGCCACTTGCCGCTACGACGCCGTATACCCCGCAGACAGCCAGGAAATTGACACAGCCTGTTTTCCAGTTGTAGCTAATGTGGCCACAATTCTGACAGCGGGGATTGGCATATCTGTCGCTATTAAGTGGAGCATGCAACCGAAGAACCTAGGATTGCTGTGGTAATATCTGGTTGACTTTGAGGAAAGTAAAGTCATTCTGAGAGCAAATTGCTCTCTGGTGTGAGGGACCCTGGTGTGCAACAACGAGATTCTCAAATTGCAAGTGATAGTCACGAAGACTTGGTCCGCATAGGTGTGATTGGTGTGGGCAACATGTGCCAGCATCATGCCCGTGTGCTTAGTCGCATTAAGGACGTGCAGCTAGTAGGCATTGCAGCTACCAATGTTGAGCGCGGTCTGTCCACGGCGGGCAAGTATGGTGTTCGTTTTTTTGAAGACTATGATGAGCTTTTAAAGTATGTGGATGCTGTTTGTATCGCAGTGCCTACCCGGTTTCATCACGAGGTAGGGATGGCCTGTTTGCAGGCGGGGGTACACATGCTGATTGAAAAGCCCATCGCCGCCAACATTATTGAAGCCGAGTCGCTTGTAAATGCAGCGGCTGAAGCCAACTGTGTCCTACAGGTTGGTCACATTGAGCGCTTCAATCCAGCTTTTCAGGAATTGCACAAGGTGCTTAAGACCGAGAAGCTGTTGGCGCTTGAGGCGCGGCGTATGAGTCCCTATTCTCAGCGGGCCAACGATGTTTCGGTGGTACTGGATCTGATGATCCACGATATTGACCTGCTGTTAGAGCTGGCTGAGGCCCCAGTAGTAAAGCTCACTGCCAGCGGTAGCCGAGCTGGAAATTCACCCTATTTGGACTATGTGACGGCCACCTTGGGGTTTGCTAACGGTATTGTGGCCACTTTGACAGCTAGCAAGGTAACCCACCGTAAGATTCGGAGCATAGCGGCCCACTGTCGGAATTCGCTAACTGAGGCTGACTTTCTCAACAATGAGATTTTGATCCATCGTCAGACGACGGCCAATACTATGACCGATTATGGTCAGGTGCTTTATCGGCAAGATGGCTTAATTGAAAAAGTTTACACCAGCAACATTGAGCCGCTGCACGCGGAGTTAGAGCATTTTGTTCACTGTGCGCGGGGAGGTGGTAAACCCTCTGTTGGTGGCGAACAAGCCCTTAAGGCTCTGCGTCTGGCCAGCCTGATTGAACAAATGGCCCTCGATGGCCAGGCATGGAAAACAGACGATGAGATGGCTGGCGCGCTACAGGCCGTTACAGTATAGCGGTGATAACGGCTGGTTCAATGGCGATCGCAACCATGCCACTATCTTGGGCGGCTACACCAAAAATAACTTCCCCCTCATGGGCTGTAAAAAAGCAGTGACGGATACCGTCAACGACGCGGCAGAGGGCAACTGTGCCTGAACGAACTTTCCAAGCCTGATGGGGAATGTCATTGAGCGCAAGCACTTCATCTTGCTGAATATGGCACGCCGTTTGCTGAGTTGGGCTTGGCGGTGTGCTCAAAATAGACATAGGAGTATTGAAAAATAGACCAGAGGTAGTCTTACAGCATAGTCAAGTAGTGCTGCGGATTAGGGTATTTCCTTATTTATCTTAGGAATGTTGAAATAAACTTCATGGAAATCTGACGGACATGCCTGCAGGTCCATTTGCTACGACAGCGGCTGTAGATGGGGTATATGTGGGCTCAGTGCCGACAGGGCAATGCCTCCGCGCTGGGTTGCGATCGCGCCAATGGCTTCTAGATAGGACCGCACAATAGTAACGTTAAGCTCGAGGCTAGCAGCGTCAACCTTGAGCGCTGTGGAGTTATCTTCAACTGCAATAATTTGAGTTGCGGTGCTGCTCAGGCTGAGAACGGCACTTCCCCCTAGGCTACTGGCTGGCACCACTAGAGCATCCACCTCGCTAGCGCCAATACTGTGGGGCGCAAGGACGGCACTAAATTGTGGCGCTTTGCTCAGACCGGCCAGCACACAGGGTAAAAAGGTATAGCCAATTTCCTCGGCGGCGGAGCGCGGAGAAATCGTTGTATCGAGGGGTAATGGCTGGAGAGCTGGGGCATGGGCACAGGGGATTTGAAACTCACGCACCACTAGATGGCTAATCACCGCTTCAGCCCCTGCCAGCGGGTCCACGCCTTGACCCTGGCGATAGTCATTGAGGGCTTCGCTGCTTAGATCGTCTGGGAATCTTGCAATCACGGCAATGGCATCACAGCCTGTCTGGCGCAAATGTTCCACTGCTCGCAGCAGGCTGTCAGGTCTTTCCAGGGTGCCCCAGGTGGCAGCTTGGGCCTGCTTTAGCTGAACGCCAAGGGGGACATCGGTGGTGACATAGCCCTAGATGTCTAGCCCCAGTGTGGCTCGGGCCGCGTCGGCTGCTTGGAGGTGCCGCCAGCGGAGGTCATCTTCAACAGCTTGGTCAATCACTATGCCAATGGTGTTTTGATGCACTGGCTGAAGACGCCAGCGTCCAGCGGCAAACTGATCTAGCGCGTAGCCTTCAACGTAGTAGGCATTGGGTATAGGCCAGTAAAGCTGGGCTCCATTGAGCACATTGGGATGGGTGATCAGACGATCGGTAACGGTTGCGATCGCTCGTGCCACAGGCAAAGCATCCCCCGCATAGCCACCGATTGCTGCTCCTACACCCGTTGGGACAATCATCATGGTGGTATGTGGCCGCTGAAACACACTCATGCCGATTGATTTAAGGTAATAACGGTGACGACAGCTTCTACTTGAGCGGTCGTTTGATCAATGGCTGTAATTGCCCACCGCAGCGGCTCACCATAAGACTTGAGCTGAGTTTCGATATGGTTTCGAAGTGCGATGCCATTAGCCTGGAGTTGAACCGTTATGAGGACAAACTCCGTTGTGACGGGGGTGGTCCGGTCTGATAGGTTATGTGCCAATTCCATAGCTGTTGATGCGGCGGGCAGAGTGTGTCTTAAGCTGTGGCGAGATGCCCGTTTTGTCTGGTTTAGTTCTGAAATTGGCCAAACTGAGCCTGATAGACTTCGTCCTCTTTTTCGGTTTCTAGCTTGATGTCAGATTTTGGGTATGCCACACACAGTAGGGCATACCCTTGGTCCTGCAGTTCCTGACTGACACCCATGCCGTCTTCTTGAGATACGGTGCCTGCCGTAATCAATGCAGCACAGGTGGTGCAGACTCCAGCACTACAGGAAGTAGGCAGGTCTAAACCAGCGGCTTGAGCCGCCGCTAAAATCGTGTCTTGTTCATCGACAGCAATGGTGTGAACAGTACCTTGATGCTGGATTTCGACAGAATACGTTGCCATTTGAAAGATAGTTAAATAAGAGAATTAAAAGGAGTGTGAATGTATAGCCTGTGACAGTTCAAAGCTTGCAAGCAAGTTCAGCCTTGAGATTGCTCTTTGAAAACACGCTCAAATTCTTCTAATAGATCATCCATTTCTTCTAGAGCCTGGTTGACATCAATGCGCAATGTCCCCAAATTAGGCTGCTCTAGCAGCTGTAATAAAGAGTTTCGTTTTGTCCTGATTTGCTCGATTTGAGTCTTAATTGTCTCAAGCGACATAGTTCTGCTTTTTCTCACCATCTACAGACTCCAGAATAAGCAAATTTGGGCGATCAGCGCTACAGGTTAACCATGTCATTGGATAGATGGATAGATGCGGAACTGGCCTGTGTTGAGGGTAGCTCTGGTTAATAAAGTGCTGAATCGTCGACTATTGCTTAAATATTCAGACGTATGGGGATTAACTGTTGAACAAAGTTTAAAGTCAAATCCCTTTACTATGGAATTGGTGGCATGGGCTATGTCCTAAGACACGACTCACCGCTGATGTCCCTTTTTTTGATACGACTCCTGCATATGCTACGCAAAATTCCCCTTGGTGGTGTTTTACTATCGATTGGTTCTATCCTGACCATTGTTGGCTTTGTCGCCTATTTCAGAGACATGGCTACATTAAACCTGGCGGGGTTTTTCTATGGAATTCCGATTTTATTGGGGGGAGCTGCACTGCGGGCGGCTGAGCTAGAGCCTGTACCCTACACCCAGCCGCCCAGTGACACGGTGGTTGCGCTGCGGGACAAAACAGCGACCCAGACCCAAAATCAGGTACGTAAAGATGTGACTCGCTATCGCTACGGTCAAGATGCGCATCTCGACATTGCTCTAGAGCGTTTAGGTCTGAGTCCGAATGATAGACAACGCCCTGTTTTGAGTGGTTTGCGTGAAGAGCTGAGAGACGGTGCTTATGCGTTAGTGCTTGAGTTTGAGTCGCCCTATTTGCCCTCAGATACTTGGCACGAAAAACACGAAAAAATTGAAAAGTTCTTTGGCCCAAACATTCGGGCCGAGATTGATGCGCGACCTGATGACCACATGGAGCTGGCATTGATTACGGCGACAGCGTAAGACCGGTGGTAACGGTTGCTATTGTTGGGGCTGGGGTCGCTGGCTTAAGCTGTGGTTTGACGCTACAGGCTTTGGGTTATCGAGTTATCTGGCTAGACAAGCCTCGTGGGGTGGGGTCACGACTGGCAACCCGACGTTTAACCCCTGGCGGTTGGGTTGATCATGGTGTTCGCTACTGGTCGCCTCAGTCGGCCGAACTGCAAGCATTAACTCAGCAACTAGTAGGTCAAGGTATAGTCCGCCCGTGGTCTGCCCAAGGGTTTACTTGGGAGCAGAGCCTGCAACCCAAGGCGCAGACGGTCTACTGTGCTGAGCGCGGGCTAAATGCGATCGCAAAGTACCTGGCCCAAGGTTGCGACATCCGTCGTCAGCATCGGGTCACAACTTTGACAAAATTGTCTGACGGCTGGCAGGTAATTGCTGAGAGCCCTGATGGCCAGCTGAGTTTGGCAACTTCAGCCGTGGTGATTGCTATGCCTGCCCCCCAAGTAGTACCGCTGCTAGAACCCTTAGCAGCCGCAGCCGGTCTCAATCAGGTAACCTATGACCCCTGTCTGAGTCTGCTGACGACTTATAAAACCTTGCCAGAGAGACCGTCTCTAGACCACAGTAAGGGCTGGTATGTCGAAGCTAACCATCCGGTTTTGTCTTGGCTGTCGTTAGATAGCAGTAAAGCTAGCCAGCCTCAGCTTAAGGCTGTGCTGATGCAGAGCCAACCAGAATTTGCTGCCCAATACCTTGAGCAGCTAGATCGCTTAGCTCCAGACAACCCTGCTGTAGAGGCCTTAACAAAAAACGCAGTGCTCGCAATGCTAACCGCAGCAGGAGCTATCGTGCCTGGGCTGTAGCAGCCACAAACCCATCGTCTGCATCGGTGGCGCTACAGTGTGGTCAATCAACCTTATCCCCAGGCGTTGCTAACAACTCGGTGGCCTAGCTTAGTGGGCTGTGGCGACTGGTGTTGTCCAAGCACTATGACCAATCTGGATGCAGCCTATCAGTCAGGGTTGGCGGCCGCAGCCTACCTAAACGCTCACAATGCCTGACCACTGCACCTGCTTAAGTTTGGTGCGTCGGTAGGAAAAAAAGTGCTCAGGATTCTGATAGGTGCAGTGGGGGGCTGTGGCAATCTGTTCAGATGTCAGCCCCATTTGTTCTAGCTGAATCTCATTAACACGGCGGACATCGAGCCGCACATGGCCCGGTTTGTTATCGGGTAGCAGCGGTGGGTTGTCTAAATTTAAAAGGTGTTCGACTATCTTGGCGTCGCTCGTAAATCTTGCCACATCTACGATGCTTGCCCCAATCTTGGCGGCAACATCCTCACCCACCTGATAGCCCTCCCCGGCAATGGCGGGGCCTAACAGGACTCGTAGATCCTGAATTTTTGATCCCTGAGCCTGCAGTTTGGCAATGGCTACCGGCACAATTTTTTGGGCTGTGCCACGCCAGCCTGCATGGGCGGCCGCCACCTGGCCTGTGCGTTGGTCGGCGATGAGAGCCGGTGTACAGTCAGCAGTGCACACCCAGGTAGCTTGACCCTGCCGATGGCTAAAACAGCCATCGGCAGGGGGGCGCTCGATGTCCTTTTCTGAGAACTGGCTGGAACCGCTGGCAACTAAGGTTTTGGTGCCGGCTCTGACGTCTTCTGGTGCAAGCACGACATTGCCATGAACTTGTTTAGTGCGAAAAACTTCAGCGTTGTCTCCCAGCGCAGAGGTGAGGGCTTCAGGTCGCTGGGAGGCAAATGCCGATGTAAAAAAACCGTGGGGCTGAGAGATAAGATCGCAGGTTAAATAGGGCTTACCTTGCCAGGTTTGCCAGGTCCAGTTGTGCATGGGTGAGGAGAGTAATAAACGGCGAGTAGGGTCAAGACTGACACGCTACCAGCTTAGCCTCTACTTGCGATCGCAACTTTAGTAGCCCATACTCTAACCCTTCCACCACCGCCTGATACGAGGCTTCCAAAATATTGGGAGATAGACCTACTGTCGTCCAACGGTGCTCGCCATCACCAAATTCCACCAGTACGCGAGTTTTAGCAGCAGTGCCTGCAGTACTGTCTAGGATTCTTACCTTGTAATCGGTTAAGTAAAACCGTTCTAGTTCTGGGTAGAACCGCTCTAGTGCTTTGCGTAGAGCATGGTCTAACGCCTCAACAGGACCATTTCCTTCCGCCGCATGGAGCAAATTTTTACCGTCTACAGAGACTTTGACTGTAGCTAACGAAGAACTACCAGCGGGGTCTTCAGGTGATCGATTGACGGTGCTCTTGGTGTGGGACATCCTCTCACAGTGGACCTGAAATCCATGCACCTCAAACATTTTGGGGCGTTGCCCCAGGGCTTCTCGCATGAGCAGTTCAAAGCTGGCCTCAGCGGCTTCAAACTGATAGCCTTCATCCTCTAAGCTTTTGAGTCGCTGCAGCAGCAGTCGCGATGTCGGATTCGTGCGATCAAGCTTGAGACCAAAGCTACGGGCTTTAGCCATAATGTTGCTCAGCCCTGCCTGGTCAGAAATAACAATGCGACGGAGATTGCCAACTGCAGCAGGCTCAATATGTTCATAGGTCTTTGGATTTCGCTCGACCGCACTGACGTGAATTCCACCCTTGTGGGCAAAGGCGGACATACCTACATATGGAGCATGGTCATCGGGAGCCAGGTTGACCACTTCGCTAATATACCGACTGGTTTCAGCCAACCTAGCCAGCTGAGTTGCCGGTAGACAGCTATAGCCCAGCTTGAGCTGTAAATTTGGGATTAGTGAACAAAGGTTAGCATTACCACAGCGTTCGCCATATCCGTTAATGGTGCCCTGCACCATAGTCACCCCTTCCAAGGTGGCAGTGAGTGCATTAGCCACCGCTAGCTCGCCATCATTATGGGTGTGTATACCCAGCTGAGGGGTATTTTCAAGGTTTAGAGTCGCCAGCCACTGACTGACCGTACGGACAATATCGGTAACCTGATGGGGCAACATGCCACCGTTGGTGTCGCACAAAACCAACCATTCAGCCCCCGCTCTCAGAGCAGCTTCTAAGGTTTGCACAGCATAAATAGGGTTGCTTAAATAGCCGTCAAACCAATGTTCAGCATCGTAGATGACCCGTCGCCCCTGCTGTCGGAGATAGGCAATGGAGTCATAAATCATCGATAGATTCTCATTTAGCTCTGTCTTGAGACCCTCGGTAACATGAAGATCCCAGGATTTACCAAACAGCGTTACCCACTTGGTTCTCGCTGCTAGAGCTGCTGCTAGGGTAACGTCCTCATTTACGGGTAAATGAGGGCGTCGAGTGGAACAAAAGGCCACCACCTCGGCCTGACGCAGAGGATGGTGCTGTAGCTGTGCAAAAAACTGTCCGTCCTTCGGATTTGCCCCTGGCCAGCCCCCTTCAATAAATGGAATGCCTAAATCGTCTAAACGACGGGCAATGTTGAGCTTGTCCTCAACGGAAAGCGATAGGCCCTCGCGCTGGGCACCATCTCGAAGTGTGGTGTCATAAATCCAAAGCTGAGTATTGGGAGACATAGCAACAGAGAACACAATGTGGGAAATAAGACTTGAAAATGTAGATGCGGAGGATGCTACCCGTGGTGAGTACTGAGTTGCAAAAAATGAATTTTTATTGATTTCTTATCGCTATGAATGCAGCGCAATTTAAAGACCCTGTGTACCGAGTTTAGACCTTTGATGAAGATTTTCACAACCCACAATAAAAAATAAATTTGAGCTAAAAACCTCTAGGGGAAAAGGCTTTTGGCAGCATTTTATACGCTGGGTTATATCAAATTTTTGGAGTTTAATTGAGGGATATCACGACAATCGACTTACATAGATTCTAAGAAAAGCCAGGGTAACTTTAAGCTCTGGCTTAGTGAATTAAAGACGGTTTTGATTTCCTCGGGAAATATCTAAATCACAAAATCTAAGTGTTTTACACATCTAAACTGTTATTTATCAAACTGCTTAGTCAGCTTTTGATAAATAACATCTCAAGTAAGTTTGTTTTAGTTTGAAGGTCTTAACTTAATAATTCCCATGCCAAAAGTGACTGCTCAAGGCAAAACCTTTGAATGTGCAACGGGTGCCAATCTCAGACGTGCGCTTCTAGATAACGACGTTGATCTGTATAACGGCAACGCTAAATTAATCAACTGTCGCGGGATAGGCAGCTGTGGCACCTGTGCTGTGCTGATTGAAGGTGAGGTGTCAACGGCAAACTGGAAAGATCGAGGGCGGCGCTCGTTACCCCCTCATAAGTCTGAACGACCCTTGCGATTAGCGTGCCAAACCCGTGTGCTTGGCGATATTAAAGTGTTTAAATATGATCAGTTCTGGGGGCAAGGCCAGACGATTGTGTGGTGATGCCTTAACCTTTAAGACCAAAGTTGTTAAAGTTTAGTGTCTTTATAACTAGAGGGCCTCTATTTTTGAAAGAGTGCGCTTATTTTCTTAGAACTGAGTGATGATAAGGGGCAGTGGTAGTCAGGAGCGGAAAGACGTATGAATAAGTTCATCTTGGGCAGTATTTTGGCCGCTATTTCATTGATGGCAATTTATGGGACTAGCACCTCTAACCAGGTGACTTCCTGGATGGATGGTACAGAGGATGATTCGTCGGCTCAAAATAATTTTGGCTCAGCTGAAGATGGGACCAATGAGGATCTTGTTGCCCTCAATGACAGTGACACAATTGGCCAAATTAATAGCCGGACGCCGTTAGAAAGGGCTGGTGAGATTCCTCAGCGTCAGACGATCAATGCTGAGAGTGCACCTGCATTTGGCACTGATGTGCAGACGTCTAATAATGCAACAGACGATACTGATGGTGAGATTATTGAGGCCGATCCTCCTGAGCAAGAGGCTCCAACACAGCCAGCAGCCGGTGCACCGGGTTCAGTTCAAGGGCAAAATCAGCCTCAAAATCAAAATCAGACCGAGGACCAGGCACCTATTCGAGCGCTTTGGTAGGCTGAGATTTGATTTTTTAGATAAGGTTAAAGTCTAAGCGTTGTTAATCCAAGAGGTGGTTGGTTAAAACCTATGGGTCAGGTAGATGTACTGGTTATCGGTGGTGGTATTCTTGGACTTGCGATCGCAACCGAACTCCGCCAGCAAGGCGCTACTGTTACCATACTCAGCCGTGATTTCAACGCTGCTGCTGGTCATGCAGCGGCTGGCATGTTAGCTCCCAACGCTGAGAGATTAACCGGTTCTCTACTCGATTTGAGTCAGCGTAGTCTCACCCTTTACCCTGACTGGAGTCGCAAGCTCGAAGAATTAACGGGGCAAGACACAGGCTTTTGGCCCTGTGGTATTCTCAATCCTCTTTTTTCACTAACGTCTGCTTCATCAGAGACCCTTAACCAGGCGACCATTCATCGCTATCAGCCTCATCTAAACCCTCAAGTTGTCGGCGGTCACTGGTATCCAGAAGAAGGCCAGGTGACTCCCCGCGCTCTGCTAAAAGCACTGCGGGTCGCTGCCCAAGAGCTGGGGGTCACTATCCAAGAGGGGGTTAGTGCCGATGCTTTTATTCAGCACAATCGTCACATCACAGGGCTACTAACTACCAACGATCAGCAGCAGGCCGGGCACTATGTTTTGGCGGCAGGAGCTTGGTCAAGTGAACTGTTGCCAGTACCGGTAACACCCCGCAAGGGGCAGATGGCCTCCCTAGTAACACCGCCTGATTCTCTCTATCGCCTTAACCGCGTCCTATATGGCGAGCACATATATATCGTGCCGCGCAAAGACGGGCGAATCGTTCTAGGTGCCACCAATGAGGATGTGGGGTTTATTCCCCATAATACGCCTGCCGGTGTGGCCCAGCTCCTTAACGAAGCGGTACGGCTATATCCCCCACTGGCGGATTTCCCTCTGCAAGAATGTTGGTGGGGATATCGACCCATCACTCCGGATGAATCTCCTATTTTGGGCCCTAGCCAGTGCGACAATTTGACCTTAGCGACAGGGCATCACAGAAACGGTATTTTGCTAGCACCGATTACGGCCAAACTAATTATTGACTTGATTCAGGGTAACCGCGATCCACTATTAGACGCGTTTCATTGGGAACGGTTCACCGGATCTAGGAAAGGAAACCCTTCTGCAGGTAGTCAACGGCCAGTTCAAAACGTTCAAAACGCTATGCCGAGAGTGGGTACCCCCCCACTCTCGGGTTCTCCACAATCTACACAAATGCAAACTCTTTCTGCTCCCCCGTCTGCCCAAACTGATGATGCCCTTGTTATTGCTGGACGCTCTTTTTCGTCACGGTTAATGACAGGTACAGGTAAATTTGACAACTTTGACACGATGCGGGCTAGTCTTGCCGCTAGCGGTAGTCAAATTGTCACAGTTGCTGTACGCCGTGTGCAGACTAACGCCCCTGGTCATGAGGGATTAGCTCAGGCTATTGACTGGCAGAAAATTTGGATGCTGCCCAACACTGCTGGATGCACTAATGCTGACGAGGCCATTCGAGTGGCTCGCCTGGGTCGAGAAATGGCAAAGTTGTTGGGGCAAGAAGACAACAACTTTGTCAAACTAGAAGTAATCCCCGATGCCAAATATTTGTTGCCCGACCCGATTGGTACGCTGCGTGCTGCGGAACAACTTGTAAAAGAGGGATTTGCTGTTCTACCCTATGTCAATGCCGATCCAATTTTGGCAAAATATCTTGAGGAAGCAGGGTGTGTAACCGTTATGCCATTGGGCTCTCCCATTGGTTCAGGTCAGGGGGTTCGCAATGCTGCCAACATTCGCATTATTATTGAAAATGCAAAAATTCCGGTGGTGGTAGTTGCGGGTATTGGTAGCCCAAGTGAAGCCGCAGAATCGATGGAGCTAGGGGCCGATGCTTTGTTGATCAATACGGCGATTGCCAAAGCAAAAGACCCGGTCAAAATGGGTCGGGCGATGGGGTTGGCGGCTGAAGCGGGTCGTTTAGCCTATCTGTCGGGCCGTATTCCCATCAAAGCCTATGCCAGTGCCAGCTCGCCCTTGACTGGGACCATTGTTAGCTAAACGGCTCAACTATCTCCAGCTTCTAACAGGCAGCTTGCTGTGAGTAGCGTTTTTCCTTGATCGCTAATGGCCGTACAGACTGGGATTAGTCTTTGGAGTGCGGGGGGGCTTTGCTGCAGCTGTGTGATGGCGGTTGTCAGTTCTGAGTCAAACTGTCGTAACCACTGACGTGGCAGACTATCTGGGTTAAAAGAGGTCTCGTCAATTAGCCAGTAATTAATGTCGTATTCCATAATGGCTGACTTAAGTGCGTCTAAGGATGGGCTATATTGAGCAGCCATCAAATTCAAAATGCGAGGGCGAATTTGGCTGTAGTAACCCTGATGGTAAGCCAAACTGTGCCCAGGGCTGACTAAAACTGAGCGGCCGGTAAAGGCCGGAATGTTTTCAGCTTCATTGGTTAATGATGCAATGCGGATATCCAGTGGCTGTTGCTGCAGATATTCATAGAGCGCAGTGCGATCAGAGTTTACATACACCACATTCAAAAAGCTGTTGAGAAAACAGGGATAGCCCACAGTAATTACCGTAAACCCTATCACTGCACTGAGCGCTAGGGTCTGTTGCCATAAACGCGACTGGCTAAGATGACGGAGCACAGCATCGAGCAGCGCAACCAGCACGATGGCGGCCGCTATGGAAACAATAATTTTGATACTGTGGCGGCTGTAGCGACTGGGTAAATGTAGTCGAAATAAAAGACCGTGGGAGGCCAAAAACATCACACCTGAAGCCATGCCCAGCTGATGTAGGATGACGCCGTCGGTCGTAATTGTGTTTAAGAGCGGCAGTTTAAACCGATAGAGCAGCGGCAACAGCAGAGCGGCACAAATGGTGACCGGTACAATGGGTGGGAGTAGACCACTGCGCCCAGAGAACAGCCAGTATCGTAATGGATTGTTATAGAAAAAAGCGTTGCGACTCCCCGGCTGAAATTCTGCCATCTCCCGAGCTTGTTCTAACGTAACAACAGGACCATAGGGAGAAGTATTAATGGCATAGGGAAGTAGAACAACGACAGCGACGGCTAAGCCAAGGACTAAAAATTTCCAGCTGTCTGGTCTGCGCTGTGGCCAGACAGCCTGAAATCCTAGCAGCACCAGTGAGACAAATATGGTCTGGGGATAAAACAATCCTTGTAATCCCAGCACCACAACACAGGGAATCAGCCGTCGTTTTACCACATAAAACAAAAAGGCCAAAATCAGCAAAATGTTGAATGCTTTGGGTGTGGCGGAGGCTAGCTCATCCCACATCCAAAGAGACTGATTGAGAATAACTGTGCTGGTGAATGCGACAAGCGGTGCAGGGATAATGGCGATGGTTAGATAGAAGGCATAGGCTGTGCCAACAATACCCAAGATGGGCGGCAACAGCTTGCTTAACAAAAATGGGTGTAGCCCTACTTGAGCACCTAGCCAATAGAGCGCCTTGTAGCCACCTGGCGCTACGGATTGAAAATAATCTGCAATGATGTCGTCTGGAAACAGGGCCGTGGCAACATACCGCAGCATCCAAAACAAATGCTGACGCCCATCATCTGGAATCGTGTACGGACCTGAAAAAGCAAGCCGCCAAAAGAGGATGCCATATAGTAAGGCAATGGCCAGACTGGCGACTAGCCAAAGTCGTTGGCTTTTAGGTGTGGGCCTTAGGCCATAGTTGTGAATCCAGGTAGTAAGCGTCTTCAAGGGCCATTACCAGAAACTGGGTCAGGCTTATCTTACTAGTGTTATGTCAGGGTTAGGTGGCTTTAACCAGCACCAAATCGCCGTCGATAATGGCTTCGTAAGGGGCTAAGGGCTCAGTGGCAGGACCCTCGGCAACGCTGCCGTCAGTATTAAATTTAGAGCCATGGCAGGGGCAGGCAAACGCACTGTCTTGCCACTCGACACTACAGCCCTGATGGGTACACATTGAGTTGAGGGCAATCACGCTGTCGGCATTAGCGGGGTCGCGGATAACAATAACGGGACCAGCAATAAAGCCTTTTTTACCTAAATAGCCATCGGCGTCTAAATCAGCCACGGTACCTAACGCAGCAAACCCATCTTCTCGAGGGGTTTCGTCAATGCTGGCTGCGGGGGCGTCGCTGGCTGCCGGAGTTTCAGAAGCGGTTTCTGTCGCGGGTCTGCAGGCTGCGCTCGCAACCGGTAAAGACGTTGCCAATAGCCCCAGCCCAAACAGACTGTTAAATTCACGACGTTTCATACCAACTCCTCTCTTTTCTCGCTTTATCACTAGACTTTGACCGTGCCCACGCACCAGACTTTGACCGTGCCTACGGCACTAGGTACTTGTCTCAGCCGTTAACAATCCGTTGAGCCAACCCTGGTGACGAATAGCGACCACCAACACAAACAGCAGGTCTAACCCGACCACCCCGGCAATCATTAGCTCAGAGCCACCCGTGCCAAAGCCGTAGCTGTGTAAGCCTGTCCCCAAAACAAAGTTCACTCCATACCAGGCCATCAGCACCGCGTTAAAGGCAACGACGCTGGCAACACTGATGCCAAAGTTGCCAATCCAGCCCACTAGCCGACCGTGGAGCGGTACTAGATAGCAGAGCACCGCAATCAGCGCCCAGGTTTCTTTGGGGTCCCAGCCCCAGCAACGCCCCCAGGAAAAGTGGGCCCAGATACCGCCTAGAATGATGCCAGCTGTCAACAGCAACACGCCAACCTGTAGCACTCGATAGTTGAGCTGGGACAGCAGCTTGATGCGTGACTTGGCATTGGGGGTAAACAAATAGCTGCCCAGGGCAACATGACCTAACCCCAGCGCCAGGGCAAAGCTAGCGTAGCTCAGGGCAATGGTCGGTACGTGGATACTTAACCAAAAGTTGTCACGCAGCACCGGCACCAGCGGGGAAATGCTGGGATCTAATACAGCGGGCAAACTGTCCGCCAAAATTAAACACACAACAGACAGCGGTGCGGCGGCTAACAAATAGTATTTAGACCGCTGCAGTAGCTCAAACATCAGGGCAATAGCCGCAATACCAAAGCCGACCCAAACCACTGATTCATACATATTGGTTACCGGGGGGCGACCGGCAATCTGCATCCGCAGCCAGAATCCGGAGCTTTGTACCGCAACACCAGCAACAAAGGTGCCAATAGCCGTCCAGTACAGATTAGGCCATACCCACAGAGCCGCCAGCATTAAGACAAAGGCAATGCCGTAGAGCTGCCACGCTTTGGCAAATGGATGAAAATGGTTAAAGAAGACCTCACGTCGCATGACACCGTCAGCTGGATATACCGTGGGGCTTAGCTCAGCTAGACCCTCTTTAAGGGACTGGGCCAGCGGTGCCAGCATGGGTAGATGGTCAGTGCCTGACAAAATTGTTTGCTTAATGATGGCAAAGTTTGCCAGCAGCGGTGCAACTGATTCAGCCTCATAAAGGCTCTGTGCCTCAGTAATGCATACCCATTTCCCTTTGATATCGCTGGGGTGAGGAACAACTGCGATCGCATCATCACTCACCATACTCAGCATCAGCTGCAGACGGTCTTCAATTGTCAGCGCTTCCCGCTCGTCCCGGGTCAAATCTTGCTCATCAATCTGCTTGCGATGAGCCGATCTAACCACATCCCCTAAGGGCTGATTTCTCATCAGAGTTTCAAAAGAGAAATGCTTTTGCTCTAGATCTAAACCAGCCAGCTCTTTTAACGGTCGATAGCTAACCAAAACAAACGGCTCTTCATTCCAGTTGCGATTGTTAAGCCATAGAGACATAAACGTCTCCATCGCACTTTCCTGACTGCCGTCGTGGTTGTAAGTAGCTGCACCATGGATTTTGGCAACAGTCTCTTGAGCAACTGTATCCAGTGGCTTTTTACGCCCTCCCTGCTGGACAGTCATGGTCTCTAGACTGTCTAGAGTAGATGGCTGAAACTGGCTAACGGGCATCGCAATTAACAGCAACCCGAGACATAAACCAATGGCAAATTTGAGAAATTTCATGGGATATTAACTGTGACTATAATGCTCGAAGCGTAGGGCTGTTCTTAACACAGACATAATGAGCCAGATACTAGGCAGCGGTCTTGCCTGAATCATGGGAAAAAATGCTAAGGATTGGGATTGTTGTCGCCGATGAGTCTTTGTTGTCAGCAGTCTCAGATGACCCCAACAGACCACCAACAAACCTAAGTTTTTGAGCTACCGACCGACCGTAGAACATAATCGCGACACCCAGGGTTACCATCAGTGACCCTAACCAGGTCAACCCTGTTACCCACCAAGGCTCACGCTTAACCTGCAGTGTAGATTGGGCCAAATCCCCTGGATTCCAAGAGGCTTGGGCGATTTTCCATCCCTTAAACCAGGTCGGATGATTCATCCACACCCGCCTTTCTGAAATCTCACCCGTTTGGGGTTCCATCAGACTGATCAAGCTTGTCCACATAGCGACAGACTCACTGCCTTCATTACGTTCCACAATAAAGTCGTTAAGCTTAAGCGCAAAGGGCAATCGCATCAGCTTAGGACTAAACGCCACATATAAATTTCCTGCAGCCGTAGAGACTGTAGTGGGCTCGCCCCAGGGCACCCAAGTCTTTTGGCCATCTGGTGTGGCAATCTGAAGGGCGGGCTCTCCACCCTCACGTCCATCCGTTAAGGGAACAATATCTCGCTCAACCTTTGCATTGGGTACATACTCTTCAAGCGTGATGACAAAGTCCGCCCACCCTGGTGCTACTGCTTTTCCTGGCACAAGTTCTTCAGACTTAAATCCCTTAGATGACTTAGCGGCATAGTACAGTTCATTACTGTCATCTACAACAACCCTAAAGAATGCATCTGGCTGGGCATCCGCAGAAATCGCATAGTCTATATCTAGCTCTATGGGGCTATCGCCAAGTAGTTGGGTACGAATCGGTTGAAATTCTGGATTGCCAAAAATAAACCAACGTTCAAGAGCATCATCTTTAGAAATCTCTAGCTGTACGGCTGGATTTTGCAGCTGTTGAGTCGCAGTCTCAGGCTTGCCATTGCCATCAAGCCGAAAATCTGGCCAGAAGTCTCGAACAACTATATCAGCCTCTCCTAAAGTAACAGCCTGGTTCAAACTTGATTTCACGTCCAGGGTTTTAGTCTTACCGAATGATTTGAGTTCTAATGTTCCCCAAATAGCCGTGTTCTCTTGAGAAGGAATTGTTAACGCTTGTTGCAGCTCGTCATCAGAGTGCGCCTTTACGATTTGTAATTCAGCAGGACCAATGTCCATGCGGTCATAAACCACTGGGGCAGTTGCTAACCAGCGCTCTAGCGTTTGTCCCATACGGGCGCTATTGAGAGAAAGCCTTACAGCTGGGTTATCAATTGCAGCCCGGTTGGTAAAGTGAACGGTCTTGATTGCATGATTGGTGTATCCCAAAAGAGAGATATCGCCAAGATGATCAGGTACAACGCGACCGTCGTCCTTGATAAATAAAGATGCTTGCTGCGCCGCTTGCCCAGACATAGCAACCTCTAAGAGATCGCCCTCCACTCGCAGAGTACTAACGGGGCCTCCGTCAGTTCGAGCCAACAACATTCCTTCAACACTCAGATGGATAACAGCTGCCGAGCCTGCAATGATGACAACTAAGCCCCAGTGAGCAGTAGCAAAGCCAATCTTACGTGCGCCTTTCCAGGGATAGCGCAGCAAAGTCGAAATACTCAGGTTAATTGCTAGCAAAAACATTAGAGCGCCAAACCATGGGCTCTTGTAGATCTCCTGTTGAACAACAGACGATCCTACCTCTGACTCGTAAAACGTTGCGCCGATCAGAACAGAGCCAATCACCACCAATAGAGGGATAGCTAGCCTAATCGAACCTATAAAGCGAAGAGCTGAGGAGGTCATGAGCGAGAAATCAAGTTGCTATAAGACAGCTTTTAATCACCAAACAGGCGACAAGATGCAACAATCTTTACCGCGATCCAGGGTCTTTTTTGTATACACAGTCACAAAAAATCGTTGATTTTTGTCTGTGTGCCCATTGTTATTCAAAAAGCGGATTGATTTATCACGATAAATGCAAGTCACACCTGTTTGACTACATTATTAAGAGCTTAACAATTAGCTTTATTGAAGGTACCTAAGGAGATAGATTACCTATCCTGAATAAGTTTAAGACCTTTTGTTTTATGTTGATTGCTGTTCTTTGCTAAATTTTTCTGGCCAAAATTAAGTCTGATTCAATTTTTGCAAATGCTAAATGCGTTAAGTGTATTTCCTGGTCGCTTTGGTATCTGATAGCACAAAAAAATAGTGGCGATCGCAATACGGTAATGATCGAATAAGCAAATGTCGGTATGTTTAGATTAGCGCTTTGTAAGAATTCAAAGTTGTTGAGTAATACCTGTGTTCGCTGTATTTGACTCAATAATCTCTTAATCTTTCTGGCTGCATAACAATGGTGTCGATGGATTTTGAGTTTCGCAATCATCTCTGTTTGTTTCAATAGGTAAAGCTCACTTGAGTGCCCTGAGCCCTCCACTTATTTGTGGTGGCATTTTTGAGTTTCTTGAAACAAAACTTGTGACAAAACTAGTTGAAGTGAGACTACAGGAATGTCCTTAAACGTTGAGTTGTTAGAGCAAAGTTTTGAACTTGTAAAGCCTAAGGCTGATGAGTTTGTAGGTAGCTTTTACAACAACCTTTTCACGGATTATCCAGCGGCTAAGCCATTGTTTGAACATTCAGATATGGCAAAACAGCAGCAGATGCTCAAAGGTGCTCTGGTCATGGTTATTGAGAATCTCAGAAAACCTGAGGTTCTCAGCAAGGCGCTTAAGGGTATGGGCGCTCGCCATGTAAAGTATGGTGCTTTGCCCGAGCATTATCCATTAGTGGGCAACAGTTTGCTAAAAACTCTAGAGCAGTATGCAGGTGATGCCTGGACCTCTGACTTGCAAGAGGCTTGGGCCGGTGCATATGGTGCCATTACCGAACTTATGCTTGAGGGGGCTGACTATGCTCAGGAGGAAGTGGCGTTAGAAAGTGTCCCTGCATCTGCTGAAGACAACGGTCTCAAGGTGGAGCTGCTGGAGCAAAGCTTTGCATTAGTAGCCCCCCAGGCTGACGATTTAGTTGCAACATTCTACGACAACTTATTTACAGACTATCCAGCTGCTCGGCCCTTGTTTGAGCATACAGATATGACTAAACAGCAGCAGATGCTGAAGGGTGGGCTTGTTATGGTTGTCGAAAACCTGCGTAAGCCAGATGTCTTAAGCAAAGCCTTGAAGGGGTTAGGCGCTCGTCATGTCAAGTACGGTGCTCTTCCCGCTCACTATCCTCTAGTGGGGAATAGTCTGCTTAAAAGCTTAGAACAGTATGCAGGGGCTGCTTGGACTCCTGAAGTAAAGGATGCATGGGTGGGTGCCTACGGAGCCATCACAGAGCTGATGCTGGAAGGGGCTGATTATAGTCAAGACGATATTCAGCTCGACTCGACTGTGTCACCTGAAGTGCCTGAAGGCATTGGTATGGGAACAACAGCAGGCATTATCGGTGGTAGTGCGACTGCTTTCATCGTTCTATTAATGGTTCTGCTTTAGTGGTGGTTGCTTAGAGATTTTGATGGCACGCTCTTTTAAGCAAAGATTAGGTAAGTTGTTCTCGCTAAGGACAGGTATCATCCTGGCTTTGGTGATCTTACTCGGGTGGGTTTCGGCCGCTTTTGCTTTAGATAAGAAGGAGGTTTTTTTACCTGGTGAAACATCTGAAGGGCACCACATATTTGAAGCGTCTTGTGCTTCGTGTCATGAGGGATTTAAGCCTGTCAGTAATGAAACCTGTAACCGTTGCCATGAAGCTGAATTAGCTGATGATGTGCACGGGGTGAAAAAGTTTCGTGACCCACGCTGGGCTGAATATCGTGAGAGAGTAGATGTTCTCACATGTACAGCCTGTCACAATGAGCATGTCCACATGTTTGGTCGTGGTGTTAACTTACAACCCGACTTGTGTATGGCCTGTCATGAAGAGCTGACATTAACGCAGCTCAAAAGTCATGAAGGATTCGCCCCTGATGGTTGTTGGACTGCAGGATGCCACAACTACCATGATCACCGCACCATATCCACTGGATTCTTGCGACAGAATATGGGGGGTCCAGAGATGTTGCCTGTCCAGGAGGTGCCAGATCGAGTCGTAACTGCATCGTTAGAGACTGCGCCTAAGCCTAATCTCCAGAAAGAATTTTTAGGAGGTGGTTCATGATTTATCACTTGATAAATGTGTTGCGCGCACTTTCGATGCTTGGGCTATCGCTCTTGTTAGTTCTGAGTTTTTCTCTAACGGCTACTGCAACCACAGAGCAAGAGTTGAACGATATTACAGATTTATGGCAAACCAGTGCTCATGCACTGAATGATGTAAACTGTGCCAGCTGTCACCAAAATGACGAGACTAAAGAGTTTGTTGCGGTTCCCAATCATGAGACTTGTCAGTCATGTCACGAGCAAGCTGTAGATACATTTTTGCTCAGTAAGCATGGTATTCGTCTGCTGGAGGGAAAAGACCCGCTGACACCAGCTATGGCCAGGCTACCCATGCAGCATGATGCTATGCAAAAGCAGATGAACTGTAATGCCTGTCATAATGTGCATTCTGCAAACACGGTAGAGGCATCGGTAGACGCTTGTTTGACCTGTCATAACGACAATCACTCCCTTAATTATCAAAACTCCAGGCATGCTGAACTGTTTGCTGCGAGCAACGAGTTACCTCGCCCTGCCTCCGGCGCTGTCAGCTGCTCTACTTGTCACTTGCCCAGGGTGACTCACGGTCAGGGCGATAGCGCCGTTGTAAAGGTCAATCACAACAATACCTATAATCTCAAGCCACAGGATCGTATGGTTGGCGACGTGTGTATGAACTGTCATGGTCTTGAGTATGGCTACAACAGTATTTTCGACCCCGAGCTGGTCGAAGCCAATTTTGACCGACCGCCGACGCTGGAGATGCAGACCTTTGATCTTATGGAGGCTGCTGAAGCGAGGAGGACGGGCAATAACTCTGAATAGTACAGCCTATTCAGAACTCTCTGTTCAGAACCCTCTGTGTGGAGAAGCCACGCCTAAGTTGAAACCTGTAGGTTGTCCTACGGAAAATCAGGCTCTGGGCGTGGACAAGATTGAAATAACCGGATGTACCAGGAGATAACTAAGATGTTAACGAATTTGATTCGGCGTATTCGCGCTAGGACCATAGCATTGCTGAGTATGGCAGCTGCAGTTTGTTTTACTGCTGTTGCCTGTAGTGGTGGCGGTTCCACTGTAGCGACAGCTACTGGCCCCGCTATTTCCCCCGATCTTGTTGCTGATTACATTCACACGGTGTTAGCAGCCGACCGTACTGCTTACACCAAACACGTTGTTAACCGTGTCAAGACGCTTGAAGGTAAGGCTAAGGATGCAGGTGTACTTAATATTGAGTCCACTGAAGGTTGGCAACAAACTGATGGTATTCCTCTGCCTGCTCAGATGTTTCGTCTGGGGTCTGAGATTGCCAATGAGTCTGGTTTCTTTACCTATAACCTGATTTCTACTTGGTATATCAACGATAACCACGGACCAAAGAGTGACTTTGAAAGTACTGCTCTAAAGGAAATGGAATCTACTGGTGAGGCGTATAAGGACTATCAAGAAGTCGGTGGCCAGGCATATTTCTCAGCCATGTATCCTGATTTAGCTGTTGCTGAAGCCTGTGTAACTTGCCACAACACGCATCCGATTCATTTGGAGCGCTATCCCGACAAGCAGTTTGAGATGGGTGAAGTTATGGGTGGCGTTGTTATCAATATTCCTGTTGATAGCATGCCTGCTGCCTAGTGCAGCCTTGATACACCGATAGCTTGAGACAGCGTGGTTGATTGCTGAGGTGATTTTTCTGAGATTAGGGATAGTATTGTTGGAGTTCCAATGCTCTATCCCTAACACCTTCAAACGTTACTGTAGCTATTTGCTGCCTAGGGGTAATGAAGCCTAAGTTTTCTACGCTAATTTTGTTGACGCTTGTAAGTGCGCTGTTGTTGGTCCCCTTTGTGGTGAGCCCGATTTATTTGGATGCCTTGCGAGATCGCTCGATAGAATTGCATCACTTTATTCGTGGAGAAGTCTACAAGCAGGCGACAGGCTATGTTGCTTTGGCTTTTGTAGTGGTTGAAATGCTTCTGTCGTTGAGAAAGCGAGGGCGAAACTGGCTGGGCAAGCTCAAGCTGCCGGGGTCTGTTATTTTATGGCGAAGTATACATATTTTTCTTGGTGTAGGGCTGATGGCTGTTGTTGTTGTGCATACCATTGGTGCTACTGGGCTGAAGTTTAATGCTGTTTTTTTGTGGGTGTTCTTTGCCGTTACTCTGTCTGCTTTGGTAGGTGTCGTTGCCGAAACAGGAGTCTTGGAGTCATCGCGTAAAATTTTTGGGTTACCTGGGAATAAAGAGCTGGTGGTAACCAAGGGGCCATTAATCCGAGGTATGCGGGCAATTTGGCTACCTACACACATTTTTCTAGTCAGTGTTTTTATTCTTATGCTGGGAATTCATATATTTCTGGCCTATTACTATCGCTAAGGGAGGGGCAAATTAATGGTGTCTGCTAAGCAAGATGCAGCGAACCCGCTGGTAAAGCCAGTTGGTATTATTCTCACTATTTTGATGGCTATTTTAGTGACCTGGTTGATCACTCGCCCAGCTGCAGCTACTACAAGCTTTACTCCCCTTTCGGGGTTAATGACCCTAAAGGCCATGGCAGGTGAGACGATGCCCTATGATGTTGCGATCGCATCTCCCGAGCCTACATTTATAGAGTTTTACGCCGATTGGTGCACCACCTGTCAGGGGATGTCGTCTATCGTTGCTGACCTGCATCATCAGTATGGCGACAGCATTAACTTTGTCATGTTAGATATTGATGATCCCCAGTGGGTGAGCCAGATAGTCGACTATGGCGCTTCCGGGGTCCCTCAGTTTACTTTGCTCGACAGCCACAACAGTGAAGTAAAAACATGGGTAGGTAAAGTGCCCAAATCTATCCTTACTAATGTCTTCGACCAGCTGCTGGGATAGTCACTGCCATGACACTACTAAACAGATTTCTTAAGCTCTTAGAATTCCTTGAAGCTGCTCAAAGTGCGTTTGAGTTTCTCACTGACCCCATTGGTTTGTCGGGGGTATTAGCTATTTGTCTGTACTTTCCCATTCAGACCTTAGGTTGTGATGCGGCTGCGGCAGCTACATTGTCTTGTACCGCTGCATTGACCTTTTTCTGTTTGGTTGAGAAACCCGACTTCTAAATAAGCCTAAATATCATTCGTTTAGAATTCAGATAGCCAGCTGTGTGTGGTTTTGATGATGAAGCCATACCAATTACGCCCTTTAATACCGCATCCGTTAAATCAGCCCCGGCTAGATTTGCTCCTGTTAGATCAGCACCTGATAAATTTGCATGGGTTAAATCAGCCCCTCGCAGGTCTGCATTTTGCAAGTTAGCGTGCTGTAGACAGCCCCCATAACAATTGATGGCGGTTAAATCGGCTTCCCTAAAGCACGCCTCTGTAAAATCTGAATTACTCAAGTCACTGCCTTCTAGGGTGGCCGCTGTAAGATTTGCTCCCACACCAGTCGCTCCTGAAAGATTGCTCCAGCTAATATCTGCTGCTGCTAGATGAGCACCTGTTAAACGGATAGTGGCTAAGTTTGTTTGCTGTAGGCAAGCGCCACTGAAGTCAGCATCTGTGGCCCACGCCCCCCAAAGGTTAGCGCCCAAAAAATTAGTATTTTGAGCAGATGTCTCAGATAAAGTTGCGCCCGTCAACGTGGTGTGAACTAAGGTGGCCCGGTCTAAGATAGCTGCGGTTAGGTTGGCACAGCTCCAGTCTGCACTGGAAATATTGGCCTCGGTTAAATCGGTCCACAATGCCTGAACCCAAACGGCTACTGTTTCTTGTAGCTCAACACCCGTAAAAATAGCGCCACTAATATCTGCCCAAATTAGACAGGTTTGATCAAGGTGGCTGTTGCTAAAATCCAGGCCGCTCAAATTAACGCCATGGAAGTCAGCACATGACAGATCCACAGCACAAAAGCTTCGCTCTGCACTGTGATACTTTTGCCAAAACGTCTGTATATCCATCGTTCTTGGAAGCGGGTGCCACAATTATGGCCTTGAAATTACACCCTTAACCGAGTTCTGATGAAACTAAACTTATGCAGGCACGTTGAGTGCGCCGTTTTGTTTTAGCCAGGCTACCTGGGACTCAGTTAGACCTTTAACTTCTGTAAAGAGTGCACCAGCAACTTGGGCATCTGTGAAATCTACAGCAGTTAAATTAGCGTTTTCTAAGTTTGCCTGTCGTAGGTTCGCCCCGGCAAAGTTAGCACCAGCTAGATTACTCTCTGTCAGCTGAGCACCCACCATGGATGAATTTAACCAGTCTGTTGCAATTAAGCTAGCGCTGTTAAATCTAGCCCAGTCCCCCTGCACCTGAATCAATACGGTACCATCTAACTGGGCTTGTTCAAAGTCGGCATTGAGTAAGTTAGCTTTAGTTAAATTAGCTCCATTTAGATTGGCGGCCTCTAAACAGGCGGCTTCTAAATCGGCTTGCTGCAAAGAAGTGCCTCTTAACGTAGCTCGATAGGCATTGCTACGAGTAAGGTCGGCCCCTTCAAAGACAGCTTCACTAAAGTCAGCGTCGCTCAACTTTGCTGTGGCCAAATGCGCCCAGCTAAATTTGGTGCGATGACCAGTAACATTCGATAAATCGGCTTGGGTCAATGTCGCAAATGACAGGTCAGCCTCAGTTAGGTGTGCCCCATGGAACTTGGCTTTTGGTGCCTGTAGCTCCCGGAAAATTCCCCGCTCTAGTCGAGCGCGAGTTAGCTCAGCTGAATCTAGCCGAGCCTTGTCAAAGCTATCATCCGATAGCACGGCTAATACTAACGTGGCCTTTGAAAAATCAGTGCCTTCGCAAGATGCACCTGTGAGATTAGCCTGGCGCAGATAGGCCTGGGTAAAATTACCTCGATCTAAAGCCGCGCCACCTAAATCTATGCGACTCAGTTCCGCTCGACGTAGCGATTGCTGATGGCTAATTTTAGAAAGCACTTCGCCGACGGTGAGCTGAGTCATAATGCCAAAAATCCTTGTTATGGTATCAGAGGTAACATTTTAGTCTTAGTAACTGTATAATACACAACAGTTTTGCTGAATCCCTTATGGATTAAGAATTGTTAGGCTTCATTTGTCTGGGTTTTATGACATTGTTTGGCAGCATCATTTTGGGGCATTGCTGATTCTCAGGATGATTTTAGCTGTGAGAGATTGTTAAGCAGTCACTGCTTTAGACCGATTCATCTCTTAAGTCAGCAATCGCAATTTTTGCTTCAATCCAATATTTAATTGTGGGCTTTCTTTGCTTTCATCACCTCTAAAAATCTTGTAACAGCGGGTGATGGCGGTACGTTAGCTAATATGGCGACCCCAATGACGCGCTCTAGTGGAACAGGCAGTGACCGACTCTCCACTGTATCGGGAATGGGCATAGCCGCTAAGCGCGGCAAGATTGCGGCGCCTAAGCCTTGTGCCACCATACTTACAATTGTTGAGTCTTCTTTGACGTTATAAGCCACCTTCAAAGGTTGTTGCCATCGCGACCAGTGTGCGCGTACTGCAGTTGTGCACTCGGCGTAGTTCAGCAAAATAAATGAGTGGGTAGATAGCTCATCCCAGCTAATGGATTTAGTAATCGAATGCTTTGCTTTTGGCAGCAGCACAACATACTCATCGCGAGCAATTTCCCAGGTTGTAAAGTCTTCAGAGCGGGGTAAAGGAAGCATGCCTAGATCGGCTTCTCCGGACTGGAGTGCTTGCTCTACTCCTGCTGGGTCGAACTCATCTAAGCTCACTTCCACCCGTGGATATGCTTTTTGAAACTCGGCAATTTTGGGTGGCAGTATGTGGGTGGCAGCACTGCGAAAAGATGCGATCCGAAGACGGCTGTTGTAGAGAGCCTTTTCGAGATTAACTTCGTATTCAATCGATTCACGTAATTCTAAAATCTGTTGTGCATGGGTGACGACTCGTTCGCCAATGGTGGTGAGTTTGGCTCCCATGCGTCCCCTTACAAATAGGGGAACATTAAGTTCATTCTCTAGGGATGCGATCGCACGACTCACAGCGGACTGAGACATATCCAACTGCAGGGCCGCATCCGAAAAACTACCACATTGGCCAATGGTCACCAGTACCTGAAGTTGGGAAATGTTCATAGATAGAACTTATTCGGTTAGCGCATAAAGGTACCCCGCTGAGCGATTTGATCCCTCAAATGGACACCGCTAATTTAAGGACATTGTTTCCATAGAACAGTCACACGAAAGCTTATGTTTGAACTATATACGTTTGAAAAGTTTAGAGATACACCTAGTGTTCAATTTTTTGATATCACAGTGCCCGACTCCAATGCCCGCGACTTAGTCTTTCATGATGGTCCCGCCATTAGCCCCCACAGTGCTAAAACGGGTGACTGGCAATTTTATTTGCACCCCCGTCAAGAAGACAATTTACTCGCTCTATCGGGAGGGCGCACATTTTATTTAGTCAACTTTGGTTGGGACTATCCTTTTCATCGAGTACGGCTTGAGCAAAATGCGCGTATCCTACGTATTCCCCCCGGCACGTTCCACCGTTCTGAATCTGATCCCAAAGGGTCATTGGTCATCAATCAAGCTGTGCGTCAGGCTGACGCCAGCGTGCATAGTGAATTTCGGGTTTATAACAGTGCCGAGATCCCAAAGCTAAAAAAACTGTTGGCGTCTGGGTTACCTCCTATGGAGCATGGCTTTACTGAGGATCATGGTTTTACTGACGATAGAAATGAGCCCTTGGCAGCGTAGTCATCTAATGCCAATGCTGGATGCGTCCATCGGCTTACAGACGCATCCAGCATTGGCATTGAGCAGATAACAGCTGTTTGATAAAGTGTGCTTCGTTGTGCGATCTCACACGGTTTATCCTATGAGAAGTCGCCCGTTCACATAGGGAGCATCGATGGCTAATTCCACGAGCAATAAACTGTTGCAGCTGCCCTGGCCAGCATTGGTTGGTGTCTCGCTACTGTTGCATGCTGGTGCTTTGCTAATTGGGTTGCCAACCATTGTTCGTGTCGATACGCCCCCTAACGATTCAATCGATATCCCCGTCACATTGATAGATGAGGGGGATATTCCAACTGCGAAACCTGCGAATCCGTCTCCGACGGTATCTGTTCCTCAAGAGCCTACTGCTCCTTTGGGAGGGCGGACTCCTGTAGTAGAGCCTCGGGTAGACAATCAGGTCACACAGCAAACGCCTCAACCAGAAATCACTGCAAAACAGCCGCAGACTGAGACTCCTGTTAAGCCAGAGACACCGGTCAAGCCTGCCACGCCCGGCAGTGAGACGCCGAGAACACCAGAGACACCGCCTGCTGTGGATGGACAAACACCGTTAGATGAGAGAACAGAAACTGCTGGCTCTGAATCGGGTAATGGTGCGATCTCAATGAGTATTATCGGTGTCTCAACCGTACCGCCCGGTACGCCCGGCGATTGGCCAGATGTCTTACCCACTTTGCAAAGTTCATCTACGTTGAATATTGCTAACCACACCTGTAATGATGCGTTACCTGCTGGTGAGGTGACCTTAGGGCTGGTCATCGCAGCCGATGGCTCTGTCATTCAGACCTTCGCTCCCCCTGATCAAGACTCAATATCAGCCCAAACCGCTAGCTGTTTGCTGACCCATGCCCTCAGCATTGACCCTGACGCTCTGCAGTTTACCCCTGCTTACACGGGTCAAAACCCCATCACCACCGATCGAATGCAGCTAACCGTTCGGTTTTAGACTGACTAAAAACCAGTAAGTTTTATCAAGCGTCCCCACAGCAAACTGTGCTAACCTAGCAAAGCTGGTTGAGCGCAAGCTCAATTTTGCACCTTGCGGGTGTAGTTTAGTGGTAAAACCTTAGCCTTCCAAGCTAATGATGGGGGTTCGATTCCCCCCACCCGCTTTCAATTTTGAATTCTTTTTATAGACAGCATCTAAAGAGTTTTGAGTGCTTCCGAGACATCTCCATGTTGAGTAGAAGTTTTGTCAGCTGGAATTAAAAAATGATGCCTTATTTTAATCGAAATGACTGACACAAGCAGCATCGGAAGAGTCGAAAATTAATGCCAGCGAGTTTACTCAAAGCTCTAATAGGCAGGATAATAAGAGTGGGAAGCTTAGCTTCTTGATATCAATCTCTATTAGTGTGTGAGTTCATAAAGCGCTTTGCGTTCAGGGATAAGTTCGAGGGCAAGGCTGACATTTGACTCAGGAGCGTGGTTGCATGAGTAGTCTCTATGGCAAGTTAGATCCAAGAAATATACCAACATACTCCATTGGAGATGCTGCTAAGTATCTACGGATTCCGGCGGCCACCATTCGCTCTTGGACTGTTGGCCGTAAGTATCCTAAGGCGGATGGAGCAGGATTCTTTGCACCCTTAATTCCGATTCCTGATCGGAAGCCCAAACTACTTTCGTTTACTAACATGGTTGAGGTGCATGTACTGCGGGCGATTCGTCAGCATCATAATGTTGATTTAGGCAAGGTTCGCAAGGCCCTTGATTACATCGAAAACACCTTGCCTGTGGTTCATCCATTAGCTCATGCTGAGTTTCGGACGGACGGGGTTGACCTATTCATTGAGCGATATGGCGAATTAATCAACGCATCCTCGGCAGGCCAAACCCAACTGAAAGATTCGCTGCAAGCTCACTTGGAACGGATTGAGCCTGACGATTCAGGCTTAGCGATTAAGCTGTATCCCTTTACTCGAACCCATGAAGAAAGTAATCCACGCATTGTAGTAATTGATCCGCGCATTGCCTTCGGGCGTCTGATTATTGAAGGGACGGGGATTCCGACGAGTGTTTTAGCGGAGCGGTATCGAGCTGGGGACTCAATGGATGATTTGGCTGAGGATTACCGTTGTGATCGCATCAAAGTTGAGGAAGCTATTCGGTGTGAACTATTGCCCAACGCTGCATGACGGAACCGGAACCAAAGCCCGAAAAGACGGAACCAAAGCCAACTGTTTTTTTTATTGATCGCTGTTTAGGCAGTGTCTGACTCGCAACGGCATTGCGAAAATCCGGTATCACAGTAGAAATCCATGACGATCACTTTCCTCAAGATGCGAAGGATGAGGATTGGTTGCCTGGGGTGGGGAAACGAGGGTGGATTGTACTGACTAAAGATAGCCGCATTGCCAAGCGGACATCGGAGCGATTAGCCGTTGCGAATGCCAATATCCGTATGTTTGTGCTGGCGTCTCAAAGTTTGCCCGGGCGGGACATGATTGAGGTTTTCCTTAAGGCGTTTATGAAAATGCAGGCATTCGCCCGTGAGAACCCGTCACCGTTTATTGCCAAGGTCTACAAAAGCGGCGAAGTCAGTGAATGGAAGAATCATGAAGAGTTGCTGATTGAGCTTAATGAAATGATGCAAGACATAGAGTAGGCTCGTCGCGGTCTAGCTATCAACTCTGCAGCTTAGCGATCTCAACCGCCATTTCCTTAGCTTTTGCCTCAATGATATCCAGAAGTTCTCGGTGAGTACGGGTTTTGTTGGGGTTGATGGCCTTGAGATAAAAATTTTTCTCTTCGATGCTCATGGTGGGGGTGCGATTCCCCCCACCCGCTTTTGAAAAACCTTTGACCTGCATATGTTAGAACGGTAAGACAGCCATAATTACCAGGACACTACTGTAGAGCAATGAAAGTCAAAGCGTTTCTAGGAATAGCAGGATTAGGCGCATTGGCAGCCGCGCTGATTGCAACTAACCCTGGTCAAGAGCAATACAATACATTCGCTGCAGAAACCTTGCAGAGTGAAGTGCGCTCGGCGTTTTGTCAGGCTAATGAACTGGATAGTTGGCTTGGTGATTTTGGTAGAGCCTTAGGCAACATCTGCGAAACCGCGATTGAAGAGGGTACTCTCATCAGTGATGAGGATCTCAAAGACTTTATAGAAGACAACACTGAGCGCCAAAATTTCTGGGTATGCAGTGTGTATACGACCCAAATCCCGGCGGCAAGGGTTCGGATTATCGGCATTTTTAATCGGTTTATTCCAATTCAACAAACAATCGGATAATGCACGTGGCAGATTCTCCAATCTATCTTGACTGTCATGCAACAACACCGGTTGACCAGCGTGTTGTTGATGCTATGCTGCCATTTTTTACAGAGTATTTTGGTAATCCCAGCAGTCTCCATAGCTATGGCTGGCAGACTGAGGCAGCTGTTAAAAAGAGTCGTGAGACTATTGCTGAAACAATTAATGCACAACCCGAAGAGATTATTTTTACAAGTGGTGCAACTGAGGCTAATAACTTAGCGATTAAAGGAGTTGCAGAAGCGTATTTTAGCTACGGTAAACATATCATCACAGTGCAAACAGAACACAGTGCTGTGTTAGATCCCTGTCGCTATTTAGAGTCGTTGGGGTTTGAGGTAACCTACTTACCTGTAGAGTCTAACGGATTGTTGTCTCTAGCCGTACTTAAAAAAGCGATTCGACCAGAGACTATTTTGGTGTCAGTAATGGCAGCTAATAATGAAATTGGGGTGCTGCAGCCGCTTGCAGAGATTGGTGCGCTGTGTCAGGAACATGAGATTTTGTTCCATACGGATGCAGCTCAGGCTATTGGCAAAGTGCCGTTAGATGTGCGGTCGATGAATATTCATCTGATGTCGATAACGGCCCATAAAGTCTATGGCCCAAAAGGGATTGGTGCTCTCTATGTGCGACGCCGACAGCCGCGGGTAAATTTGGCCGCTCAACTCCATGGGGGTGGTCATGAGCGGGGTATGCGCTCAGGCACACTATATCCACCGCAAATTGTGGGGTTTGCTAAGGCGATTGAGCTAGCGATCGCAGAGATGACATCAGAGCGGATGCGGTTAAGCGGGTTGCGATCGCAGCTCTTAAACCACCTAAACCAACTACCTGATAGGTATCTAAATGGCCATCTCGACCAGCGTCTGCCGGGTAATCTCAATGTCAGCTTTGAGGGGGTTGATGGTCAGAGTTTATTGTTGGGGCTACAGCCCATTGTGGCACTTTCATCAGGATCGGCTTGTAGCTCAGCCAGCACGGCTCCATCCCATGTGCTCAAGGCATTGGGGCGTAGCGACCAGCTGGCCTATGCGTCACTACGATTCGGTTTAGGTCGGTTTACAGCAGCCGATGAAATTGAACGAGTTGGTGCAGCCGTTGTTGAGACCGTCAAAAGTCTGAGGGCGCTAAACACATGATCCCATAACCAAAGCCTAATCAGCCATATCAACTTGTCTAAATTAGTTGGGCACTTTGAGTTAGTAGCTCGATTACCATCAGGGGGGATATGTGATGTCTAACGCTGTGTTGAACACATGGACTGTACGTGGAAAGCTAGCGACTGACGTAGTGGTTACGACAGTCAATCTGGATGATGGTCAACAAACAAAGGTAGCTGATGCTACGTTACGTGTGCGTGGCGTGAGAGACCTCAACGAATCATTTGCGATGAATCTAAACATTTGGGAAGGCTCAGCTGCTTGGAGAACATTGCCTTTCCTCAAAAAAGGAGCACCGATTATCTGTATTGGCAGCGCTGAACCCAGCCCGTTTATTTCGCAAGCAGATGGAATGCCTCAAGCTGGCTTAATGATGGATGTAATCGATATTGATGTAAAAAGCTGGCTGGATGAGCGGTACCCCAGTCAGCGCAGTCGATACAATGTCGTTGCTTAATACAAAAATCCCCAAAAAACTAGGGCAATGTTACTTGCCCATCTGTCGCTTTAGTTCTTCAAGCTCTGCCTCAGTTTCCCAACGTTGAAAGCTTTCTTCTAGTGGATCTAAGGGTTTTGATTCAAAGGGGCTGCGATGCCAGCCTGTCGTACTTGAGTCCTTAGGGGCTGTCTGGTTTGCTGTTTGAGCAGCGGTGGCGATCTTAGCTTTGATTTCTTGGCGCTTAGCGTGGATCTGCTGCTGCAAGGTTTGGGTCTCGGCCAATCGTGATTTGACACTTTTCATCTGTCCCCACAGATGGTTGCCCTGCCTCAGCAGTGTGGCTTCTCGCTCTTTTGCCGGTTTCACCAAGTCAAGACGCTTAGCGGATTCTGCCTTAGCAATCCGCTCATGCCAGCGCTTAATATCTTTAGCAGTCTCTAAAACAGCAGTTTCTAGCTCGGCTTCACGACGCTTGAGGGTGGCTAGAGTTGCGATCGCGTCTTCTTCTTGCCCGCGCAATTGCTCTTCAAGGGCCATCATCTCCAAATGAGGATGGGCTTTTAGAGACTCATCTAAACGCGTTTCTAAAAAGCGACTGAAATCATCAAATATGCTCATTTGCTATGCCAACCCCATGCAGCTAGATATCAAGCACAGTGTTCTTAACATAGTCTAGTTTAGAACTGTTGCCCAATATAGATAGAGCGAACTTCGCCGTTACGTCGTACAACGACTTCTTCATTATCGATTGAGACAATACTCCAACCGCTGCCACCGACCGTTTCACCAATATAAACCCGCTGTGATGAACCATTAACTTCAAAGAGTGCGGCAGATCGATCGCCTAGCTCTAGCACCCCCACTAGCTCGTAGGTATTGGCTGCAGCAATATTAGGTACAGGGGCAGAGTCATTGGCAGCTTGACCGGACCCATTGGGGGCTGGCAACGATGGCAATGTGACCGCATTGGCTGGTGTCCGTTGGTTAGCCCCTGGCTGCAGCAAGGGCACAAACACACGCTCAATCACATTATTAGAGGGTCTTCCCGTCGCTGTTTGGCTATCTGCGGTCTGGGTAGGTGCTGTGGCAGCTGTATTCGGATTCTGAGTCTCAGTTTGCGCGCTGCGCTCACCGCTAATCACCCTTAGAGACCGTGTGAGATAGTCTCTAAAAGCAGCATCCTCTGATACGGCTGGTGCGGCTGTTGGTGCAGCTGAAGTGTCAGCAGGCTGCACTGTAGGCTGCTGTCGTAAAAACCAAACCCCGGCGCCTGCTAGTGCTGACAAACATACTGCTCCCAGCATGAAGTTGCGTAAACGCTTTCGGTTAGGACGCTTATTAGTTGAGTCTTTTGGTGACTGAGTGTCTTGTGCATCAGCTGCCCGCTCTGTGATGGGGGCTTGAGGACTTGTGTCTACTGCCTCTTTCTCGACTGGCACAATCATGGCCGGAACGGTCACGGCTGCAGGACTTAGCGACGCATAGGATGCCTGTGATGTCACCCCAGGTTCTGCATAGATGGCGGAGTCTTCTCCTGCCAAAATCCGGTCGACATCTTCAAAGACTTCGTCCATCAAATCTTCGGCATAAGCGTCGACCATTGTGTCAGCTTCTGACGAAGTACCTGCGGAGGGAGCTGCTGTAGCCTTGGGCTGTCTAGATTGACTCATAACGTGACATGTACGATTTGGCGGTAGTGACTTGGACAAACCAGGAATAGGCTATTGTCCACAAAGCAAGCTGCCTAGAAAGTTAGCAGAGTATACAGCAAACTGGAAAGGGGAATTTGAATCTTATAGAAAGGTTCTTCGACTATTAGGCAAAATCTACAGGCTGTAACCTATACCTAGAAAGCCTTACAGTGATTTTTGTTATTTTGAAAACAATCGCTATCGACCAACATTAAGTTTTGCCAGCCTGCGTCTGAAATGGCCCTGGTTAGACAATGTCGGGCTATCCGCATCATCGAAGGCAGATTTAGGGCAACAAGCAGGTTTTACTCTACGCCACAGTGTGAGAGATATCGAGGTGACCAAAAGTCAGGCTCAATGCCAGGTTAAGGGTTTCTAATACTTTGACAAGCCACCCCACTGAGTCTTGTTTAGCTAGCTCGTAGTGGCTAAACAGAGTGGACAGCCGACGCTCTAAATAGGGTTTAACCTTGCGACATAGCAACAAAATCCTTAAAAGGAGCCCAGTGGTTAGTGTGGCGCCTAAATTATTGATCAGGTCAATAAAAACAAAATGAGAATGTGCGCCTGCTGGATCAACAACCAAAAAGTTAAACAAGTTGGAACAGGTCCGCACTAACAAAAAGTCGTTGAGCCGCTGATTATCATTTTCGGGGTAAATATCCCGCAAGTTTTGATATAAGGCATCGTTAAAGTGTTGACGACCATAGGCTGGATCAACACCTGATACTAGATATTCATAGAAGTCATCTTTGAATGACTTAAACGTGGCCGCTTCACAACATTGACTGCGAAATTTAAGCGCTAGGTCGTTATAAGTGCGCCCATGGGAATCTTTGCCAGAAAACTGACGCAGAGAATAGACCAGCTCGCGATCGCTTAGCAACGTCGGATTTTTAGCAGGGCGTAACCATAGGCCTTGATGTTCTTGCAAACCGTCACGCTTGAGTCGAGAGCGACGTACCCTATAGTTCACATACTGCGATAGATCAAGCTCTACTTTTTTCTGAGCCTGATGTTGCATTCGGCGTACGTGAGTTTTTTGTTCCCTCGGGCTCTCTTCACTCAGCAAGCAATGTTCGTACAGGTAAGGATAGCGGCCAATTAGAGTTCCTAAAGGCTGACGAGATCGCACCCCAGGTTCACCCGCGAGGTCCATAGCCTGGACCAGGCGCTTGAGCATGAGATACTGCTCGGTCTTTTTAAACTGGGAAACGATTTCGCGTAGACGACGGACAGAGCGGGCTCGTGAGACCTCTCGTACAGCGTGGCTAGGAGAGTACTCAAACAGACCCACTAACTCGGCAATAGATCCCTGGTAATCTCGATTCTTTTGCCAGCGATTGATGAGGATGTGGCAGCAACGATTCAAGATATGGTGAAAATACATGTCGGCATGGGAGTCAAGCAAGATCTTGTCAAGACTGCCAACTACCTCACGCTCACCATAACCAGTACCATCGATAAATAATGTATTAAAGCGTCTAATTAGCTCATCAGGGCGCTCAGCATCAACGCAGCCGAGCCAGTGGTCGTAAAGCACCTGTTCCTGTGGGCTAACTAACCGCGCACCATAGTCAGATTGCGAATAGCCTGATTGGACATTCACCAGCGAAACCTCAGCAAATACACCTTACCTAAAGACAAACTTTTACAGGGAAACCTTGCGGCGATCAAAACTACAGACAAACTCACTAAAGTCTAACTGCTTATGCTGACCTAAAACATCATAAAACTTGCTGAAATCTTTGAAGGCTCTACAAGATTGGGGAATCTGAGCATATAACAGACAATTAAGCTCAAATTGTCAAAGGTTCAACTACAGCCGCGAAATTACAGAGGGGGCATACTGTTAGATCTCGCGATGTACCGAAAACAAGCGCACACTGAGACTATCACCCCTACAGCACTCTAATCGTTACGTAATACACATTAGGACTTATGCGCTACCAGTTTAGCCTATAGGCATTTTCAGATAGGATGCGATTGTGGTAACTCTGCTGAAGCTTCTGTAAATTCACTGGCTCTTCTTCATCAAGCCTATATATGCAGCTGGGTATTGGTGGCGGAGTCTTTGGTTGAATCGTTCGAAACATATCATGCCTAGTCTTGCTCCTGTTCCTCAGGTTCTAAATGCCCTTAGCGATGAATTGGTAACGCATACCCTACGTGCAGCCGAATTAGACCATACAGTCAGTAGTATTAGTACAGATACGCGCACGCTGAAATCTGGCGCTTTGTTTCTAGCCCTTGAGGGTGAGCGCTTTGATGGTCATAAATTTGTGGCTCAGGCGATGGCAGCAGGTGCGATCGCAGCAATTACTCGCCAAGGAGTGCTGACAGGCGAGACTCCTCGCATTGAGGTTAACGATACTCTAGTGGCCTACCAGACGTTAGGTCGCTGGTGGCGTCAGCGATTGGGATTACCCATTGTGGCGATTACGGGGTCTGTGGGTAAAACCACAACTAAAGAGCTCATATCGGCGGCTCTGAGCCTCCACGGCACTGTCCATAGGACTCGTGCCAATTTTAATAATGAAATTGGTGTGCCGAAGACGCTTTTAGAAATGACGCCTGAACATGACTATGGAGTCGTAGAAATGGGGATGCGCGGGCCGGGAGAAATTGCCCTGCTGACCCAGATAGCTCAGCCAAACGTGGCGGTTATAACCAATGTGGGGACCGCTCATATTGGTCGTTTAGGTTCTGAGCAAGCCATTGCTGATGCTAAGTGTGAGCTACTGGCTAACCTGTCGGCTGACGGCATTGCCGTGCTGAATTACGACAATTCTCGGTTGATGGATACGGCAGCTCGTGTATGGTCTGGTAAAACCATCACCTATGGTCTGACTGGTGGAGACATCCATGGACAATTTCAGGGCCAAGCGATCAGTGTAGAGGGTGTGACGCTTCCTTTGCCGCTAGAGGGGCAGCACAACGCATTAAATTACCTAAGTGCGATCGCAACTCTCCAGGCACTGTCCCTTGACTGGCATTGTTTAGCCAAGGGCATTACCGTCAATATGCCGTCAGGTCGTGCTAAACGGTATCAGCTGTCCGGTGACATTCTGTTGCTAGATGAGACTTACAACGCTGGGGCTGAATCGATGGTGGCAGCGTTACGTATGTTAAAAGACCAGCCCGGTAAACGACACATTGCCGTACTAGGCACAATGAAGGAGCTGGGGCATAAGTCAGTAGAACTCCATCGGAGGGTTGGCAGCATTGTTCATACCCTGGAGATAGACCGGCTGCTTATTTTGGCTGACCCTGCTGAGGCGGATGCTATGGCCAAAGGCGCGGCGCCAGTGCCGAGTCAGCAATTCACAAACCATGACGCTCTGGCTCAGTATCTAAAGCAGTTTATGCAGCCAGGCGATCGGCTGCTGTTCAAAGCGTCACGGTCGGTGGCAATGGATAAAGTCATAGAACTACTACTGGCGCATGAGGATTCTGCTAAGACTTAATAAGCCGTTGGCTGTTCTTGGGGATGGCTTTAGCCATAGGCTGTTCAATAGGGACCGCTCTAGATCAGCTCATCCCTTAAATCAGCAACCGCAAAGATTTAGTGTTCAGAATCTGCTTTACAATAGATAGCCTGGCGTTTTTTTAGTCTAGACCGTGGCTCTGATTCTGAAACAAGAGCATATCGTATCGATGCAAACCCATGCGGAGCAGGCTTATCCCCACGAAGGCTGCGGTCTGCTGTTGGGGAGCTTTGATGCTGAAGCGGATAAAAAAACGCTAGTTGAGCTGGTTTTTTTAAAAAATGCTTGGGCTAAAGCGGTGGCGGATGACTTGGCAGAAAGTGGGTATCAAGCCTCACAAGATATGACCACAGCCCGTCGCTACTGGATTGATCCCAAAGATATGCTTGAGACCCAGCGTCAAGCACGACAGCAAGGACTCAGCATCATCGGGGTTTATCACTCCCATCCTGACGCCACTGCCGTCCCGTCGATGTGCGATCGCGACCTGGCTTGGCCAGCCTATGCCTACGTTATTGTGTCTGTTCGCAATGGTCTAGCTGCCGATCTCCAAAACTGGCAGTTAGACAATAACCATCAATTTCAACCCGAGCCAATGAAAATTGCTCCCGCTTCTGCGGCAAAAGATCGAATGCCGCTCTTGTCGTCCTAAAAAATAAAGCGCTACATCATTCTTCCATTGGCGTTTTACAGACTTTTCCAACTCCTATTTATGCTCAAGGAACCATGCTGAATCCAAATCTGGATGACATTCAACTGACTAAGGAAGACTATGAACGCTACTCACGGCACTTAATCCTGCCTGAGGTTGGCGTTGATGGTCAGAAACGCCTCAAAGCAGCTAGCGTGCTGTGCATTGGTACAGGTGGACTAGGGTCTCCCTTAATTCTCTATCTCGCTGCCGCTGGTGTTGGCCGCATCGGGCTGGTTGATTTTGACGTAGTCGATTATTCAAACCTGCAGCGTCAGATTATTCACGGCACCTCTTGGGTTAATAAGCCCAAGATTGAGTCAGCCAAGAACCGTATTCTCGAAATCAATCCCCATTGTCAGGTAGATCTGTACAACACCCGTCTCAGCTCTGACAACGCGCTTAAGATTTTTGAGCCTTACGACATTGTGGTGGACGGAACCGACAACTTCCCCACACGTTACTTAGTTAACGATGCCTGTGTATTGCTCAACAAACCTAACGTTTACGGCTCAATTTTTCGATTTGAAGGTCAGGCCACCGTCTTTAACTACGAGGATGGTCCCAACTATCGCGATCTTTACCCTGAGCCCCCACCGCCAGGTTTAGTCCCCTCTTGTGCTGAAGGCGGCGTGCTGGGGATTCTTCCTGGCATTATCGGTGTGATTCAAGCGACAGAAACCATCAAAATCGTTCTAGGAGAGGGTAACACCCTAAGCGGTCGACTGTTGCTATACAACTCTCTAGATATGACGTTCCGCGAGTTAAAGCTTCGCCCCAACCCAGTACGTCCTGTGATTGAAAAGTTGATTGATTATGAACAATTCTGCGGCATCCCTGATGCTCAAGCAGCTGAAGCAGAGCAAAAGGCAGCTATGGATGAAATGAGTGTGACTGACCTCAAGCGTTTGATGGATAGCGGTAGCAGTGACTACCTGTTACTTGATGTTCGTAATCCCAATGAGTATGAAATTGCTAAGATTCCCGGCTCAGTGCTGATTCCTCTTTCTGAAATTGAAAGCGGTACTGGGGTTGAGAAAGTTAGAGAGTTGATGAATGGTCACAAGCTTATTGCCCATTGCAAGATGGGTGGCCGCTCAGCCAAAGCACTCTCTATTCTCAAAGATGCTGGCATCAAAGGAACAAATGTGGCTGGCGGTATTCTTGCCTGGAGTCGTGAAGTTGATTCATCTGTTCCTCAGTATTAGGTGACAGGTTTTTCTTGAACGTTCTCTTTTTTGCAAAAAGAGAACGTTCAATCTCTTTTAATTCCTTTAAGACGAGAAAGGTATACATCTATCTCTATCTCCATACTACTCTTTTGTATATAGACGTTGTGAGCAACGTCCTTTTGCTATGTCTCTTAAAGACCAAATCAGCGAGGAAATTAAGGCTGCGATGAAGGCCCGCGATAAGATTCGCCTAGAAACGGTTCGCAGTATCAAGAAAGTTATCCTGGAAAAGGAAACAGAAGTACGTCCCAAAGGACAGGATGCACTGACTCCTGAGCAAGAAATTGAGGTTGTTACTCAGTTAGCTAAACAACGTAAGGATTCGATTGAACAGTATAAAAATGCTGGTCGTGATGACCTTGCCGAAAAAGAAGCCCAAGAACTAGCAATCTTGCAAGAGTATTTACCTGAGCAAATGTCTGATGATGAAATTGAAGCGGTGATTGATGAGTTAATTACCAAAACTGGCGCCAACGGACCTCGCGATATGGGTAAAGTGATGGGGCCTGCGATGAAGCAAATGAAGGGTAAGGCTGATGGAGCAACAGTACAAGCTCTAGTAAAAGCAAAATTAGCGGGTAGTTAGTGCTGGTGTGCAGCAGCTCTAGAGCGCTCTGCTCTTTCCACAGAGAGCAAAGTAGTTTTGGAGCTGAAATATGTGCGTTTTGGAGAAGTGAATATAATGGAGCTATTGCTGCTTACCTAGGCTATGGTTGCTGAACTGACCAATACCCAATCGACGTTATACGATACTGATTTTGTGCGGTGGGTGGAGCAAACCGTTGCTCAGCTTCAGTCGGCTGATTACGATAGTGTTGATTGGGAAAACCTGATTGAAGAAATTGAAGACATGTCTAAGCGTGAGCGTAGAAGCTTAGAGAGCAATTTGGTTGTTTTACTTCTACACTTACTGAAATGGCAATATCAACCTGACTGCCGCAGCGGTAGCTGGAAAGGAAGTATCCGAGAACATCGCCGGCGCATCAATTGTATGCTCAAAGATTCACCTAGTTTAAAGTCTTACTTGCAACAAGAGATTTGGCTCAGCAGCTATGTTGAAGCTCAAGCTCAAGCCGTTGATGAAACTGACTTATCTCCAACAATATTTCCCGCTAGTAACCCTTATACAGTTGACAATATTTTGAATCCTGATTTTTTGCCGAGTAGTGCTTCAGATGACAAGATCTAAAGACTCGAATAAAAAAACGAGAGTGCAACAATTATTGTTGCACTCTCGTTTTTTGACTCTCAGTATGTTGAAAGACTATTGTTTAGGCTGATAGTACACTTCCTGTCCTTCGTTGGGCACAAAGATACACTCACGAGCAGAGCGCCAGAAGCTAGTCCAGATAGAGTCTTTTGATTCGCGGTAATAATCTCCTAAGATTGGCTTGATTGCCTCAGTTGCATCTTTAAGATAGTAGTGAGGCATGTTCAAAAAGATGTGGTGAGCTACATGGGTGCCAATATTGTGGTGGATGTTATTAATAAACCCATAGGCGCGGTCAATGGTAGACAATGCGCCTTTTAGAAAGAACCAGCTATCGTTGCGATACCAGGGGATATCAGGTTCAGTGTGATGTAGAAACGTGACGAAATCTAGCCACATTACAAACACTAGATAAGGCATCACGTAGAACTTAATTAAAAAGATCAAACCAAACTGTAGGCCAACCCAGCCCAGAAACCCAACGAAAAGACACAACAACGTTGTGCTGGTAACAATGTCCCATTTCTCTGAGGGGCGAAACAGATCGCTACCAGGCATAAAGTGAGAACCTTTACGCCCTGGAGAACGCTTGAATAGATAAAATGGATACGCTAGGAGAAACAGGTTAAACCGAATGGCTTTACCAATCGCATCCATTCTGTTGTATTCATCCTCAGAGATGGGATACCAACTCTCATCGGTGTCTATATTGCCTGTATTGGCATGGTGGGTACGATGACTAATACGCCAGCCATGAAAAGGCACCAAGATCGGAGTGTGGCTGAGATGGCCAACGAGATTATTTAACCACTTATACTTGGAAAAAGAACGGTGACCACAGTCGTGCCCGACCACAAACAAGGCCCAGAACATAGTGCCTTGCATTAACCAAAAGAGAGGAAAAAATAACCAAGAATCAAGGCTGTAGGCTATGCCATAAAGACCAGCAATAATGCCAATATCTAAGAAAAAGTAGGCTAGAGAACGACCGGTGGACGGTTCAAAACAATAGTCCGGAATCGCATCTTTAAGATCTTTTAGCGTAAAGGGAAGCTCGCTCTTTGAAAGGTCCGAAGACCCGGTTGGGCGGGTGGTTAGTTGCACGTATTATCTATGTTTGCCGGCTAAAATCAGACTTCCCAGACTAATGCATGCAAACTGCGAAGAGTGCCCACATTAAGCTGTAAAATCGATTTACAAAGCTTTACAATACTATAGAACCGTTCCTGAACGTAAGACTAGACAGTCAATTCAAGGAAAAGTGCCAACAAAACATGTAGTCTTTATATGTGCTTAACACAAAGCCCGGTAGAGTTCACGCAGTAATTTGTTGTAATTATTTTGGGAAACTGGCTACTTGTGGTAGCTGCCACCCTGCAAGATGGTTTTGCCACGATATAGCTGTTCCAATAGCAGCAGCCGTGCTACCTCGTGGGGGAAAGTCATAGCTGAGAGGCTAAACACTAGGTATGCCTGCTGTTTGAGGTGATGACTAACCCCTGTTGGGCCACCAATAAAGAAAAGCAGCGTACCAGAGGCTTCTTTACCTAACCAGTTGCCAAACGTTAGTGAATCAAACAGTTTGCCATCCTCTGAGAGGACGACTAATTTGTCGTGGGTTTTGAGCAAGCTGAGTACTTTACTCGCTTCAGATTCCGGGGTGCTGTCCTTAATTTCTACAAACTCAATTTCAGGCAACCTTTGGGCATATAGATTAATGCCATCCTTTAGCCATCCTTTCTTGACCTTGCCAACGGCAACTATTTTTACCTTAGGAAAACTCTGTCCCATTTGTATATGGTATTAAGTCTGAAGTGCCAAACTGCCTTACGAGGAACTATTCTACCGGGGTAGAGATAAACTCTGGCAGTGCTTCGGCTTTATCAGAGAATGCTGCAAGCTTGGGGATAGGCTGCAGGAGTAATAATATCGGCTACGTATAGTTGGGTGAAGCGCCAGACAACGGCACTAGTGACTGAACGTATCAAAGTCACGAAATACTGACAGAGACTTATGCTCAAACGGTTAGCAATACCGTTTGAGGGAAATTGCCACTCGTCTGACATAGGGCGAGTCAAGCATACCGATCAGCTGCATGGGCTTACCAAAGGTAGGCGAACATTTCTGAGGGTAAAAGAGCTTAACAGCTATATGTCATACCTGAGATGTTTCTTTAGGTATGACATATGGCTATTGTTGAGCGTTGACATAGTCAATAGCCCATCGAGCAGCCGCTAGGCTAACACGGGCTTGTTCCATAGGAGATAGTGCTTCCCACTCAATATCGCGTACTGAGTTGATAGTGGCGTCTAATATTTCTTCTTGACCTCGCATAGCATGGGCCAAGGGACGCGCCATCACCTGAAGATCAGCCTCATCCCATGCAGTGAGGGTATCACGCACACAAGCGATGAGCTGTTCTGCCAAGGGACGACCGCTGTTAACGGCTTGGGTTGCTTTTGCAGTGATTTGCTCGATGACGTCTTGAGACAGACGACGAGCAAAGCGCTGCGCCAAGGCTGACTGTACGGAAGACGTTTGACTCCAAAAGGTATCAAGCTGAGCTGAGAATGCTGACCAACCTCGCTGAGCTTCCTCGTCGGAAAGCGCTAGCTCATCGGCAGCGGCGGTGGCTTTCGTAAAATAGTCTGAAGTATTTTCAGGGGTCCATGGATAGGGCTCTTGATCTGTCAGAATTGATTGCAGCATTTCTTGCTGCGCATAGTCTTCTGACGATAAATGTTGCTTTGACGAAGAGTCTTTGTGGTTGACCATGGTAGTTTTACCCTCCCATAAGTTCATTGAGCTGTGACAGGAAGAGGATACAGGCTTAATTCCAAAGGTTCCGCATCCAATTATTGAACTTACGGCAAACTTACGTCAAAAGGCGTAAGTTCGTATACCCAAACGTCAAAACTTTTTTGGTTTCGGTCTTGATATTTCTGGATTTTGCAGTTTCTAGGGCTGTTCGGCGGGCTCGATAATAAATTCTAGCAAGCAGCCATCTGAGCTACCAAAGCGGAGCTGAGTGCCTGATGATAAAGAAATTTCTTGACGATGGATCTGCTGCCACCCTTGATCTCCAAGATAGTAGGTGCCATAGCGTGAGAAGTCACGCAGGAAGTAGGTGGGTTCTGAAGATTCAACAGCGGCACGACGATAGAAAATCTCAGCATGCTTACTGGATACCCATGGTTCAGATATCACTAGATCATTATCAGGCAGGCGTCCTACACGCATAAGGCCGCGATAAATAGGCCAGATCTTACCGTCACCACCGATTTCTCGAATGATGATGGTATGAGTATTGGCCCGCCCACCAATGCCAGAATCACCCGGAAGACGGGTGATGTCTGTAGGCATTGGTGTCAACAGCTCACCTTCGAAGTCGGGGTGCATGTACAACACAGGTAAGGTCCAGGCAGGCTGATTGAATTTGTAGAGGGTCAGTAAGTGCTGTCGTGCGATCGCAACTGCTTCATCAACTGGTTTTCGCTCGGCGAGTGCCTGAGCAAATACCTGAATAAACGTCAGTGCTTCTTCATCGGCAATCGAATCTCGCATGGCCAAAACGGCCGGA
>JBHJIV010000126.1:0-12556 GCA_050043105.1 Leptolyngbyaceae cyanobacterium | reverse complement strand
ATGCAAAGCTGAAGATACCAAACCATCAGCGTGATATGCATGTCATCCTCTACCCAACTGTATGATCAATTGTTGAGCTTCCTGCGTCAACATAGCCGTTATAAAGACCTCCGGCATCTGAAAACGCTGGCTTGGATGGTCAGTGCCCTGATCTGTAGTGGCCAACTCAGCCTCCCCGCTTGGGAACCCTACGTCCCCAGTCGGGCGACTCAGGCCCAGAGCTTTGAACGTCGGTGGCATCGCTTTTTCATCAACCGGTTCATTGATGTCAATGGCTTGTATCTGCCGCTGGTCTTGTTAGCGCTCACCAACTGGCGCTCTCATCGACTCTATCTAGCGTTGGATACGACAGTTTTGTGGAATCGCTATTGCATGATTCATCTGTCGGTCGTGTGTTGTGGTCGAGCGGTACCGCTTCTATGGCGGGTTTTAGAGCATGAAAGTGCTATGGTTGCGTTCGAGGAATATCGCCCCTTGTTACGCCGTGCCCGTTGGCTGTTGCGTTGGCATCCAAACACGATGGTGTTAGCGGACCGAGGGTTTGCCAACCATGACCTCATGAGTTGGTTGCAAGCGAGTGGTTGGCACTATTGTTTGCGCATTGCGTGTGATGTTCATCTTCATGGTCCGTGCCGTCATCCCATTGCAGTACAAGCGCTGTGGCCACCCAGAGGAGAAGCCACTCTCTATGAGAACGTGGGTCTCTGGCAAGATGGTGAACATCGGTGCAATTTAGTCTTGGCAACCGTTCGAGGCACGAAGGAATCCTGGGCCGTGATTACGGATGAATCACCGAGTCTACAAACCTTGTGGCAGTATGCGCTGAGGTTCCGAGTCGAGGAGTTATTTTTGGATAGCAAATCAGGAGCCTTTAAACTCGAAGAGTCTCGTATTCGCTCAGCTCAAGCCCTAGAGCGGCTCTATTTGGTGGCGGCGATTGCTTTACTCTACAGCACGACTCAAGGCATGGCTGTGCAGTGTGAAGGCTTACGTCAACAGGTTGATACCCATTGGAGACGGGGACTCAGCTATCTCAAAATTGGCTTACGTTGGCTGAAGGGAGTCGTTCACAAAGGTCGGACTCTGCTGATGCCAGTCCCCTTGTTACCGAGAGATCCAGACCCTTGCTTTGCGTCCAACAAGGCTGAGCAACGTTACTATGACCAGATTTGGTTTTCTCGTATTCGGTCAATACGATGTCGGACTTGAGATATGAATGGGAGAGTCTGAGATGTGTCAGGCAGTCAGGCTTTATAGATCTATAGTAGTTAGCCAAGTCAGCTGCTGTCCAGAGTGCTTCCGGACAGCAGCTGAGCAAATTAAGCCTCTAAGCTTTGACTAGCAAATGCATCGTAGCTGTAGGCAGGAACACGAGTTGCATAGTCAGTCTCGTGACCAGTCACAGTTTTAGCTAGAGCATCAAACGAGTCAGAACGCCAGTTACGCTCGTGGATAGGCTTAGACTGCTCACCCCGAAAATAAGCCTGAGAACCAATCAGGGCAGCAGCAATCCAGCCCACAATAAGAAGTGACAATACGATAGCCATGGTTAGTCTCCTTTTCTAGCAACCGACCCATTTGTAATAGACAGCGCTAGATAGTTAATAAGTGCAAGGTTGTCTTATGTAAATGAATGTAACGAAAATTGTTAAAAAATGTCAACCTGACTTGACTAAAACTGTGGTGTGGTCATCAACACTGTTTGATGCTAGTGACCCAACCGTCGATATACTGCCAAGACTGTGGCCATCCAGCAGATGGATGCATTTAGCAAATTGCGCCGCACATAGCTGTCGCTGTCTAACGCTTTCAGCGATCGCTGTTGTGAACTGTGTGCCGCAAAGCTATAGGTGCCAATCAGCTATTGCGCTAGCCGCTGTTTGATTAGCGTAAATAAAGCACGCATACCCATGGCTTCTCCTCCTTCAGGTCGTCCCGGTAAGCTGCGTAAGTTATAGGCCATGAAGTCTACATGAATCCAAGGCACATCCGCCTGGACAAATTCTTGTAGAAACAGAGCTGCGGTGATGGACCCTCCATAGGAGGCATTCGCGATGTTATTCATGTCAGCAACGGAACTATCCAGCATGGAGCGATAGGCATCATGAAGGGGCAGATTCCACAGGGGGTCGTCTGAGGATAGCCCTGTATTTAGTAGGTCCGTAGTCGTCTGATGGTCATTACAGAAAAAGGCCGGTAGCTCGGTACCAAGGGCAATACGGGCAGCTCCAGTCAGTGTGGCGCAATCAATCAGCAAATCAGGATCTTCACTACTGGCTTCCCAAAGAGCATCAGCAAGCACTAAACGTCCCTCGGCATCTGTGTTCCCTACTTCAACGGTGGTCCCTTTGCGAGATGTCAAAATATCTAGGGGTCTCAGGGCATTGCCAGCAATGCTATTTTCAACGGCGGCGATCAGTATCCGCAAGTTGACGGGTAACCCTACCTCCATAATCATCTGGGCTAGCCCTAGAACTTGAGCTGCACCACCCATGTCCTTTTTCATTAGGCGCATGCCAGTGGCTGATTTGATGTCGAGACCGCCGCTATCAAAGCAAACACCTTTGCCTACAAGGGTAATTTTTTTAGCATCTGGATTGCCCCAGCGTAAATCAATCAAACGGGGGGCGCGGGTGCTAGCCCTACCAACCGCATAAATCATGGGGTAGTTTTCAATCACTAAGTCACCGCCTGCAATGACTGTCATCTTTGCGTCATAGCGCTCAGCCAACCCCCGAGCTGTCTCTTCTAGCTGCTCGGGACCCATGCTATTAGATGGCGTGGTGATTAAATCACGGACAAGATAGGTGGCCTCAGTAGTCGCTTTGGCGTAGGTTACATCTGCGTTCTCAGGGGGCTGTAGTGTAGAGAGTGGCCGGACTTTAGTGAGTTTATAGCGGTCAAAGCTGTAGCTACCTAGCTGCCAGCCTAGATAGAGCTTTGTGGCAGTTTCGTTAGCAAAGCTATTGGCTAACGTATAAGTGCCGGTTGGTAAGGTCTTAGGTAGGGCTGCCAGGGTCCATGTGTCTAGCTGCTCTGGACGACCCACTAAAACTTTGGCGATTTTGCCAGTGGCATTGGGAACTAGGCATACGTTACCCGCTTTTCCGGAAAAGCCAGATGCTTGGCACCAAGCGATGCTATCAGAATGTTTTGCTGGGAGTTCCTCTTCGTTGACGAGGTAAATCGCGATCGCATCAGACAAGGGGAACCTCCGCACATAGACTTGCTCAAACGAGTTTAGTTTGCCTTATGGCTGTCAGCAACTGTGTAGCAGCTGAGCATTATTCCAAGAATTACATCTTAAAATTACCTATCTTTATGGACGCTCAAATAAAGCCCGCTGTTCTTCTACTAGCGCACGTACAAAGCAGCCTTCTAGATGATCGTTGACCAGCCCCATCGCTTGCATAAAGGCATAGGCTGTCGTGGGTCCGACAAATGACCAGCCGCGTTTCTTTAAGTCTTTGCTTAACGCGGTAGATTCGGCAGTCTTACTCAACTGGGCTAGTGTTGCGTAGTCAAATTGACTGGGACGCTCAGTAGGCTCATATAGCCAAAATAGGCTGCTAGAGACCCCCATTCGTCTACTAGATCGCAGGCTCGTTGAGCGTTATTAATGGTGGATTCAATTTTGCGACGGTGCCTCACAATACCAGCGTCCTGAAGCAATCGCTCCACATCGGTTTCTGTGTAACGAGCCACGGTTTCGAAATCAAACTGGGCAAAGGCTGTGCGAAAGTTATCGCGTTTACGCAAAATGGTGAGCCAGCTAAGCCCAGCCTGAAACCCTTCCAGACAAATTTTTTCAAACAGTCTAGTGTCGCTTTTCGTCGGACAGCCCCACTCGTGGTCATGGTAAGTCAGATAGTCAGTATCCTTACCAGGCCACCAGCAACGCACCTGGTTGTCTTCTCCCGTAATCAGACCGTCCATTGTCTACCTAAGGTTCGACTGCGTATTCTCCATCAATCGCATCCACTCTTCCTTGGGCAGCAAGGGTTTGATAAATCATGGCTGCAACTTCAGCACGCGTGGCAGGCTGATTCGGATTGAGTGACTCTAGATTGGGGTAATTAACAACAATGTTTGACTCGGTTGCCGCTGCCATTTTGCCGACTGCCCAGCCTGGAATCTGAGCGTCGTCGCCATATCGAGCGACAACGGTTTCAGGATTTTCTGGAATGATAGAGCCGAGGCCAGTCACTAAAGCGGTGAGCACCTGAGCACGAGGCACGGCTAGATTGGGTTGAAAGCGTTCGTCAGGGAAGCCAGTCATAAAACCACCCTTAACGGCCTCGTCAATATCGTCAGTTGCCCAGTAGCCTGCTTCGATATCAGAAAATGCGATCGCAGCCTCCTCGTCACTCAGAGGAAATGCCCGAGCAATTGCGCTTGCTAGCTGTGCCCGTGTAACCGGCTCGTCTGGGGCAAAAGTACCATCCGCGAGTCCGTCAACCACCAATCGTTCGCTGAGAGCGTCGATGTAGGGCTTGGCCCAATAGTCGTCTGGCACATCCTGAAACTCAACCACTTCACGACTAGCTTCTAGAGGAGACTGATTGGTCGGAGCAGCCGTGATTACCTCAGGAGCTGCAGGCTGTGCTGCTTGCTGAGGTGTTACTGGAGCGGGTGTCTCAACTGGAGCCGTCGCTGGCGGAGTGGTGGCTGCCTGACTGGTCACTAAGTTTCTAGGTGAGGCTATTTCTGCTGCTGCCTGTTCTGCTGTCTGACTAATATCTTCAAAGGCACGGTTTGCATCTGCGGCGCCGATAATGTCTCCAGTTCCAAAGCCGATGCGAGTGTCTTCGGCATCTCCAGCATCAGGGCTATTGTCTAAAGTACCTTGGCGATTGCCGGTGTCTAATCCTTCAACTGAGGGGGCTGCACCGCTTACGTTAAACAGTTCGCCAGTGGCGCCAAACAAATTCACCCCTGACCGCGTCAGCCCCCAAAACAGTACGCTGCCCAATGTTAGAAATGCTACAAACATTGCAATCAGCTCATCATAGGTAACCGGGCGGCGACGATTATCGTTGGTACCTGGGTCAGACGGAAGTTGTGACACAGTAGACTCCTAATACCTATCAAATAGTTAATCAAAACATATTTCTCATATAAAGATGCAGAAAAAAATAGATTTAAGCGTTATTACTTACATTTCTAAATTATTCTTTCTATTAAGCTCTTACGTAAGTGTTTATTTCTTGACAGTAGCTCACTATTGAGTCGCTGACCTTTATTGCCAATGATTTCGCATCTTAGAAAGTCCAAACTGCGACTTATATTCACTCCTTTTGTTAAGCATTTGCTGCTGGCCTCTCTGCCTGTGTTGAGTCTGAGCGGTTGTGTGACGATGTCGGGACAGCTCCCTACGCTACAACCTGTCTCCACCCTGGTAACTCACATTATGGCTAGGGCAACGGCTATTGATGCCCTGATCAGTCGAGTCCATCAGCGTTTAGATATTATTCATCCATTAGAGGAAGAGACAGTCTCTGTGGGTGGATTAGGACCAGTAAGGTTAGGGATGACGATTCAAGAGGCGGCAAATGCCGCTCAAGTCAGCTTTGTTGTTGCCCCACTCGCTCAGTCAGAAAACTGTCAGTATTATTTACCGGAAGTCTACGATTCTGAAAAAGCGATACGAACTGCCTCAATTGATGGCATTGGTGTAATGGTGGTGAATGACCAGGTAATTCGCATTGATGTTTGGCCTGGTAGCCCAGTTGAAACCCTTAGCGGCCTTGGTATTGGCTCTATGCTTGACGAGTTGGAGACCGCATATGATGGGCAAATTGAGGTGGCTCCCCACTCTAAAACTGCGGGTAACTATGTGACACTAACCCCCGATGGTGCTGGTAGTAATCTATATACGTTAGTCTTTGAAACAGATAAGGACGGTCAGGTTACTCAGTTTCGAACTGGGCAATTACCAGCAGTAACTTGGCCTGCGGGCTGTTCATAAACGGTGTCTGGTTTAACCTTGATACACTCAAGGGGTTAGTCCTTACCCTAGCTGTGTCATGGTAAATCGGCTCGCTCAAAGTCAAAGCCTCTATCTACGTAAGCATGCCGAGAATCCAATTGACTGGTGGCCCTGGTGTGATGATGCCTTAGATAAGGCGCGAACCGAGGATAAGCCGATTTTTCTGTCAGTGGGATACTCGAGCTGTCATTGGTGCACAGTGATGGAGGGTGAGGCGTTCTCGGATAGTGCGATCGCAACCTACCTAAACGCTAACTTTCTCCCGATTAAGGTTGACCGAGAAGAACGTCCCGACTTGGACAGCATTTACATGCAGGCTTTGCAAATGCTCGTCGGGCAAGGGGGCTGGCCCCTCAATATATTTCTCTCTCCTGATGACTTGGTCCCCTTCTATGGAGGTACCTACTTTCCAGTTGAGCCCCGCTATGGTCGACCAGGATTTCTACAGCTGCTGCAAATCCTACGAAATCTGTACGATACAGATAAACCAAAAGTAGGCGCTGTCAAATCTCAGATTTTAGAAAATCTGCAGCAGTCAACGCTACTGCCCGCAGACGATAACCTTAGTGCTGATCTGCTTGTCCGTGGGCTAACCGCCAGTGCAAAAATTCTGATTCCATCTGATCAAGGCACAAGCTTTCCCATGATTCCCTATGGGCTCAATGCTTTACGCGCCATTCGTTTGGTTCAGCCCACAGAAGGTCTAAATCCTGAACAAATCTGTTTACGTCGGGGGTTGGATATGGCTCTGGGGGGGATCTATGACCATGTCGCTGGTGGCTTCCATCGTTACACGGTTGACCCCACTTGGACGGTTCCCCATTTTGAAAAAATGCTCTATGACAATGGGCTAATCATGGAGTACCTGGCCGATCTGTGGAGTCAAGGCCACCATGAACCTGCTTTTGAAAGAGCCGTTGCAGGTACTGTGCAATGGCTCAAACGTGAAATGTGGGCAGGTTATTTCTATGCAGCTCAAGATGCTGATAGCTTTGCTACCTCTGATGATAAAGAACCAGAAGAGGGAGCCTTCTATGTGTGGCGCGAGACTGAGCTACGAGACCTGTTAACTGATGCAGAATTTACTGATCTCGGCGCTGACTTTTTCGTTTCGGCTGACGGTAATTTTGAAGGCAATATTGTTCTCCAACGCAGACAAACTGGACAACTCCATCCACAGACAGAAGCTGCCCTAACGAAATTGTTTGCCGTGCGCTATGGCCAACCCGACCTAAAAAGATTTACACCAGCTATTGATGCTGATGCTGCTAAGACTACGGACTGGCCTGGTCGCATTCCACCTGTGACTGACACTAAGATGATTGTTGCCTGGAATAGCTTGATGATTTCTGGTCTGGCCCGCGCGGCAGCTGTTTTTAACCAGCCCGACTATCTAGACTTAGCCATTGAAGCAGCCCAGTTTATCTTGCAAAACCAATGGGTAAACGGACGCTTTCATCGACTGAACTATAACGGCACTCCTACTGTTTTTGCCCAGTCTGAAGACTATGCACTATTTATTAAAGCGCTGCTAGATATCCAGCAGGCGAACCTGGCTTTTTCACCAGATACATCAATCGACTGGTTAGCGCATGCTAAGACAGTTCAAGCTGAATGTGATCAATGGCTTTGGAGTGATGTCGCCAGTGGCTATTACAATACAGCCAGTGATGCCAGCGATAGTTTGCTGGTGAGAGAGCGGAGCTATCAAGATAGTGCGACACCTGCTGCTAATGGGGTTGCGATCTCAAATCTAATCAGACTCTCGCTACTGGCCAAAAACTTAAGCTATCTAGACCAGGCTGAAAAAGCTTTGAAGGCGTTTAGCTTAGTTATGGATAAAGCTAGCAGAGCCTGCCCGACTTTGTTACAGGCTCTAGACTGGTATCGTCATCAAACACTGGTACGCACAACCAAAGAGAATGTTGTACAGCTATCACATCAATACCTACCCACAGCTGCTCTTGCGATTGAGCCTAACTTACCAGAAGGAACTGTGGGGTTAGTCTGTCAGGGCTTGACCTGTAAAGAGACAGCTAGCACTTATGAACAAGTTCAAGAACAGATAAAAGTGAGTACGTCGCTGCGCTAGAAATTATGCTGAGCGCTCTCCTAAAAAGGGAGTAGTAATTTTTCTGGCAAAACCTCTTTTTTTTGATGTGGTTTGCTCTAAATAAATTAAGACGCATCTTTAAGGTGATTTTAAGCCTTGATGAGATTGAGATGATTGTGTACTAGCTCAAGTGATTAACGGATGAACGCTAGTTATGAGATAACTCACTTAAAAGAAGCATAGAGTCCGCAATAATTGCGCGCTCGTTGGGCGATAACTGTGAGCGGTTTATACAGCTAGATAATAGCTTGGTCATGTTGTAATAAGAGCGTAGCTTTGACTTTTGTTCTTTGCTTAAATCAAAAGTACAAGGTAAGTCTAGATTTTCCATTAGATTGACGACTCGACGTAGCCAAAAATCCTTTTTGGCGAGCCACCAGTCATCTCTGCTGCTAAATTTAGCTTGTTCAATTCTGACTAAATCTAGCCAGCCGTCGAGTGCTTCATAAATTTGTGGGTGTACTTTAATAGTTTGAGAATTGGCATTTAAAGAGCTCTTTATCTTACGAATTGTACTAAGAAAATTTCCTGAATAATCTGATTGATGAAGTGAGTGATAGATTTTATAAATAAGTTCGTGACCATCTAATACTGGACTAGTTATGATGCTAGTCGAGAACTCTAAATCAGGCAAAGAAAAAATCTTTGGTTGATAATTAATGTCGTTTATTTTGCCAATATCTTCTAGTGAATAGGCAAAATACCAAGCGCGAACATAAGATTGGATATGAGAATGTCTTAAATTGGTTGACTTGGCCGATTCCTGAGCAGCTTGATGGATTTTTTCTAAGTGTCTGATCAAGGTTTTATCCATATCTACATGACTATCAATTGTCTTTTTCATGCCAGCAAAGAAAGCCCACAGGTCTTCTCTAGAAACAAGTTCTGAAACTAATCCGATTACAAAACGCCATCGTGGATCGTTAATATGGTTGTAAATATCTGTTTGTTTTTTATTTCTTACAAGATCATCAGCTGTGAAAAACTCTTGATAGGTAAGATGTGAGAAAGCACAAAAATTTTGAGCCCATCGTATGAGTAAGCCGCTGGAAGTTTCAATGCCATTTAGAATTTTGCTTGCTGCTACTTCGTCACGATTGATATCGTAGACGCTTGCAAAATTGGTCTCAATAATTCTTTCCACGTCTCTAGTAGGAAAAAGAACCTGAAATTGTAAGTCGACAAAGAAGTAGCTTGCAACACGTCGGAGAATGCTCTTAATATGATGCTCCTGCAGCTTCGGTGCCTTAGAAATATGCGTCTCAATGTGATTGGTTAAACGAGTCATCCGGTCAATGCCCATGGCAAAGACTTCGACTCGCTTGGTAGGGAAATCACCTTCTACTTCGAAGACAAAGCACAGCAGTTTAAGTAAGACAGGACGCCGTGCAAGCTCCCGAATTTCTTGATACTTCTTTGAGCGAAGTTTTTCGAGCATAGTCTTAGCCATTTCAGGTTGTTTGCCAGGCTGACTAAACCATTGATTAACAAATTTTGGTATTTGACTCTTTGAGTGAAATTCGTCGATGATTACCTTTGGGAATCCACCGAATGATCGAAAACTTGATGTCAAGCGAGAACTAAAAATAAACCGACAGTTTGCATAGTCTCGTAATAGTTGTTCAACCATTACTTCAACAGAACTGTGTTCCGTTGAGGGTGTTTCATCCAGCCCATCTAGAATAAAAATGGCTGAACCCGAGTCTAAAATTTTCTGAACATCGTTACGTGAGAAGCCCCATCGTTCAAAAATCTTTTCTACAAAAGAGAGTATTGTATTAGTGTGGATTTGTGTTGCTACATGCCGGATCTCAACAAAGATAGGAACCAGATTCTCGAGCAACGCCCCATCTCGACATTGAAGCGCTAGCCATTTTAGATAGCTGGTTTTGCCTGAGCCAGGTTCTCCATAGACAAAGAAGTTATTGTGATCTTCTAAAACTCGTCTGCTGTTAGTCCGTCTACCGCGTAGTAAGCGAATACCCATGCGGTCATACTCATCTTCTCGGGATTGAGAATCAATCAGCAGTTTGTTGGGATCGCTGACTGGATATTCAGAGGGTAAAAAATCGACTTCGATTAGGTTCAGTTCAATAAAATTGTCTCGGATCCATTGACCTTGCTGATCTTGATTTGTACCTTCAAACGGTACTTCAAATCTAAATTGAATTTTGGCGCGAATCTCTTGTATGAGTCTAAAAAGGTCTTGCTGACTAGGGTCAACCTTCTCTACTGCGGTCTCAAGACAAGCATCTTCGACCTCTGCCTTAAAATACTCACAGACGGCGATTACATTGCGTGCTCGTGCCCGCGATCCCTTAAGGATTCTGGAAATTGTATCTTTGCTGAACTCGTAGTCTCGACCACCCTTTAGTGCATTATGTAATCCTGCGAGATAGGTATCTTGTTTAAACTGTGCAATGGCTTGCCTTCGAAATTCTCTACAATATTCTGGTTTTAGGGTGAGATGAGCAGGATACAGAGTTTCAGGATTTGTGTGGAGATGAACCATTCTGGAGCTTGTTATTAAGCTTTAAGGGAACTATGTTGTGGTTGCCAGCGAAATAAGGGACCGCTCAAAGCTCATGTGGCAGTCCAAGCATCAAAATATGGATGCATCAAAACAATGATGCTGTTTTATAAATCTCCTATCCTGGGATGGATGAGTGATGACCAAATTGAATCTGTTTAAAACTTTGCTTGTGCACTCTTGTTGCTCCCCATAAAACTCAGTAAAAACAGATGTGGTCAAAAGCTAAGCGAGGGTTCGGCGCGGTTCATCTGTGCGTATTAGCAGGTTATATGGATAACCTAGGTTCATTATGCAGGACAATTCTCTGGGTATCAACCAACTATCAGCTAACTGTTTGAGCTGACTTTTTAAGCATCTGTTTTGAATCTATGTAATGCTTTGAAATCAATGCGATCTCAACCCTGCAAATAACGCCAACTGCTCCAATCATCACAAGATCGTTCCACAGTGAGAGGCAAGAGCCCCCGCGGGTAATTACTGATAAGGAAGGTTAAACTGACACATGCAGCAACCGCAGTAGCACATGCATGCCTATTTGCATGCCATACCCTAATTTATAGAGTTCCAGTCAAAAAAGACGAAATCTCACGCTCATTATTCTGTCGGTTGAAGAAAGGCGGTTGGTATGACTCTATCCAAGTCCAGACTATCTCAGAAGAACATCGATCCTACGGTAATTGATTTGCCTTCGTATGAAAGTCAATATCTATACAGCTTTCACCAGTGCCCAAAATGTGAAAAACAATCCCTTGTACATATTGGGAATAAGTTGGATTGCATTTGGTGTGATTTTTCTCGGGATATTCCTCAAAAGAAGAAGAAGAAAAAAACTGGAGGATCTGAGGGCGGCTTCTGGCTCTTACTGATAGCAACCATCATTATTGTTCTAGCTCTGCGTTAACGGTTAAGTTATCAGACGCATCAGGTGACTGCTATTGAAGGGATGAATAGCGTAGTGCATTTACTGGCTATCAGGTAATGCCCTCAGATCCGTGCAACCCATTGCTGTTTATCAGCGTATGCACCTGCCAGGCAGCATCTGTTTCAGGATAATCGCTGCGATAGTGTCCGCCTCGGCTTTCAGTGCGAAACAGGGCACTTTTCAGCACTAATTCGGCGACGGTTAGCAAGTTTCGGGTTTCTGTCCAAAGGCGAAGTGTCTCAAACGTAAGTTGAGTAGGCAGTCTGTAGGTAGTCTGCTCTTTTTGATAACTCATTACTTTTGTCAAGGACAGTGAATCGAACTCTGTTTGCCATTTTTTTAGCTGCTCGAGAGCCGCATTCATTTGATGCGCTTCACGAGAAATGCCTGCACTTTGCCAGACTAATTGACCAATGGAAATTCGATGCTGATTTAGCCAAGTGACAGAAGTGTCAAGTTCGGGTGGTATTTCTAGTTCAGTGCTAGAGATTTCTTGTTGTAGTACGTGCGCTGATGGTTTGGGTTTCAATTCCTTTAGCTGTGCTCCAAAAACGAGACATTCTAGTAATGAATTGCTCGCTAATCGATTTGCGCCATGTACACCTGTGCTGGCATTTTCCCCTACGGCATAGAGACGGGGAATCGTCGTTTGACTATTCAAGTCGGTCAGAATACCCCCCATCCAGTAGTGGGCGGCTGGTGAAACTGGAATGGGTGTTTCGAATAAATTGATCCCAGCCCATTTCTGGCACTTACGAATGATATTGGGAAATCGATGACGTACTCGGTCTGGTTCTATCATCCGAAGGTCTAGATAGACGACGGATTGCTCTGGATTTTTTTGTAAATGACTAAAAATAGCGCGTCTGACGACATCTCTGGGAGCCAGCTCGCCATCAGAATGTTATTCGAAGACAAACCTATCACCGTGGTCATCAATTAGGTGGACTCCTTCAACTCCCACAGCCTCGCTAATCAGAAAACGAGGGGCTTCTTCTT
>JBHJIV010000125.1:0-6384 GCA_050043105.1 Leptolyngbyaceae cyanobacterium | reverse complement strand
TCCAAGGGGTGATTGAAAACTGTTACGAGATATCGAGACAGTTGTTTGTGCCCGTCATTCGACAGTTTATTCTGGACCATGCAACAGAATCTACCTTCGCTTGACCCTATTGATGGCGCTTTTGTCAATGCGTAACTCCTAAACCTGTCGCTTAAAAATCTGGGTGTTGCTGATCCTGACGATAAGTTTAGCTGCGAGAGGTGGTTGAATGACGATTGCTCTAGACCGGTTCATCAGCGATCGCAAGGATTATCTGACAAAAATGTTAAAACCGCTTGGATAAACTGACGACGGCCTCGTTCCGGGCGGTCGTTAAAGACATAGTGGGTGGCATCTGGAATTGTGACTATTTCTATCGCTGGGGCATTGATTAATTCTGTCTCAAGGGCTAATAAATCATCGGGACGTGACCAAAAGTCTAATTCTCCTCAAATAGCGAGGGTGGGGGTGTAAATGTCTGCTGCATGCCAATATTGATCCCCTTGGGCCAGGTTAAAACTTTCTTCTCGATAGGCGGTAGGAATGCGGGCACTGGGCGGTGTGCGCGTTGTGTTGGTAGGGTCTAGGGCAACGGCTGTGTGAGCATAGGCATCGGCCACCGCGGGCTCTCGCCATTGAGTTTTGTCATCAACAGGAATTGAGTTGTCCCATCCTCGCAAAAAGCCATCGTAGTCAACCAGGCGATAGGCACCCCCCTCTGGGTTAAAGCGGCCAGGGTTATCTGGGTCTTGAAAACGCTCGCTCAGAGCCCAGGGGGCATTGACACCGTAGAGACTGTTGAGCATCACCAGATGACTGACGGCCTCGTTGTTTTGACTGGTGTACATGCCAGCCCAGTGGCCGCCCGTGGCCCAACCCACTAAAGCTACCGGTTGAGACGTGCGATCGCGGATCCAATCAACCACAGCATCGATATCGCGCACAGCTTCCCCAGAGGTCACCAATGGCGGATTGTTGTCTGCGGGTTCGTCTAAGCCAGCGGGGCGAGTCGAAGCCTCCCAGCCGCGTACATTCATCACATAAACGCGATGCCCGGCCTTGGCAAAGTCTGCCGCTAGCGAGTAGTCTGGCACCTCAAGATCAAACGATGCCAGACCTCCAGGTCCACCTCCGTGAATCAGCAGTATAGGTACTCCAGCAGACACTGACTGGGGAATGACTTCTCGAACAAAAATTTCAATACCCGGATCGCTCTCAACGCGAAAATCAGTGCGAGATATCTCAGTAGCGGCGGCCGACTTTTCAGCTGTTGTGTCGGTTGTAGACACGACCACGTCGGGAGCTCTGACCTCAGTGGCTAATACGCCCTCAAGCCATACACACAGTGCCACACGCCCCAGTTTTTGATGAAGTGCCATATTTGCTGAATCTCCATAGCGTTCTATGTGTCACCATAGAAAACGCTCATATGAACGTCCAACACATTTTTAGTTCATAATTAGTATCTAAAAGGTTCAAATGGAATTGCGCCTTCTGCGCTACTGTGTTACAGTTGCTGAAGAGCTACATTTTGGTCGTGCGGCCCTGCGGGTGCACATGGCTCAACTACCTCTGAGTCGACAAATTCGTACCCTGGAAGATGAGTTAGGTGTGGAGCTTTTTTATCGCACTAAGCGTACAATTCGGCTAACCGAAGCAGGCAAGGTATTTTTGCAGGAAACGCGAAAAACGCTGGCTCAGGCAGACCACGCAGTTACTGTGACCAAACGGGTCGCCCAGGGTGTGGCCGGTCGGCTCACCATTGGGTTTACTGGCCCTATTCTCAACAATATTTTGCCGACAGTCGTGCGTGAATTTAAACAGAGATGTCCAGATATTCACCTGGACCTAAACCGTTTGCAAACCAATGACCAGGTCAAAGCATTGCTAACAGAAGAGATTCATGTGGGCTTTTTGCATCCGCCCATTGATGAACCCTTACTCACACAGGAGGTGATTTACCAAGAGCCCATGGTTGCAGTATTTCCAGATATTCATCCTTTGGCTAACGAATCGCCTACCCCCATCTCAATCCAGTGTTTGGCAGATGAGTCGTTTATTTTATTTCCCAGACCCGTAGGTCCTGTTTTATATGATTCCATTATTGGCCTATGTCAGCAGTCAGGCTTTAGCCCCAAGATTGTTCAAGAGGCGTTTCCGCAACAAACTATTTTGGGGTTGGTGGCAGCAGGTCTTGGCGTATCCTTTATTCATGCCTCTATTCAACAGATTCAACATCAGGGTGTGGTGAGTCGACCCTTGGTAGAAACTGCCCCCACCTTAGAGTCTGCTATCGTCTGGCGTTCGGATAGGGGGCATCCAGCCTTACCTCACTTACTCGATATTATTAAAAAGCTTTTTTAGGGTATTGCATTGCAATACCGTTGGTTAGCTACATTAAAAGAGTCCATTTTCACCAGATAGTAAGCCTTTAATGAGTCCATCTGCTATTTCAAGTCCAACAATAAGCAACGTAGAGCGTCTGTTACAAACCTCTATTGCACCTCAAACGACTCCATTAGATAAGGACCCAAAAGCCTTACACTGGGCGTTTCAAGAGTTGGGTCGGCATAATCTGTTGGGTCTTAAAGTCGCACCTGAGTGGGGTGGTCAAGGTTGGGATTCTAAGGCGGTTTATCAATTTACTGACCAGCTGGCGCGCTACTCTGGGGCACTGGTATTTTTGCAAAGTCAGCATCAGCGATGTGTTCAGGAGTTGGTAAATTCTGACAATCTGGAGTTAAAAGAGAGGTATTTAGGGGGTGCGATCGCAGGTCGTATCGGTCTGGGTGTGGGGTTCTCTCATTTACGTCGGGTGCAACAGCCTGTTGTAGCCAAGGAGACGGCTGGTGGGTATCTATTTACGGGTACAGTGCCCTGGATTACGGGGTTTGGAATTTTTGAACATTGGATGTTAGCCGCGCAGCTACCGGATGGGCGAGCGGTTTTTGTGTTGGCTCCGTTTTATGCAACAGAGGACTGTCTTAACTTTAGTGAGCCGATGGAGCTGGCGGCGTTAGGATCAACGCAAACGGTGACGGCGACGTTACAAAATTGGTTTGCATCTGAGGAGCTGGTTTTGGATATTAAGCCTGTGGGGTGGATTCAGAGGGCGGATATGGGGTATCCGCTGACGCATAATTTTTTTGCACTGGGCTGTGCGCAGGCTGGGTTAGATATTTTGGAAAAGGCTCAGTCATCTGGGATCTCTGAAGTTGGTGCAGCCTATAAGAGATTACAGAATGAGGTAAGTCAATGTCGGCATGCCACCTATGGGACGTTGGAGAATCCATCGGAGGATCGGTTGCAGCTGCGGGCCTGGGCGATTGAGCTGGCAGTGCGGTGTGGTCATGGGGCTGTGGTTGTGTCGCGGGGAGCGGCGAATTTTGCAGACCATCCGGCGCAGCGGGTATATCGGGAGGCGCTGGCCTTTTCGGTGTCGGGACAGAGTAATGGAGTGATGAAGGCAAGTTTGGAGAGAATTATTGGAGGAATGTAGGGTCGATTATCTATCTCCTGAACTGATATTTGCAGAAAAATCAAACTATAAAACTTAAATTGTGAGGTTGTTGCTTAACGGATTTTTGAAGAGCAAAATTGGTCATAAAGCCTGACGCCTGGGGCTCCCTTAAGTCAATGTTTAAAACCTTGCCTCAGGTCAGGTATTGAGCTTTGATAACATGGAAGAGCGAGCGATTCGGGGACTACTGATTGGCAAACCTATGACATTGTTTTAGATATACCAGTTGAAAGCAACAATATTGCGTTTGGTCTATTGCTGGCAGGGAATGGTCAAGTTTGGATGGACAATCTTCAATCTGAAGTTGTGGAGATACTACGCCAACAACGAATATGAGTCTTGAAGAGTCATCTAGCGCACGACAGCTAACAGAGTCACCTGCCAATTTATCATTTGAGACTTTCTAAAGATGCCACAACAGCGCCTAACCCGAAAACGTGGGATGGTTTTAACTAATGTAGGGTTGCAAAAGCTGCAAACGGCTAAGCATAAAGCTGAGATTTGGGATAATGACGGCGATCGCTACACCCTTGAGGAACTCAGCCAGTGTAGCGGCTTAGCGCCCATTACTGTGGCTAAAGTTTTAAATCGTGAGGGTGGGGTGGATAAGCAAAGCCTCACTCTCTGCTTTAGTGTGTTTGGCTTGATTTTGATGGAGGAAGATTTTACTAAACCGAGCGATCGCAAACTCCAGACTAACGGTACCGACACCTCCACCCTGGTTCCCCAGGGCTGGCATGTGGCCGGGTCTCGTCCCCACGATTATGACGTCAGACTCGATGCCACTGTGGTCTACAGCGGCTCTAGTAGTGCGCTGATACAGTCTAAATCGCCACAGGCAGACGGCTTTGGTACACTGATGCAGTCATTTAAGGCCGATGACTATCGCAGACAGCGATTACAGCTGTCTGGCTATCTTAAAACAGAGACTGTTGAAAGCTGGGCAGGTCTGTGGATGCGAGTCGATGGGGCCAACCGACAGATACTAAGCTTTGATAATATGCAGAATCGCTCTGTTACAGGCACCACTGACTGGACTCGATATACGGTAGTGCTGGATGTCCCCGATGCTAGCGATCGCATCGCGTTTGGCATTTTACTCGCTGGTCCTGGTCGAGTGTGGTGTGACTGTCTAAACTTTGAAACTGTTGGTCTAGATGTCCCCACTACTGAACTGACAACGGACGTTCATATTCCCACGGAACCCGTAAATCTTGACTTTGAACTATGATGAGTAAAATTTGGAGTTACAAAGATTTCAACGAGACCGCCTTATGAAAATCTGTGCAGCACAAATTAAACCTATCAAAGGGGACGTTGATACGAATATTGCTATTCATAAAACAGTTATTGCCTCAGCTGTTGCTAAACAGGTAGATGTAATCTTTTTCCCAGAACTCTCGATAACGGGATACGAACCGACACTGGCTAAAGAGCTGGCAACAACTCAAGATGATGAGCGGTTTGATGAGTTCCAAACCATGAGCGATGGCTCTGGCATTACCATTGGCGTAGGGATGCCAACTAAGAGCAACGCTGGTGATTTGATCAGTATGATCATTTTTCAACCACATCAACCCCGACAAACGTATTCAAAACAGCTATTACACTCAGACGAAGTTCCCTATTTTATCTGCGGGCAGCAAGAGGTTGTTTTAACAATCAATCAAGAGAAGATTGCGCCCGCCATTTGCTACGAATCACTACAGCCTGAGCATGCTGATAGAGCGGCTGACAAAGGTGCTAATATCTACATTGCCAGTGTTGCAAAACCTGACCGTGGGGTCGCTAAGGCACTCAAACACTATCCGACTATCGCCAAGAAACACTCAATGCCCGTACTCATGTCCAACTGTTTGGGACCCAGTGATGACTTTGAGAGCGTTGGTCAATCTGCCATCTGGAATCAGGATGGCAGATTGGTAGGGCAGCTCGATGACATGACTGAAGGTATCTTGGTTTATGACACCAGTGCCGGAACGGTTCTTGCTGACTATGGCTGCAGTGAGAGTTAAGTGTAAATGGTTTATGGTATGGCCTTTGAACCCAGCAGTATGCTGAATATTCTATGGGAGCGTATTACGATTGCTCTGACTACTCTACCAACGCCACACGGTTGGATGGTAGCTGCGGGCATTTTCGTGTTGTATGGGCTGTTAGCCCTGGGGATTGGTAGTATCTCTCGCTTTCTACATTGGAATTCTCCAGTCGACAATTGGTTGCAGATTAGTGCACAGGTTTTTGGGGTTCCGGCTTTTCTCGAAGAGATTATTTTTCGGATCTTACTTGTACCTCATCCAAGTAAAACAGTCTCTTTAACCAGCTGGTGGCTTTATGCAGGCATTAGCCTGTTGCTGTTCCTGCTTTATCATCCCCTCAATGCCCTAACGTTGTACAAAGCTGGTAACCCTCTATTTTTTACGCCGAGTTTTCTAATCCAGGCCACACTAATTGGGCTGGCTTGTACTCTGGCGTATAAGACGACGGGCTCTGCATGGCCCCCTATATTAATCCACTGGGTTCCTGTCGTGATCTGGCTTTGTTGGCTAGGAGGCTATGAGCATCTGACTGCATCATCTGAAACTTAGATGAAAAGCGCATATAGACCTTAAGCGACAACAGGGTTCGGTTTTAACTGCCCGTCTTCCATATAGAGAATGCGATCGGCAATGTCGAGAATGCGATTATCGTGAGTAACTAGCAAAATAGTACAGCCCTGTTCTTTGGCCAGACGCTGCATAATATTCACCACGTCTCGGCCTGATTGTTTATCTAGGGCGGCTGTGGGTTCATCGGCCAGGACAATTTTGGGATGACTGACCAGGGCTCGTGCGATCGCAACCCGCTGTCGCTGTCCCCCTGATAGTTCATCAGGGTAGTAATCA
>JBHJIV010000124.1:0-9113 GCA_050043105.1 Leptolyngbyaceae cyanobacterium | reverse complement strand
CAACCATGATCGGCGGCGGTACCGGGCCTGCCACAGGCACCAATGCGACTACCTGTACACCAGGAGCTTGGAATATGTACCGCATGCTTCAGGCTGCAGATGCCTTTCCGATGAATCTAGGGTTTCTCGGAAAAGGTAACAGCGCTCAGCCTCAAGGTCTGGTGGAACAGGTTCAAGCTGGGGCGATGGGACTCAAACTCCACGAAGACTGGGGAACCACACCAGGGGCGATTGATACTTGCCTGGGGGTAGCCGATGACTTTGATGTGCAGGTGGCGATCCATACCGATACCCTTAACGAAGCTGGATTTGTGGAAAACACCATTGCAGCCTTTAAGAATCGTGTGATTCATACTTATCATACAGAAGGTGCAGGTGGCGGGCATGCGCCCGATATTATCAAAGTCTGCGGTGAGGCCAATGTGCTGCCATCATCCACTAATCCCACGCGCCCCTACACTCGCAATACACTAGATGAGCACCTAGACATGCTGATGGTGTGTCATCACTTGAGCCCTAGTATTCCTGAAGATGTTGCCTTTGCCGAGTCTCGTATTCGCCGAGAGACGATTGCAGCCGAAGATATTCTCCATGACTTAGGGGCCTTTAGCATGATTGCCTCAGACTCCCAAGCGATGGGGCGAGTGGGCGAAGTTGTCATTCGTACCTGGCAGACGGCTCACAAGATGAAAGTACAGCGTGGTGCTCTAGCAGAAGATTCTGAGCGTAATGACAATCATCGGGCCAAGCGCTATGTGGCTAAATACACAATTAATCCGGCTATTACCCACGGTATTGCTCACGAAGTGGGCTCCCTTGAAGAAAGCAAGCTAGCCGATATCTGTCTTTGGAAACCTGCATTTTTTGGGGTGAAGCCGGAGATTGTGATTAAGGGTGGCGTCATCGCTTGGGCACAGATGGGCGATCCAAATGCCAGCATTCCAACGCCGCAGCCAATTCATATGCGACCTATGTTTGGTAGCTTTGGTGGTGCTATTGGTAGCACATCTCTCACCTTTATTTCTAAGGCTGCCGCTGATGCTGACATTGCTAGCCAAATTGGTTTACAAACAACCACTGTTGCGGTGAGTGGCTGTCGCAATCTAAGCAAGGCTGATATGAAGCTAAATGACTACCAGCCGACGATGGAGGTTGACTCTGAAACCTACGAAGTACGCGCTGATGGACAACTGCTTACCTGTGAACCGGCAGACGAGCTACCCATGGCTCAACGATACTTCCTGTTTTAAAAGAGAGTTTACTAGAGTCTTTTCTCATTCAGTGACAGCTTTAGTGATTTGAGAGTAGAGTAGTTTCTCTATAATTTAAGTCTCATTTTTACTGGGCACGTTGCTAATATATCTTTGCTCACATAGCTGTGAACCAGCAGAAGAGTTACCTATGGCCAGCGATACTTTTTGTTGTTTTAAGAGATCAAGCCAATTTAACTGTTTTACCAGCTATCGCCTGCGCCACCGCCATCACTAGACCCGCCGCCAAATCCGCCATCGCTGGTGTTGTCGGCTGAGCTACCAGAATCGCTACTGTGGTAACTGCTATTGGTGTGGTTGTAGCTGTTGGTATAGCTGCTATTACTCTGACGACGAGAGACAGGTCGTTTGGGAATAAGTTCTTCGGTTTGGGTGGTGAGATCGCAACAATGACACTTCTGAGTAACAACCTTACAACCCGGCAACGCCGACGTTGCTGGCTTCTTCACGATGGTAGTGACGTCAACCGTCAATGCCTTGCAAGTTGTGCAATGGCCAATGGCATTATCCGTGACAAGGTAAGAAATTAGATGGCAGTCTAAACTATGCTCTCGTTTTTTAGTGCCGTGGTTGGGGCAGTGCCAGCCTTCGTAAACTACACTTTTTAGACCCATTTCAATCGTTTGGGGTTTGGTCAAGTGGCACTCTAGCTGTGTCGGTGACAATTTTTCCATTGTGCTTGCACAGTCATTACAGACAACCGGTTGGCTATTAAGCGGATTCAGCCTGATGTAGCGCACCAAACCAGCACAGGTGAAAATGATGCCTGACACGACGCCGACGGCGATCTTAGGGGTAAAGAGCCCCACCAGCATAAAAACAGCTGTCACAGCAAAACAGACACAGCCAATTTTGCCAAGAATCTCCTGCTTTGCCTGTTCGGCATCTGACTCACTAAACAATCGTTTAGCCCAGCGTGTACATGCCCACATTTCGCATCCCAGCCAAACAAGCGGGTAGACAGGCATCATCAAGAACAACGTAAAGCTGTTGCGGGGCAACATGCTGATGATACCTATGCCCAGACTGATGCCAACTAGCATTAGTTTCAGACCATGGTTTGTCAACTGTCTAGGATAGTGATGAACTTGTAGCCAGCTGATGGATGCCAGCCTTTTGATATGCGCCCGCTCAAGTTCCTGTGGTGTGGGTGTGTTCTTGTCAAATACCTCAGGAAACATCTTGGGGTAGCGATGCGTTTGCAACCAGTTTTTGGATGTTGGACCGTTAGTATAGCTCTCTTCGAGTTTCTGCAATGTTGGTAGTTGCTCTGCAAATATTTGATTGCCAGCGAGCCAGCGTATTCCTAAAAAAATCCAACGCTGCCATCGATTAATGGCGGGTAGGGAGTGTTCTTGCCTGGGAGATAGTTGAAGTCCGGCGGCAGTTTTGTGCTCGACCACTCGCTGAGCGCAAAGGGCAATGGAGACGAAGAGGAGTGAGATCGCAGTTCTCCTTCCAGGTAAATCCTGAATACTCCACGGTTTTGCCTCAATGGTGGCAATCAGCGTTCGAGTTCCATTTACAATGCCAGCGTCAAAGTTAGCCACCTTAAATTGAGGGGTGATCTGACGCTGCAAAATTTTCTTCACTGTTGTAATGGGCAAACGCTTATCTAAGCCCGAGCCCGTCTCAATTTCCGTACGACGTTCATCCTTAGATACTAAAAAGAGAACACCATTGTTTTCACCCTGTTTACCAATGCCCCAGGTATTAAATAATTCCGTCGCAAATGCTTTAGGTGTGGGAGATGGCTGGGTGTTGTATACGGTAACAATTGCAATTTCTGCCCCATTTGCAGTTTCCAGATCAGTGATCATCTGGTTGAGCTTTATCTCACTATCTGGGCTAATCAGCTCAGCCATGTCAGTGATCCAGGTGCCACTAATCGTTTGGGGATTGGGTACTTCCTTAACTAAGATAGCTTGTCCTGATGGTTGCACCAATCCGATTAGGCTAACGATGAAGCCCAGTGCCAGAAACCATTTCCATGCTTTGAACTGCCCTCGAATCAACCTCATATCTCCATGCGTGATCAACTGGCTATAGTTTGCCCTCTATCAGGAAAGACTGGTTCAGATCCCTTAGATCAAACCTGAAACATTCCAGATGTGGCCAAAGGTGCCTTTTGACAGTTGGCGTAGACGGCATCCACAATGAATGGTTCACTGAGACCCAGGCGATCCGATATCCATTTGACGCGTGATACTTTGGATATCCATAAGGAGAGGCCCTACGCTGTGACCACATTTCAACACACCAGTCTAATTGCCGCTTCCCCCGAAACGGTCTGGCGTTTCCATGAACGTTCCGACATCCTCAATCTGCTCACACCTCCCTGGCAACCTGTCGAAGCTGTCCGCCGAGAAGGTGGCCTTGGCCCTGGTGCTGTCAGTGAGTTTCGGCTGTGGCTAGGGCCAATTCCCGTGGTCTGGGTTGCTCGTCACACCGATGAATATGAACCCAATCGTCTATTTACCGATATCCAAGCAAGCGGTCCATTGGATGCTTGGACCCATCGCCATCGGTTTGAGCCCGAGGGCGAACAAACAAGGCTAACTGACGATATTACGTTTACTTTGCCGATGGAATGGGCCAGTGAGCCAATGATCGGTTGGTTTGTGCTGCAGCGGTTGCAGGACATGTTTGAGTATCGCCATAAGGTAACAAAGGAAGCCTGTAACTGAGGCTGGGTAAGTTTTGAGTTATTAACTTTGAGTTTGGCGGAATCAATTTAGGCTAAAGGGCCTGGTTAACTGATTCCCGCTTGATCGTGCTAATCAAGCGGAGAAGCAAAACTGAGGATTCCAAACTCCAAACTCCTCCCTACGCAATATCCGTTGGGGGTTCTCCTTTTTCCTTAAGCTGCTGTAGCTGCGATCGCATTACCTGCTCCAGCATTGTCCTTAATACTTCCACACCTTGGCCCTTGCCCTTCTCCTGCATAAAAATAATGCTGTCTACCTGCTTGAGCGACAGCAGCTGAAACAGTAAGTGAGTGCTTGGGTGGGGGAGAGCCATCATTTGTGGATTATCCGCTGCACCGATGGCAGCAGCGGATAAAGATGGATATGCATAGATTACTGTTTTAGTTGCTTTGGGATCTTGCCGACCGCGTAGTGTGGTCATTACCCATCCCTGCCCCAGAGATTGAACGACGTAATATATTTGATTTGGGAGTTGCCCTGCGATTTCTTTAAGTAGGGGGGCCACCAACGAAATTGCTTGCCCCGTTGTTTGATCCGGAGCTTCATCAATCAAAATTTGAATTTGTTTTTCGATATCCATCCGAGTTTTTTGATAGTTTCGTGAAAATTACTGACTTTTGTTAGAACGTGCGGAAAACTGTCTATGCTCAGGTGAGGTAATGCCTGGGACGCGCTAGCTCTAATGACAACGCTGCAAATGCTTGAGGAAACGTCCACAACGCTCGTAGAAGCACTGAATAAAGAAGTTTTGCAGTTGCTCAAGCAAGCGACCAGAACCTCCGAAAGAAGCTGTCAGGCTGTTGCCGAACGCATCTGTAGTGAATCGCTTCGTATATGTACTGAAAGCCAACGCATTCAGGATTCTGGAGATGTAAAAAGTTGGGCATTTAACCTCGCTAATCATCGAGTTGACCAATGCATTCGCTATTACAAACTTAGCTCCGAACGGGGGCGAATCGAGCTGCATAGTACTCTGAGTGCCATTATCTATCGCTATATTTCAGTTCCATATGCTCAAACTAGCTATCAGGCTCGTCTTTCCCTGATTGAAGAGTTTCTACAAAATTTCTACAGCGAGGCAATCAACGCCTTCCGTCGAGAGAACCAAAAGGAGGCTAATTTTCAGCCCCGCACCGCGCTAGAGCTAGCTGAATACATGGCGTTTACTGAGCGCTATGGCAAGCGTCGTATCCCCCTAAGGCGGGGCCGTAGCCAACAGCTCATTATTTTGCGGGCTCAGACTTTTTCTAAGCAGCAACCTCCCGAAACTGCCGTAGACATTGAGCAAGCTACCGAAGCTGCCAATGATGATGACCAGAGCTGGAAAAATGCGCCAGTGCAGCGGCTAAGAGAGGAAATCTTGCTACAGTCTGACACACAGCCAGAGGATAACCTGCGCGAACGTGTGGTAGATGAACTGATGACTTACCTCAAGGAGAAAAAGCAAGAGGACTGTGCTGATTACTTTAGTTTGCGGCTGATGGATTTGCCAGCGAGTGAAATTGAAGCTCTATTGGGATTGACGTCGCGTGAACGGGATTACTTACAGCAACGCTTTAAGTATCATTTGCTACGGTTTGCCTTGACTCATCATTGGGAATTAGTACACGAATGGCTAGGTATTGAGTTAGAAAAAAATCTGGGATTGACGCCTCAACAGTGGGATCACCTACACGAAAAAATGGATCAAAGCCAGGCTAAATTGCTGCAGCTTAAGCAACAAGGGCTTTCGGATACAGATATATCCCAAGCGCTCGGGTTAAGCCTGACTCAAATTAGAAAGCATTGGTCTAAACTGCTTGAACAGGCGTGGGAATTGCGTAATCTATCAGTTAGCTGACGATTTGCCAGTGGCTCGTCTTAGTGTGCAGACAACCGAGCTAAATTTTTTACACTCTCGGTTTTATCATCCGGATCAGGGGTATTGAATCATGAATAGTGAGTCAGAAAATTTGAAGCGCTTATTGCTAGAGTTTTTAACTTTTGACCGCTCGGCGTCCCCTGTGTCAGGGAATCAGCCTACCCTACCGACAAGATCCAACCCATCAGCAGTTTGTGCATCTGAAGTCGGATCTGACGCTGTATCAATTGACTTTTTATTTGAAACGGGTCAGTCGTTTAACTTCGGAGATAAAACCACTGTGCAAGATCGTTTCCACACACTTTTAAAAAACCGTTTCCAAACGGAATTTGCTAATCGACCCCCACTGTTTCCATGGGAAGCAGTGGTGCGTGAGTATCCGACTGAGATACCCGTGCCTGCCTATGCTCAGCCTATTAGCCGTCTTTGGCTTGAAAATCCACTGCAGTTTAGTATTTCTAGCAAGCTGCCTGAAGCTGTTCTGCACACGTTACTAGACCGCTGCCAGAGCATGGCTCAGTCTACGCAGAAAGAAGGCGTCAAGCTTGTCAAGATTGTGGGATCTATGTTTCCAGACTCGTTGGAAGCACTAGAACCCATTGCAAATATTGTACTGACTCCGGCCTATCGGGACCCAACCTTGAAGGAAGCTACCCTGCAAGAAGTTGAAAATCTGGCAGGTGGATACGAGCAAGCAACTCCAGAGCAGCAAATTGCCCTGACTATGCTGGCTTCGATGGAAATCATGTCTGCCCTGGCTTTAACGGTTTCAACGACAGAGTCTACGGTTAATCGGGACTGGTTAACTCCTCAAGGGGTGGTCAATGTGAATGTGAACTATACAGGCGCGGTCCTAATTATCAATGCGACTATGCCTGCTGGCGGCAGTATTCAGCTGGTGGGTAATGATGCAGATAGTCAGGCATCTCGCCCTGAAGCCGGAATGCTGACGTTAGCACAGACGGCTCCTGTAATTGGCGATTCATATTCCTTAGAGGTTTCTCTAGATAATGATTGTCAGAGACCTCTACGTTTTTCAGTCATGGTAGTGGATTCATCTGCAGGCTAGGATAGCTACACGCTGATGTGTACTGGTTAGCTTGTTCAGCATGGTTTATCCCCGTTCTAAATCCCGAACCTCGGGTTTAATATCGCGTTGGCGGCAGCGGCTATCGGCCCTGCCGCCATCTGTGTCTGAAGATTCCATCATGCTGCGGGTGCTGGTGCAATGTTTAGTGACTGTGGGAATCGGCAGTCTGAGTGTTGCTGCTTCTGGGGTTACTGACACTTCTGTATGGAATCTGTTGGCCATTCCGCTAAGTGGGGCAGGGGCTTATTGGAGCTGGCGCAGTCGTCGTCGCCGTAATGTTGCTGCCAAGTTTCTAATTGCCCTGGGGATGTTAGTGGCCCTGGCAATTTTTTTGGGACGAATGTTACAGGTGCCTGGCGATACGCGGATTGTGCTAGCGGAGCTGCTGATTCATCTGCAGGTACTTCACAGTTTTGATTTGCCACGCCGCAAAGATCTGGGCTATTCCATGATGATTGGTCTAGTCTTGATTGGGGTGGCGGCTACTATCAGCCAAACCTTAGTATTTGGGCCGTTTTTGCTGGTGTTCTTGTTGCTAGCACTGCCGGTACTGGTTTTAGACTACCGTTCTCGGTTAGGGCTACTGGACTGGCGGCAGGTGTCGACGGGGCTACCGTTGCGCCAGCTTGGCAGTATTGTTGGTGTGGTGATTGCCTTAGGTCTGGTGATTTTTATCGCCATGCCAAGACTACCGGGATATCAGCTGCAGACATTTCCGGTGAGTGGCAGCATTGATGTGACCGGTGATGCTCAGGATCGACAAATTTTTAACCCCGGTTATGTCAGCCGTGGCAATAACGAGGGTGGTACCACTGATGAAGAGGCTACTGGCGGGGCGGGTGGTAGCCCAGAAAGTGGCCCAGGACGGGTTAGTCCAGACTTTTACTATGGGTTTAATCGCCGGATCAATCAAAACCTTAGGGGTGAGTTAGAACCGCAGGTGGTAATGCGGGTGAGATCGCAACGCGCTGGTTTTTGGCGAGTTATGGCCTTTGATGAGTATACAGGACAGGGTTGGGACGCTACTCGCAGCGAAAGTTTGGTAGATCTCAATCGCTCACCCCTGTCCTATCGATTTATTTCCATTCCGTTGCAAGTGCTGGGGAATACGCGGGAAGTTGTCCAAACCTACACCATGGTGCAGGACTTTCAAAACCTGGTGCCTGTACTATATTCCCCCCAATCCATCTATTTCCCAGCCGATGAGTTAGCGGTAGACCCTGAAGGTGCTATTCGTCCTGCCGGGCTGCTACCGGAGGGTCTGACCTACACTGTCGTGTCTAGGGTGCCTGTGCGCGACCCTGAGCGACTTAATCAAAGCTCCACCAACTACAGCGAGACAATTCAGCGGCATTATTTGCAAATACCCGAAGATATTCGCGATCGCATTCGCACCGAGACAGAGCGTTGGTTAGCTACTGCCGAAGGGCCCCTGGAAACCCCCTACGAAAAAGCTGCTTTTTTAGCCCAGGTGCTGCAGCAAAATTACACGATTGAGACTGACCTACCTTACTTTGAAGAGGGTGAAGACCTGGTCAGTGCCTTCTTGTTTAAGTATCAAGGGGGTACCCGCGATCAGTTCTCAACGGTGCTAACAATGATGCTTCGGTCTGTGGGGATTCCGGCTCGATTAGCCACGGGGTTTGGACCAGGCCAGTTTAACCCGTTCACCGGTTTCTACATTGTTCGCAATACTGATGCCTATGCCCTCACCGAGGTTTTCTTCCCAGGTCAAGGCTGGTTTTACTTTAATCCGATTCCCAATGAGCTGCTCTTCTCTCCTGAAGGTAATGGGCCAAGCCCCTTTAGTGTGCTACGTCAGCTGTGGCGAATATTAGCAGGAACCCTACCGACACCAGTCGCCCAGTTTATCCAGCGAAGTTTTCAGGTGATAGTGCTGGTAATTACGGCAATATTACGGTTTTTGACACGCTTTAATGGCCAGGGCTGGCTAAGTTTTCTCTGGTGGATAGTCGCGTTGACCGGAGTAGGCTTTTTAGGGTGGCTAGGTGTTCAAGGATTGGAACGTTGGCAACGGAGACTTGGCTTGAAACGGCATTCTCCTGCAGAGCAAGTTCATCATCAGATGCTATGGGTGTTAGCTCAGCTAGGCGATTGCAAACGGGCCACGCATACCCCTTTTGAATACGCCACAGGACTCCATGAGCGCTCCGATTTTCGTA
>JBHJIV010000123.1:0-2926 GCA_050043105.1 Leptolyngbyaceae cyanobacterium | reverse complement strand
TTAATCAGCAAACACGCATCTACATAGGTGGGTAACGGCTTTAGACCACTGATCGGAAACTTCTCCACCGCCCGCAGAGTTTGAATACCGCAGTAGGCTGCCGAGGGAATTCCCTATTCCCCCATGGAGGCTTTTTCAATGCGGAGATAGGTAGAGGCGGTCATTGTGAAATGGAAAGAGCAATAGGGGTCGGTGGGAAGAGTCTTGAGTTCTTAGTTTTAAGTTTTTGGGGTTAAACAGGCTCCATCCAGATAAAATCTTCTGCCTGAGGCAACTCACAATTCAACACTTAACACTCAAAACTTACAAACTCCCTGAAAAATAGTAGCGGTAGAGCGAACCTTTGCCTATCTCTACGGTAGCAATTGTGGTGGCGGCTCACAGGTGAGCGTCATAGCCTTGCCTGTAGGGTGAATAAATGAAAGTTGATGGGCATGGAGCCAGTAGCCACAGTCACTGGGAATTGCTGTGCTGTCTGGATGGGGTTGTCCGCCAGCGACATAGAGCGGATCGCCCGGCAATGGATAGCCCATTGTGGCTAGATGAATACGAATCTGATGGGGCCTGCCAGTAAGGATAGTGACATCTAGCAGCGTGGCATCAGTACGACGCTGGACCACGCTACAGTTGCTCTGGGCCTGGAGACCGTCTGGAGTTGCCGCAAAGATATCGCCCAGATGGGGGTAGGGAATTTTGCCGATAGGATGACTGATGGTGAAGTGGTCAGGTAAGTCCGCTGGGCCAATTAGAGCACGATAGGTTTTACCCAAGCGACGCTGACGCATTTGCTGGCTAAGGTGAGCACGGGCGGCCTTAGTTTTGGCCAGCAGCATAATGCCCGAAGTGCCTCGTCCTTGCCGATGGATGGGGGCAGCTGTTGGGTAGCGCTGACGGAGCTGCCGTAGCAGAGTGTGCTGCAAAAAATTGCCACCGGGCAAAACGGGTAAGCCTGATGGTTTATTAACGACTAGCAGCACGTCATCTTCGTAGATAGTGGCAATATCTAGCGGAACTGGGGGTTCTTGCCACGGGGGGCGATGGTAGCTAAGGCATTGCCCAGGGTTGAGATGAGCATCAGGCGTTATGGGCTGGTTGTTGAGGAAAACCTGGCCTGATGCAATGCGGGTTTGCCAGGTGACACGGTCTGAATGACGATAGTGGTGGGTGTAGTAGTCGAGAACGGTAACTGGCTGCTGGGGAATGCAGCTTAATAAATTAGGGGTTGTGCGATCGCAATATATCCAGCCCCCATTAAAAGCCGGAGGGCAGGCATTGCCTATCCTCCGGGGAATAACAGACTGTATCTGGCTTTGCGTTTCGTCCAATTAACTACCGCTTAAATAGACCGGAGACACTATTTTTTAGCCCATCAGCAATGGCCTGCACACCACCTGCGATACCAGGTTTTGGGGGTACTGCTATAGTAATTGGCTCATCCTTAAATTCTTTTACCCGATAGCCGTACTCCAGATTAGTCTTATTTTTTCGCAGAATGGGGTAAATCCGAAATGCCCCCTGCAGCAGGTCTTCTTCGCTTGCAAAAATGGCTCGAGAAATGTCAGATGAACGCTTTACAGCAATCACACCAACTGGATACCACTGCTTTTTATCCTTAATGCGGATGTGTACCTCAAACTCAGGGTCACCGGAAGCTCGCCGCTTATCCATCTCACCAGAGGCTTCCTGACGGCGTTTGGTGCGTTCAGTCACCTGGGGTTTAGGTTTAGCTTTGCCAAATCCGGAGGCCATAGGAATACCTCTTAAGGTCGATACTTTGTAAAAGTTTACATCTTTTTAATTATTTGTAGAACCCTATCAATGGTGTCGATGGTGGTCAAAATAGCTAGCTGCTAGTGTTAGGTGCGCTTTTGAACACCGTTTGCTCAAGCGCAAATTGCATCGTCTACCAGGTTCAATCTGTGAATACAAAAACTGGGCCACTTTATGCCATTCTTGCCTATGGCTCTTGGGGGTTGCTCCCAATCTACTGGAAGTTTTTTAGCTCAGCTTCGCCACTTGAGGTGTTGAGTCATCGCATGCTGTGGTCGCTTGTATTTTTAGGTGTAATTTTGACCCTGCAGCAACGATTATCAGAGTTACGCAAGCTACCCCGCCGTCAGGTATTTGGGCTATTGGCAACAGCCTTATTACTAAGCGTTAATTGGGGCCTATACATTTACGGTGTGAATACAGATCGGGTGGTCGAGACCAGCTTGGGATACTTTATCAATCCGTTAGTGTCGGTGATGCTAGGGTTTGTTGTATTGAGAGAGAGACTTTATCGAGGGCAACAAATAGCTGTGGCACTAGCAGCTGTTGGGGTGACCTATTTTATCTGGCAGTTTGGCGCAGTTCCATGGATTGCCTTGGCGTTAGCAGGCACTTTTGCGCTCTATGGGTTATTGCGCAAGATTGTAGCAGTGTCGCCAATGGTGGGGTTAGCGATAGAAACAGCGCTAATGACGCCTGTCGCACTGTTAATGATTTTTTACTGGAGCACAACAGGTACTGGCAGTTTTGGCACCAGTCCCAGCCTGACATTGTTATTTATCGGTGCTGGAGTAGCCACATCAATGCCACTGCTGTGGTTTAACAACGCAGCAAAACGGCTATCGTTAGCTACGTTAGGCTTTTGTCAGTATCTTGCTCCCTCAATTCAACTAATGCTAGGGGTGTTTTTATATCAGGAACCCTTTACGCAAACTCATCTGGTGAGCTTTAGCTGCATTTGGGCCGCATTGTTGATTTATTCGAGCACATCTTTATTTCAGACCAGAACAAAACTTATAGCAATTTCAGATCAATCGAGGTACATTTATTAGGAATAATAACAGACCGTCAATGGTAGGTAGGATTGATGCCGAAAGCATACTCACTGGATTTGCGACAGAAAATCATTGATGCCTACACTGGCGGAGGGATTTCC